>DASQAW010000089.1:0-9060 GCA_035635495.1 Burkholderiales bacterium
GCCTGCGTCCGCTCGTCGCGTGCCAGTGCCTGCTCGGCGCGCTCCAGCTTGCTTTGGGCTGCCGCGAGCTCGGCCGGCGCATAGTGCGCGGCGAGCGGTCCGGCCTGCTCGATCGCGGCACGCGCGGCGGCAAGCTCCGTGGCGGGTGGCGGCGTGCCGGCGCAGGCGGCGATGGCCAGCAGACTTAGAGCGGAAAGGCGCATCCGCGGGTCAAGAGGCACATTTCGTACCCGGAATTACCGTAGCTTGGAAAATCGGGCCGCCGAAGTGGCGATCGAGCCCCTCCCCCAGCGGGACCGCAATTTGCAGCATTCCCCGCGTGAAGTGGCTAATAGGCCCTGCAATGGTCGCGCTCGGGGTGCTGACCCTCGTGCCCGCCACTGCGGTGCAGGTGCCGAGCGCGCTTCGCGTGGGCAACCAGTCGCTGCCGGCGGCGAGCTGCACCACCCGCGACACGCTTTGGATTCATCAGTATGCGGCGGCGCTCTACATCCCCCCGCGTGCGGCGCCCGATGCGGCGCTGCAGGACCCGGGGCAGCCGAAGGCGCTGCATGTCCAGATCCTCTCCAAGAGCTTCCTGCCGCGGGATCTTCCGGCGAAATGGAAGCGCGCGCTCGAAGAGCAGCTCGACGGCGCCGCGATGAACGCCATCCGCAACGCCTGGCGCCAGCTCTCGGTCGGCGACCGGGTGACGATCGCCTATGCGCCCGGCCCGGGCGTGACGCTGCAGCTGAACGAGCAAGTGGTCGCGCGCACGCCGAAACACGAAGTGATCGATGCGCTCCTCCGCGCCTGGGCCGAGGGCGAGCCGGTGCCCCAACGCGTCAACCGCGTGGTCTCGAAGCACCCATGCCAGCGATAAAGCTCGATCGGTTCATCTTCGGCTTCGTCCTGCTCCTGACGCTGGTCGCGTTCGACGCAGACGGCCAGACGCGTGGGCTGCCCGACTTCAAGTCGCTGATGAAGGCCGCCGGACCGTCGGTCGTGAACGTCATCTCGTCGCGCAAGGCGCAGACCGCAGCCGCCGGCGGCAGCGCGGCCAGTGGCCCGAATCAGCGCGCCGAGGATCCGATGCTGGAGTTCTTCCGCCGCTTCATGCCGGACCTGCCCGACCGCGGCCAGCCGCGCCAGGGTCTTGGCTCGGGCTTCATCATCAGCGAGGACGGCTACATCCTCACCAACGCGCATGTCGTGGCCGAGTTCGACGACGTGAGCGTGCGCCTGGCGGACTCGAAGCGCGAGTTCAAGGCCAAGGTGGTGGGCCTCGACAAGCGGAGCGACGTCGCGCTGCTCAAGGTGGATGCGGACGGCCTGCCGCCCGCCCGGCTCGGCGACTCCTCCAAGCTCGAGCCGGGCGACTGGGTGGCGGCGATCGGCTCGCCCTTCGGCTTCGCCAACACGATCACCGCCGGCATCGTGAGCGCGAAAGGCCGCTCGCTGCCCGACGAGATGTACGTGCCCTTCATCCAGACCGACGTCGCGGTGAACCCCGGCAACTCGGGCGGGCCGCTGCTCAACCTGCAGGGCGAGGTGATCGGCGTGAACTCCCTCATCTACAGCGGCACCGGCGGCTACATGGGCGTGTCCTTCGCCATCCCGATCGAGGTGGCGCTCGACGTGTCGCGGCAGCTCAAGAGCCAGGGTAAGGTGACGCGCGGGCGCATCGGCATCGCCATCCAGCCGGTGACCAGGGAGCTCGCGCGCTCGTTCAGGCTCGAGGAGGCCACCGGCGCGATCATCATCAACGTCGAGAAGGGCGGGCCGGCCGATCAGGCCGGCGTGCGCGTCGGCGACGTGGTCCTCGAATGGAACAGCGAGACGATCGACGAGCCGAGCGAGCTGCCGCGCCTCGTCGCCGCGACCAGGCCGGGCAGCCTCGCCCACCTGGCGGTATGGCGCGAAGGCAAGCGCCAGACGCTTCCGCTTCGCGTCGGCGAGATCGCGCCCGAACCCACGGCGGCCGCCGCGCGCCAGGCGCCGGCCAAGCAGGAGGACCCGCGCCTTGGCATGGCGGTCCGCGAGCTCATGCCCGCGGAGCGCAAGACCCTCGGCGTCGACTACGGGCTGGTGGTGGTCGACGTCGCGCAGCGCTCGGGACCGGGCAGCATCATCCTGCCGGGCGACGTCATCGTCGGCGTCAACCAGAGCCCCTTCGCGAGCCGGCAGGAGTTCGACAAGCTGATCGGCGCGCACCACAAGGGCGACATGGTCGCCCTGCTGGTGCGGCGCGGAGAGGTCTCGCTCTATGTACCGGTCGAGCTGGGATAACTGAGCGGCTGGCGCCGGCGGCCGGCCATCGCGCCGCCAACCGACGGCGCTCAGCACGCCGCCGATGATGCCGCCCCACGAGACGCGCATGCCTTCGGTGCTGAAGAGACCCGCATAAGCGATGCGCCGCTGTTCGTGCGTGCGACAACGAGCAAGGGTCAGTCCGGGTTCAAGTCTTGCTGAGTCCCCGGACGATGAGAAAGGTCTTCCTCGTCGCGCTCCTCGCCCTCGGCGCCTGCGACGCGCCCGAGGGCCCGTTGCGCCAGGTGACGATCCAGAGTCCCGAGGCGCTAGGGCTGGCGCTGCGCGAGATGCCGGCGTCGGCGCTGCGCTCGGTCGGTCTCGCCTACGGCCTGTCGGTAATCAAGGCGGGCAGCCTTGCCGAGCGCGCGGGACTGCGCGTCGGAGACATCGTGTACGCGGTGAACGAGCAGCGCCTGCGCAGCATCGAGGATTTCACGCGCATCGTCGCCGCGCAGCCGGGCGGCAGCCTGGCCCTGCTGGTGCGCCGCGGCAAGGCGGACTTCTACGTGCCGGTGGACCTCTCGGGCGCCGCGCCGCCGACTAAAGATACGCTTCTGCGCACTTGATGATTTCGGTGTTGGTGGACTTCTCGAGGCAGTGCCTCGCGTCCTCCTGCCGGCGCGGGTTGATTTTCCTGGGCTTGCGCGGCTCGGCCTTGGCCACCGCGTCCGCCTTGGGCGCCGCGGCCTTCGGCGCTTCCTGAGGCGCCGGCTTCGCCGGCTCCTTGGCCGGCTGCGCCCACGCGCTGGCCGCCAACGCGGCCGCCGTGATCAATGTGCCAAGCAATGCGATCGTTCTCATGACGGCCCCTTTGCGGGTGTTTTACGCTCGCAAGGTTACGCCGAAATCATTTGAGGCGCTCCGCGTAGGCCCGGATGCGCTGTGCATTAGTGCCGACGTCGCTGCGGCCCACGCGCGACTTCGAGCGGATATCCACTCGGGATACATTCGGACTGCCGCTTTCCGGCGTGGGCGTGATGCGTATTGCGATGTCGTCCTTGAAGCCGAACCATTTCGTCGTGTCGACCGCCTCGATCGTGCCCGCGGCGGCGTCGCGCCCGACCACCTCCCAGCCCATGGCCTCCGCCGCGGCGACTGCCCGGGCGAACGCCTCGCGCGGCGGAACGGGAAGGACCATCGGCAGGATGTCCGGATAGGCCGCGCGCTGCTGGCGCGCGAACTCGGCGCCCGGATAGGCGCGCGGCTGCGTCATGTAGCGCGGCGGATTCACGGTGTCCGTGCTGATGTCGTTGATGGGTGGCACCGCCCGCGCCTGCTGAAGGAAGCGCAGCGGCACATAGAGAACGGCAAGACCGACGACCAGCGCGAGCATCGGCAGCAGGAAGCCTTGGGCGCGCACCTTCGGTATGGCGAGCGCGAGCGCGGCTGCCAGCGCCGCCGCGATGGCGACGTACGCGGCCCAGCGGAAGACGATGAAGCCGGTGGCGTAGGACCATAGCCCGAAGCGCACGCCGGGCCCGGACAATGCGAGCAGGATGAGCGCAGCGAGCGCCAGCAGCAGCGAGAGCGGCCGAAGCCAGACCAGCATGGCGCGCATGCTAGCCGAGCATCCAGCGGAACAGTAGATAGGTGAGGTAGCCGCAGGCGGCGAAGAAACCGATCAGCGCGACGGTCAGGACGGCGAGGAATAAACCGCTCGCGCGGCGTGTTTGATGCGGCCGCTCGGCCCAGGCGTTGAGCAGGCGCACGTTCTTCTGGTTCGCCTTCCACGCCGCGTCGAACACGTCGCCCGCGATCGGCACGATGCCGATCACCCCCTCGATCGCCACGTTGAACGCCATGCGCGCGAGGATCGTCCGCCCGACGCCCATGCGGTTCGCCTCGGCGAGGATGTAGCTCGAGGCGACCACGCCGAGCAGGTCGCCGATGAACGGGAACAGCCCGATCAGGGCATCGAGCCCGATCGTGAGGCGCGTCCCGGGTATCGGGATCGAGCTGTCGAGGAGCCACGCGAGGAAGTTCAGCCGCTGGCGCAGCTCGCGCTCGGTCTCGCTTTCGGGCGGCAGCACCTCGCCTTCGAGCACGCGGTCCGCGGGCGGCTTCATTTGGGTATTATTCTCGCCCTCCCCCTTTCCGACGACCCCACAGGAGATCCTCAATGACCATCAAGGTAGGCGAGCGCCTTCCCGACGGCAAGCTCATGGAATCCACCGAGTTCGACTCCGCCACGCAGTGCGCGATGGCGCCGAAGGAGCTGAACGTCGCCGACGCGGTCAAGGGCAAGAAGATCGCGATCTTCGGCCTGCCCGGCGCGTACACGCCGACCTGCTCGGCAAAGCACGTGCCGAGCTACGTGCAGAACATGGACCAGCTGCGCAAGAAAGGCGTGAACGAAGTGTGGTGCGTGGCGACCAACGACGCCTTCGTCATGGCGCACTGGGGCCGCGACCAGAAAGCGCTCGGCAAGATCCGCTTTCTCGCCGACGGCAGCGCGCAGTGGACCAAGGCGCTCGGCCTCGAGCTGGATCTCAACGCGCGCGGCATGGGTACCCGCATGACCCGCTTCTCGATGCTCGTCGACAATGGCGTCGTGAAGCAGCTGAACGTCGAGGGCCCGGGCAAGTTCGAGGTCTCCGACGGCGCGACGATGCTGAAGCAGCTGGGCTGAAACAAACCGTTACAGGCTCGCTGTCAGCGCGGCGGTGAGCCTGTGCGTTTTTTGGGGCATCCAGCCCCCAAAGGAGAGCCCATGAAAGCTGTCATTTTCCTTGTCGGCGCGCTGCTCGCGGGCGGCGCCTACGCGCAGGAGCACGCCTTCGACTGCTCGAAAGCCAAGGATCCGAAGGCCTGCGAGGAGCGCGTGGCGAAGATGAAAGCCGCGCACACCCAGGCCGAGAAGGCCTGCGAAGGAAAGCAGGGCGTCGAGCGGCGCGAGTGCATGGTGAAGGCGATGTGCGCGCAGGCGAAGGATCCCAAGGCCTGCGAGGACCGCGCGGCCAAGGCGAAAACCGCGCACCGCGATGCGCGCGCCGTCTGCGAAGGCAAGCAGGGCGCCGAGCACGACGAGTGCATGATGAAGCAGATGTGCGCGGAATCGAAGGACGCCGCCAAGTGCGAAGCGCTCGGCAAGGAGCGCCTGGCACGCCGCGAGAAAATCCGCGAAGCCTGCAAGGACAAGCGCGGCGAAGAGCTGAAGGCCTGCATCCGCGAACAACGCAGCCAGAAATGAGCGGCTAGCCGGGCGCGGGCCGCGCCGGAGCTGCTCCTTTCGCCGGGATATGAACAAATGGCGGCGGGCGTTGTCGCAATGGCGGTGGCATGGCGTTGGCGCCTGACCTTCGCTACCATCCTTGCGGGTCTCGCCGCACTCCACTTATTCCACTGGTTGCTATGAAACGAATCGCTACCGCCGCGGTAGTGCTGGTCTGGGCGTTCGCTGCGCTGGCTGCCGAGCTGCCGCAGCGCGTGGTGTCGATCGAGGGCGTCACCGAGTACCGGCTGCCGAACGGCCTCAAGGTGCTCACGCTGCCCGATCCGGGCGCCGACACGATCACCGTGCACATCGTGTACCTCGTCGGCTCGCGCCACGAGGGCTACGGCGAGAAAGGCATGGCGCACCTCCTCGAGCACATGCTGTTCAAGGGCTCGAAGAGCTTCCCCGACATCAAGAGCGAGCTGACGCGCCGCGGCGCGCGCTGGAACGGGACGACCTCGAACGACCGCACCAACTACTTCGAGACCTTCTCGGCGACGCCGGAAAACCTGGACTGGGCGCTCGCCATGGAGGCCGACCGCATGGTGACCTCGCGCGTCTCGCGCCAGGACCTGGACAGCGAGATGACCGTGGTGCGCAACGAGTTCGAGATGGGCGAGAACAACCCGGGCTCGGTGCTGTTCCAGCGCATGCAGCAGCTCGCCTATCCATGGCACAACTACGGCAATCCGACCATCGGCCAGCGCGCCGACATCGAGCGCGTGCCGATCGACAAGCTGCAGGCCTTCTACCGCACCTGGTACCAGCCCGACAACGCGGTGCTGCTGATCGCCGGGCGCTTCGAGGAGCCGCGGGCGCTCGAGCTGGTGGCGAAGCATTTCGGCCCGATCCCGAAGCCGACGCGCGTCCTGCCCGCGTTCTACACCGAGGAGCCGACGCAGGACGGCGAGCGCACGGTGACGCTGCGGCGCATCGGCGACCAGCAGCTGGTCACCGCGCTCTATCGCATCGTCGCCGGCAGCCATCCGGAATATCCGGCGATCGACCTGCTGGTGCAGGTCCTCGGCGATACCCCGTCCGGGCGCCTGCACCGCGCGCTCGTGCAGAAGGGACTCGCAGCCTCGAGCTGGGGCGCCGAGCGCCAGCTGCACGATCCCGGCTACATGTACTTCGGCGCGCAGCTGCCCAAGGGCGGCGACCTCCCCAAGGCGCGCGCGGCAATGCTCGCCGTCGTCGAGGGCGTCGGCAAGCGCAAGATCACGGCCGAAGAGGTCGAGCTCGCGCGCACGCGCCTCCTCAACGACATGGAGCGCGCGCAGCTCGACAGCGGCCAGCTGGTGAGCGCGCTGTCGGAAAATGCCGCGATCGGCGACTGGCGGCTGTTCTTCCTCTATCGCGACCAGCTGCGCAAGGTGACGGTGGCGGACGTGCAGCGCGCCGCCGAGCACTATCTCAAGCCGGCGAACCGCGTGCTCGGCATCTTCGTGCCGACCGAGCGCCCCGAGCGCGCCGAGATCCCGCCGACGCCCGACGTGGAGAAGCTGGTCGAGAACTATCGCGGCGGCGACAACGTGAAGCTCGGCGAGGCCTTCGACCCCTCGCCGAAGAACATCGAGTCGCGCATCCGGCGCCTCACGCTCGCCAACGGCATCCGGGCGGCGCTGCTGCCGAAGCAGACGCGCGGCGGGCGCGCCGTGGTCACGATGACGCTGCACTGGGGCGACGAGAACACGCTGATGAATCGCGAGGTGGCCTGCGAGTTCGCCGGCCAGATGCTGATGCTCGGCACGAAGAAGAGGAGCCGCGCCGAGCTGAAGGAGGCGTTCGAGAAGCTGAACGCGCGCGTCTCGCTCTCGGGCGACGGCCTGAGCTTGGAGGCGCGCGGCGAGAACCTGGTCCCGGCCCTGCGGCTGGCCGCCGAGGCGCTGCGCGAGCCCTCGTTCCCGCCGGCGGAGTTCGACGAGCTGAAGCGCGCCGCGCTCACCAGCACGCAGGCGTCGCTCTCCGACCCGAACGCGAACGCCGAGGTGCGCCTCTCGCGCCACCTCGAGCCGTATCCGCGCGGGCACCGCAACTACACGCCGACCCTGCCCGAGCGGCTCGAGTGGATCAAGAAGACCACCCTCAAGGACGCGCAGAGCTGCTACGGCGAGCTGATGGGCGCGACCGGCGCGGACTTCGCCGCCGTCGGCGAGTTCGACGCCGACGCCATGGCGCAGGCCGTGGGCGAGCTGTTCGGCGCCTGGCGCAATCCCCACCCCTTCACGCGCGTGCCTTCGCGCCATTTCGACCGCCCGCCGCTCGAGGACGAGGTGATCACGCCGGACAAGGCGAACGCCGTGCTGCGCGGCGGCGAGAACGTCAGGATGCGCGACGACCATGCGGACTTCCCGGCGCTCCTGCTCGGCAATTACCTGCTCGGCGGCGCGTCGACCTCGCGCATCTGGACGCGCGTGCGCGAGAAGGAAGGCCTCTCCTACAGCACGGGCTCGAGCTTCAGCGCCAGCCCGCTCGACGAGGCCGCCAGCTTCCGCCTCTCGGCGATCTTCGCGCCGCAGAACCGCTCGCGCGTCGAGCAGGCGATCCGCGAGGAGGTGGCGCGCGCCTTGAAGGACGGCTTCAGCGCCGAGGAGCTCGAGGCCGGCAAGAAAGGCATCCTGGAAGCGCGGCGCCTGGCGCGCACCCAGGACCGCGCGCTCGCCAACCGCATCGGCTCCTACCTGTTCATCAAGCGCACCTTCGCCTGGGACATCGAGCTCGAGTCGAAGGTCGCCGCGCTCACGCCGGCGCAGGTGAACGACGCGCTGCGCCGGCACATCGACCCGGCGAAGCTCAGCCTGGTGATGGCCGGGGACTTCAAGAAACCGTAATTCGGGGTCAGGTACGTAATTATTCTTAGCCCGGGCGGGCAGACGTCAACCGCCCGGCGTGGCCGCTCGTTGTGTCGCCATGGCGAGGCATCGGCGTTTCATCCTGCCGGACGTGGCCGTCCACATCGTTCAACGCGGCAACGATCGGCAGGATTGCTTTCGAGACGAGTCAGACTACGTCGTGTTTCTGGCGATGTTGCGGGACGTCATTCGGCCCCGCCAGTGCGCGTTGCATGCCTACTGCCTAATGACGAACCATTTCCATTTGCTGGTCACACCGGGCAACTCGCAATCCTGCGGCCTGATAATGCGTGATCTCGGACGCTGCTATGCCAGCTATTTCAATCGGCGATACAAGCGCACAGGAACATTGTGGGAAGGACGGTTTCACTCATGTCTCGTCGACTCGCCCCAATACGTACTGGCGTGCTATCGCTACATAGAAATGAACCCCGTGCGCGCGGGGATGGTCGTTTCGCCGGACGCTTATCGTTGGTCGAGTCACTTGGTCAATACAGGGCTGGCGACGCGAGACACCTTGCTCGCACCGCATCCCGAATATTTGGCTATCGGGTCGGATGAACGCTCGCGGCATGCCGCATATGTTGGTCTCTTCGGCCGCGCCGACGACTCAGACTTTCTGATAACGATGCGCGAAGCCACGAGTGGCGGCTATCCGCTTGTCGGCGAGCGCCTGAAAGCACACCTCGCAGCGAATGGCGT
>DASQAW010000090.1:0-1984 GCA_035635495.1 Burkholderiales bacterium
GTTTCATTTCCTCGGGACTGGTCGCGCCCGGCTCCCCGCCGAGATCGACGAAGCGCTGGCGCGTCTCGGGGCTCGCCAGCGCCTTGCGCACCTCGGTGTTCAGCCGCTCGACCAGGTCGCGCGGCGTGCCGCCGCTCGCGCCGAGGCCGATGAACGAGTTGACTTCGTAGCCCGGCACCGTTTCCGCCACCGTCGGCACGTTGGGGAGCGCTTTCCAGCGCTCGCGCGAGGTCACGGCGAGCGCGCGCAGTTTGCCCGACTGGATCTGGCCGATCGAGAGCGTCATCGCCTCTAGCAGCAGGTCGACGCGGCCGCCGAGCACCTCGGTCAGCGGGCTGGCGCCGCCGCGGAACGGCACGTGGGTGATGTCGATTCCCGCCATGGCGTTCAGCAGTTCGCCGGACAGGTGGTGCACCGTGCCGATGCCGGAGGAGGGGTAGTTCAGCTTGCCGGGGTTGGCCTTTGCCGCGGCGATGAGGTCGCCCAGCGTACGGAAGGGCGAGTCCGCGCGCACGCTGATGACGAAGGGATAGGACGTCAGCAGGGAAACCATGGCGACGTCCGCCAGCGGATCGAAGGGCATCTGCTTCAGCATCGCCGCCTGCACCGGATAGGCGCCGGTGATCAGCACCAGCGTGTAGCCGTCGGGCGGCTGCTTCGCCGCGTATTCGGTGCCGACGAGTCCCCCGGCGCCGCCGCGGTTGTCGACCACCACGGGCTGCCCCATGTTCTCGGCGAGCTTCTGCGCCGTGAGGCGCGCGATCACGTCGGCCGAGCCGCCCGGTGGAAAGGGCGTGACCAGCTTCAGCGGCTTGGAGGGGAAGCTTTGCGCGAACGCAAGGCCACACCAGAAGAACAGCGCGAGCCATCGCATGGGCCGGTAGTTTATGCTGGCGCGATGGAAGAACGCGTGCATTTCACCAGCGCCGGATTGCAACTCGCCGGCATCCTGCATTTCCCGCCCGACGCAAAGCCCGGCGAGCGCCGGCCCGCGTTCATGGTGCTGCACGGCTTCGGCAGCAACAAGGACAGCGGCGTGCCGCGCGCCGCGGCCGAGCTGTTCGCTTCGCTCGGCTACGTCGCGCTGCGCTTCGACATGCGCGGCTGCGGCGAGAGCGAGGGCGCGCGCGGCCGGGTAGTCTGCCTCGAGCAGGTCGAGGACACGCGCCGTGCGCTCGAATTCCTGCAGACGCGCGACGAGGTGCAGAAGGACCGCATCGCGGTCTACGGCCAGAGCTTCGGCGCCGCGGTCGCGGTCTACGCCGCGGGCGTCGAGCCGCGGATCGCCGCCTGCATCTCGACGGGAGGCTGGGGACACGGCGAGAAGAAATTCCGCAAGCAGCACGCGAGCCCGGAGGCCTGGGCGCGCTTCACCGCGATGATGGAGAAGGGCCGGCAGATGAAGAAGCGCGGCGAGACGCTCATGGTGCCGCGCTATGACATCGTGCCGATCCGCCCCGAGCTGCGGGCCCACGTGGCGCCGGGCTCGATCCTCGAGTTCCCGTTCGAGGTGGTGGAGAGCATGTACGCCTTCACCGCCAATGAGGTGGTCGGACGCATCGCGCCGCGGCCGCTGCTGCTGGTCCATGCCGCGCAAGACACGGTGACTCCGACCGAGCAGTCGATCGATCTCTTCCAGCACGCGGGGCAGCCGAGCGACCTGCACCTCGTCGCCGGCGTGGACCACTTCCTGCTGAGCGAAGGCAACGCGCTCGTCATGGACATCTTGCGCGACTGGCTCGCGCAGCGCTTTCCGGCGCGATGACGCCCGAGCGCCTGCGGGCGCTGGTCGCGGAGATCTTCGTGCGCGCCGGCATGGTCGAGGACAACGCACGCACGGTCGCCGAGGTCCTCGTCTGGGCCGAGCTCCGCGGCATGGGCAGCCATGGCGTGATGCGCGTGCCGCGGTATGTGGAGTGGATGCGCCGCGGCGATCTGAATGGCCGTCCGGAAATGAAGACCAGGGAGAGCGGCGCGACCATCA
>DASQAW010000091.1:0-2941 GCA_035635495.1 Burkholderiales bacterium
GTCGACGGCCGGGCGAAGGTCACCGGCCAGACGCGCTTCGCCGACGACATCGTGCTGCCGCGCATGCTGCACATGAAGCTGCTGCGCTCGCCGCATGCGCACGCGCTGATCCAGGAAGTAAACGTTGAGAAGGCAAAGGCCCGTCCCGGCGTGCATCTGGTGCTCACCGGCAAGGACTTCCCGTTGACCTTCGGCATCCTGCCGATCACGCAGGACGAATATCCGCTCGCGCCGCAGCAGGTGCGCTATGTCGGCGACCCGGTCGCCGCGGTGGTTGCGAAGGACGAGCAGACGGCAACCGAGGCGCTGGATCTCATCGACGTGCGCTACCAGCCGCTCGACACGATCAGCAATCCCGAAGAGGCGCTGGCCAAGCCCGAGCCGCGCATCCACGCTTACAGCGAGCACGGCAACATCCACCGCCTGCAGGCTTTCCAGTTCGGCGACGCCGATGCCGCCATCGCCAGCGCCGACCATGTGTTCGAGGACCTGTTCTTCTACGAGGGCAACACGCACCTGCCGATCGAGCAGCACGCCTGCGTCGCGGCGCTGGACGCCGACGGCAAGCTCACGCTCTGGTCATCGACGCAGGTGCCGCACTACGTGCATCGTTGCCTGGCGCGCGTGCTGCAGATGCCGGCGTCGCACATCCGCGTGATCGCCACGCCGAACGGCGGCGGCTTCGGCGGCAAGTGCGACGTCTGCAACCACGAGATGGTCGCCGCGAAAGCCGCGGTGCTGCTTGGTCGGCCGGTGAAGATCTGCCTGAACCGCGAAGAGGTGTTCTACATGCACCGCGGCCGGCATCCGGTGCTGATGAAATTCCGCACCGGCGTGACGAAGGACGGGAAGCTCACCGGCATGCACCTGCAGACGCTGGTCGACGGCGGCGGCTACGGCTCCTACGGCGTGGCGAGCACTTTTTACACCGGCGCGCTGCAGACCGTGACCTACGAGCTGCCGAAATACAAATTCGAAGCGGCGCGCGTCTTCACCAACAAGCCGCCCTGCGGCCCGAAGCGCGGCCACGGCACGCCGCAGCCCCGCTTCGGCCAGGAGATCCAGCTCGACAAGATCGCCGAGCGCCTGGGCAAGGACCCGGCCGACCTGCGCCTCGGCATCGTCGCCAAGCCGAACTCGCTCACCGCGAACTGGCTGAAGATCGGTTCGATCGGTCTGGAGCAGTGCATCCGCACGGTGGTCGAGCGCTCGAACTGGCGCAGCCGCTTCCGCAAGCTCGGACCGGGGCGGGGCTTGGGCCTTGCGTGCGGGTCATACCTCTGCGGCGCCGGGCTGCCGATCTACTGGAACAAGATGCCGCAGTCGGGCGTGCAGCTCCTGCTCGACCGCAGCGGCCAGGTGACGGTGTTCTGCGGCGCGACGGAGATCGGCCAGGGCTCCGACGACGTGCTCGCGGCGATCGTCGCCGAAGTGCTCGGCATCGATCCGTTCGACATCCGCTGCATCACCGGCGACACTGGCATCACGCCTGTGGACCTCGGCTCGTACTCGAGCCGCGTCACGGTGATGATGGGCAACGCTGCCATCATCGCCGCCGAGAAACTAAAAAGGCAGCTCGCCGAGGCGGCCGCCGAGCAGCTGGAGGTCGCGCCCGACCGGCTGGTCTTCGCCAACGGCCGCGTCTCGTTCGACAGCCGCAGCCTGAGCTTCGCCGAGGCGGTCGTGCTGGCCGAAGAAAAGTTCGGCACGCTGGGCTCGGTCGGCTCCTACAAGCCGCCGCGCGCGCCGGGCAAGTACAAGGGGGCCGGCGTCGGGCCTTCGCCCGCGTACTCCTATACGGCGTGCGTGGTGGAAGCCGAGGTCGATCCCGCGACGGGCTGGATCCACATCCCCAAGATCTGGATCGCGCACGACATCGGCCGCACGATCAATCCGGTGCTGGCGCGCGGCCAGGTCGAGGGCAGCGTGTACATGGGACTGTCCGAGGCGCTGATGGAGGAGCAGATCTTCCGGCGCCTGCCGCCGAAGCTCTCGCGCGCGCTGGTGCACAAGATCCCGTCGCTCCTCGAGTACAAGAGTCTCACGTCGCTCGACATGCCGGAAGTCGACACCGTGCTGATCGAGGACCCCGACCCGAACTGCCCGTTCGGCGCAAAGGAGGCGGGACAGGGACCGCTGCTGCCGGTGATGCCGGCGGTGGCCAACGCGATCTACGACGCGGTCGGCGTGCGCATCGACGAGCTGCCGATTACGCCGGACAAGGTTTTGCGCGCGCTGGAAAAGAAACGGAAAGGTGAAGTGCCCAGGATCGGCCCGGAGCATTTCCCCGCGGTTCCCTATCCCGAGCCGCTCATCGTGCCGCCGCCCTGGGAAGGCGGCGATGGCAAGGAGATCAAGCCCCGTGATGCGGCTGCCGTGGTTTGATTACCGCGCCCCGCGCTCGCTAGACGAGGCGGCGCGCATCCTCGCCGGCGAGGGGCCGAACGCCGCGCTCATCGCCGGCGGCACCGACCTGCTGCCGAACATGAAGCGCCGGCAGATGGCGCCCAAAGTGCTGGTGTCCGTGCGCCAGGTTCCGGAACTCAGGCGCAACGGCGCCGTGCTCGGCGCCGGCATGACCCTCACCGAAATCGCGCACAAGCCGGCGCTGCCGCGCGGGCTGCGCCAGGCGGCGGCGCAGGTCGCCACGGTGCATCTGCGCAACATGGGCACCATCGGCGGCAACCTCTGCCTCGACACGCGCTGCAACTACTACAACCAGAATTACGAATGGCGCAAGGCGATCGACTTCTGCCTGAAGAAGGACGGCGACATCTGCTGGGTCGCCACCGCGAGCAAGCGCTGCGTGGCGATGTCCTCCACGGATTGCGCGCCGGCGCTGATGGTTCTCGAGGCAAAGGTAAAACTCGCCTCGGCCAGCGGCGAGCGCGAGGTGGCGCTCGAGGATCTCTACAACAACGATGGCATCGACTACCTGCGC
>DASQAW010000092.1:0-3821 GCA_035635495.1 Burkholderiales bacterium
TGCAACCAGGATGCCCAGCAGCAAAGTGAGCGCTGCCGAAGTTTCGTTGTTATTCAAGCTAGCATTGGATTCTAATGAACCCGCAGGTTACGCTCGCCAACTGGCGCAGTCCGCCGTTCAATCGCTGGGCCTTTCAGCACGTCCGCGAGTTGATTCCCAGCGCCGACATCCCGCACGATCCGCGCCGCATACGAGAATTGCCGGTCGAAAGCCGGGACATCGCGGTGCTCGAACCGTTCCTCCCGGCGACCGACACCGACGCGCTGGTGATCCTGCATCGCGGCCGCCTGATCGCCGAGCACTACGCCAACGGCATGAGCTTCGAGACGCCGCACATCCTGATGTCGGTGTCGAAGTCGGTGATGGGCCTGCTCTTCGGCCAGCTCGGCGTCGATCCGGAGCGGCCGGTGGCCGATCTCGTCCCGGAAGTGCGCAGCACGGCCTATGCGGGTGCCAGCGTCAGGCAACTGCTGGACATGCGCGCCGGTGTTGCCTTCTCGGAGGACTATCTCGCCACGGCCGGCACCATCGTCGAATACCGCAAGGCCACCGGCTGGAACCTGCTCGCTCCCGGCGACGCGCCGGGCGATCTGCATTCGTTCTACCAGGTGCTGAACGAGCGCGACGGGCCGCATGGCGGCCGGTTCCACTACATCTCGACCAATAGCGACCTGCTCGGCTGGGTGATCGAGAGCGCGACCGGCCGGCGCTACGCCGACCTGATGAGCGAGCTCCTGTGGCAGCCGATGGGTGCCGAGCGCAGCGCCTACATCACGGTCGACCGCTTCGGCGCGCCGCGCTGCGCCGGCGGCATGTGCACTACGGCGCGCGACCTCGCGCGCGTCGGGCAGTGGATGATCGAGCATCCAACGCCCTGGATCGAGGACATCGAGCGAAACGGCGACCGCAAGGCCTGGGACAGCGGCAGTTTCGTCGCCT
This sequence comes from Burkholderiales bacterium, assembly GCA_035635495.1. Taxonomy (GTDB): domain Bacteria; phylum Pseudomonadota; class Gammaproteobacteria; order Burkholderiales; family SG8-39; genus SCGC-AG-212-J23. The sequence continues at coordinate 940 of DASQAW010000092.1, forward strand.
ATTTTCCCGGCATGCCCATCCACTACCGCAGCCAGTGGTACGTGCTCCACGGCGGCTCGCCGCTCATCTTCGGCGTCGGCATCCATGGGCAGAATCTCTTCATCGACCGGCGCCATGAACTCGTCATTGCCAAGTTCTCCTGCCAGGCGATGCCGCTCGACGCGCAGCGGATAGCGCTGACCATGCGCGCGGTCTCGCAGATCAGGCAGCTTCTGTCGTGAGCGGCTGGCAATTCTGGATCGACCGCGGCGGCACCTTTACCGATGTGGTGGCGCGACGGCCGGATGGCGCGATCGTGACGCACAAGCTCCTGTCGGAAAACCCGGAGCGTTACCGCGATGCTGCGCTGGCGGGCATCCGGCACCTGCTGGGCGTTGCCGAAGGCGGGCCCATCCCCGGTAGCGATATCGAGGCGGTGAAGATGGGCACGACCGTCGCGACCAACGCCCTCCTCGAGCGCAAGGGCGATCCGACGGTCCTCTTCATCACGCGCGGCTTCCGCGACGCGCTGCGCATCGCCTACCAGAACCGGCCGCGGCTCTTCGACCGCCACATCGTGCTGCCGGAGATGCTTTACACGAAGGTGGTGGAGGTGGAGGAGCGCGTCGGGGCGCGGGGCGAGATCGTGCTGCCCTTGAATCTCAACCAAACCCTATCGGATTTGAAAGGCGCATACGCCGAGGGGTTCCGCTCCATCGCCATCGTGCTCATGCACGGTTACCGCTTCACCGAGCACGAGCGACAGGTAGCCGAGCGGGCCAAGGAGGTCGGCTTCACGCAGATCTCGGTGTCGCATCGCGTGAGCCCGCTGATGAAGCTGGTCGGGCGCGGCGACACGACGGTGGTGGACGCGTACCTCTCGCCGATCCTCGGGCGCTACGTGAGCCAGGTCGCCGCCGAGCTGGAGGGCGTGCGCCTGTTCTTCATGCAGTCGAACGGCGGCCTCACCGACGCGCGCCGCTTCCAGGGCAAGGACGCGATCCTCTCGGGGCCGGCGGGTGGCATCGTCGGCGCGGCGCGCACCTCGGAGATGGCGGGCTTCGAGCGGATCATCGGCTTCGACATGGGCGGCACCTCCACCGACGTCTCGCACTACGCCGGCGCCTTCGAGCGCGAGTTCGAGACGCGCGTCGCGGGCGTGCGCATGCGCGCGCCGATGATGTCGATCCATACGGTGGCCGCCGGCGGCGGCTCGATCCTGCACTTCGACGGTGCTCGTTATCGCGTAGGGCCGGACTCGGCCGGCGCCAATCCCGGACCGGCGAGCTACCGCCGCGGCGGGCCGCTGACCGTCACCGATGCGAACCTGATGCTGGGCAAGATCCAGCCGCCTTTCTTTCCGCACGTGTTCGGCCCCGGCGGCGACGAGCCGCTGGACGCGGCCGTGGTGCATGCCAGGTTTCGCGAGCTCGCCGGGTCCATAAAGGACGGTAGAAGCGAGGAGCAGATCGCGGAAGGCTTCGTGCAGATCGCGGTGGGCAACATGAGCAACGCGATCAAGCACATCTCGGTGCAGCGCGGACACGACGTCACGCGCTACACGCTCTGCTCCTTCGGCGGTGCGGCGGGCCAGCACGCCTGCCTCGTGGCCGATGCGCTCGGCATGACGCGCGTCTTCATCCATCCCCACGCCGGCGTGCTCTCGGCGTACGGCATGGGGCTCGCCGACCAGACGGCGATGCGCGAGCGCGCGGTGGAGGTGAAGCTCGACGATGCCGCCTCGCTCCAGGCGGTGGCGGAAGAGCTGGCCGGCGCGGCGCGCCAGGAACTCGTTGTCCAAGGAGTCCCGGCGTCACGGGTGAGGGTGGAGCGCCGTGTACACCTCAAGTACGACGGCACCGACACCGCGCTGGTCGTGAAGCTCGGCCCGCGCGAGCAGATCGTGGCGGAGTTCGAGGCGGCGTACCGGAAGCAGTTCTCCTTCCTGATGCCCGGTCGGGCGCTCGTAGCCGAGGCGGTGTCGGTGGAAGCCATCGCGCCGGGCGATGCGCCAAAGGAGCGACCCTCCGAAAGGCGCCACCCGGCGCCGGCGGTGAAAACCGTCCGGATGTTCACCGCCGGCCGATGGCACGAGGCGCCGCTTTACCGGCGCGCGGAGCTCGGCGCGGGGCAGGTCATCGCCGGCCCGGCGATCATCGCCGAGGCCAACGCGACTACGGTGGTGGAGCCCGAGTGGCGGGCGAGCGTCACGGCGCTCGACCACCTGGTGCTGGAGCGCACACAGCCGCGGGTCTCGGCCAGCGCGATCGGGACCGACGTAGATCCGGTAAGGCTGGAGATCTTCAACAACCTGTTCATGTCGATCGCCGAGCAGATGGGGCTGCGGCTGCAGAACACCGCGTACTCGGTGAACATCAAGGAGCGCCTCGACTTCTCCTGCGCCATCTTCGACGGCACCGGTAACCTGATCGCCAACGCGCCGCATATGCCGGTGCATCTGGGCTCGATGAGCGAGTCGATCAAGACCGTGATCCGCGAGAACGCCGGGCGCATCAGGCCGGGCAATGTCTATGTGCTGAATGCGCCGTACAACGGCGGCACGCACCTGCCGGATGTCACGGTCATGACCCCGGTTTTTTTGAATGGCAAAGTGCTGTTCTACGTTGGCTCGCGCGGCCACCACGCCGACATCGGCGGCATCACGCCCGGCTCGATGCCGCCGGGCTCGCGGGTGGTGGAGGAGGAGGGGGTGCTGATCGACAACTTTCTCCTGGTCGAGCAAGGCCACTTTCGGGAGGAGGCAACGGTGGCGCTGCTGACCTCCGGCAGGTACCCGGTGCGCAACGTCCAGCAGAACATCGCCGATCTCCGGGCGCAGGTCGCCGCCAACGAAAAAGGCGTGCAGGAGTTGCGGCGCATGGTGGAGCATTTCGGGCTCGACG
>DASQAW010000093.1:0-3553 GCA_035635495.1 Burkholderiales bacterium
TCATCCGCTCGGCGAAGGACAACTTCATCGCCGGCGCCGACGTCGAGGAGTTCACGCGCTTCAAGTCGCCGCAGGAGGCGATGGCGTTCGTGAAGCTCGGCTGGGACGTGTTCCAGGAACTGTCCGAGCTGCCCTTCCCCACGACGGCGATGGTCAACGGCTTCTGCATGGGCGGCGGCGTCGAGCTCGCGCTCGCCTGCCGCTACCGCGTGGCGCTCGACGATCCGAAGACGCGCTTCGCGCTGCCCGAAGTGATGCTCGGCATCATGCCGGCGTGGCACGGCGTGCAATGGCTGCCGAAGCTCGTCGGCCCGGCGGCAGCCTTCGACATGCTGCTCACCGGCAAGTCGGTCGACGCGCGGCGCGCAAAAAGGATCGGACTGGCGGACCAGGCGGTGCCGCTGCGCGTTCTCGAGAACACGGCGCGCATGGTGACGCTCGAAGCGCCGCCGCGGCGCAAGCCGGGGCTGCTCAATCGACTGATGGCCGGCCCGCTCAAGGGCCTCGTCGTCTCCCAGGCGCGCAAGCAGGTGGCGAAGAAGGCGCGCCGCGAGCATTACCCGGCGCCTTACGCGATCCTCGAGCTCTGGCGCAAATACGATGGCAACCCCTTCGCCGCCTCGAGCGACCCATCCGCGTCGGTCGAATCGCTGTTCGCGCATCCGACCACGGCGAACCTGATCCGCATCTTCTTTCTGCAGGAGCGCCTGAAGGGCCTCGGCAAGGGCGACTTCAAGGCGCGGCACGTGCACGTCGTCGGCGCGGGCGTCATGGGCGGCGACATCGCCGCGATCTGCGCCATGCGCGGCCTCACCGTGACGCTCCAGGACACGGCGCCCGACCGGCTGGCGCCGGCGGTGAAGCGCTCGGCGCAGCTTTTCAAGCGGCGCCTGCGCGACGGGCTCCGCGTGCGCGACGCGCTGGACCGGCTCATTCCCGACGTCGGCGGCCAGGGCGCGCGGCAGGCCGACGTGATCATCGAGGCGATCTTCGAGAATCTGCCGGCGAAGCGCGAGCTCTTCGCCAGGCTCGAGGCGATCGCCAAGCCGGGCGCGATCCTGGCGACCAACACTTCCAGCCTCAAGCTCGCCGACATCGCCACCGCGCTCAAGGACCCGACGCGCCTCGTAGGCATCCACTTCTTCAACCCCGTGCCCCTGCTGCAGCTGGTCGAGGTCGTCCAGGGCGCGCAGACGCGCCCGGAGATCGCGAGTAACGCCGCCGCCTTCGTGCGCCAGATCGACAAGCTGCCGCTGCCGGTGAAGGACTCCCCGGGCTTCCTGGTCAACCGCGTCCTCGGACCCTACATGCAGAACGCGTTCCGCCTGATCGACGAAGGCGTGAAGCCCGAGACGCTCGACGCGGCGATGGAAGAGTTCGGCATGCCGATGGGACCGGCCGAGCTCGCCGACACGGTGGGCCTCGACATCTGCCTTGCCGCCGGCAAAGCGCTCGTCAAAGACGCGACTTCGGTGCCGCGCGTGCTGTCGAGCAAGGTGGAAGCCAGTCAGCTCGGCAAGAAGACCGGCCAGGGGATCTACCGCTGGGTCGACGGCAAAGCGCAAAAGGGCGCACCCGCCTCCTATGGTCCCGAGCTGGTGGAAAAGCTGATCGGCCCTTACCTTGCCGAGGCCGAGCGTGTGGTCGAGGAAGGCATCGTGGCCGACGCCGATCTGGCGGATGCCGGACTCATCTTCGGTACCGGCTTCGCCCCCTTCCGCGGCGGGCCGCTGCATTACCTCCAGCATGGAAAAGCTGCCGGATAAGCAACCCGCGCTGCGCGTCCTGCCGATGCCGGCCGACGCGAACCAGAACGGCGACATCTTCGGCGGCTGGATCATGGCGCAGGTCGACATCGCCGGCGGCACGGTGGCCGGCAAGATCGCGCGCGGCCGCGTCGCCACCGTCGCGGTCAAGGAGTTCGTCTTCAAGCAGCCGGTGCAGATCGGCGACCTGCTCTCCTTCTACGTCGACGTCGAGCGCATCGGCACCACCTCGGTCACGGTGACGGTCGAGGTCTACGCCGAGCGGCGGCCGGCCGACCCGAAGGTGGTGAAGGTGACCGAGGCGACGCTCACCTACGTCGCCATCGACGGCTCCGGGCGCCCGCGCCCGGTGCCGCGCGACTGATTGCTGCTCGACGCACCCGCGCTCGCCCTGGTGGCGGCGCTGGGCATGATTGCCGCGGTGGTCGGCGGCATCGGCGGCTTCGGCACGGGCATCATCCTCACCGCCGCGCTCGCGCCCTTCATCGGCGTGAAGAACGTGATCCCGGTGCTCGCCGTCGCCGGCGCGATCATCAACGCCGGGCGCTTCTGGTTCTACCGCCGGAGCGTCGAGCGTCGGACGCTCGTCCTCGTGCTCGCCTGCGCGCTGCCGTTCCTCGTGCTCGGCGCGTGGATCTACAGCGTGCTCGACGCGCGCGCGATCGGCACGGTGCTCGGCATCGTGGTGATGCTCTCGGTGCCGCTGCGCCGCGCGCTCGACCGCCGCCGGATCGCGCTGGGCCGGACCGGGCTTGCCGTGGGCTCGGGCGTCTTTGGACTCGCGAGCGGCCTCACGAGCGGCGTCGGCGTGATCCTGATCTCGCTGCTGCTGGGCACCGGCATGTCAGGTCCGGCGGTGCTCGCGACCGACGCCCTGGTGAGCATCGCGCTCGATGTCTGCAAGGCGGCGCTTTTCCAGCGCTTCGCGCTGCTGGATGAAGCCGCCTTCGTCACCGGCGTGGTGATCGGCGTCGCCACCATTCCCGGCAGCGCGATCGCGGCGTGGCTGGTGAATCGCATGCACGCGCACCTGCACGTGTTCTTCATGGAAGGACTCATCCTGGTCGGCGGCGCGTCGCTGCTCTGGAATTCATGGAGATAACCCTCACCGCGTCGGACGGCTATCCGATCGGTGCGAGCGTCTTCGGCTCCGGCAGGCCGGCGCTCATCATGCCGGCGACTGGCGTGCCGCAGTCCTACTACGCCAAATTCGCCGCCTACCTCGCCGAGCGCGGCTTCACGGTGCTCACCTTCGACTACCGCGGCATCGGCCGCTCGCGAAATGGCGATCTCCGCAGGATGTCCGCCCGCATGCGCGACTGGGCGCTGCTCGACGCGGCGGCCGCCTTCCGCTTCTTCTCAGCCAAAGTATTGATCGTCGGGCACAGCTTCGGCGGCCAGGCGACGGGGCTGCTGCCGCAGCCGGAGCGCATCGCCGCCGCGCTGTTCGTGGGCTCGCAAAGCGGTTATTGGGGGAACTGGCCGCCTCTCGGCAGGCTCTGGATGTGGCCGGCGGCCCATCTTGGCATTGACGCCGCCACCCGGCTGTTCGGCTACTTCCCGGGCTCGCGCCTCGGCTTCGGCGAGGACCTGCCGCCCGGCGTGGCGACGGAATGGGCGAGCTGGTGCCGCCATCCGCGCTACCTGGTCGGCGCCCTCGGCGCCGAAGAGGCTTACGCGCGCCTGCGTTCGCCGCTCCGCGCCTACGCGATCAGCGACGACGCGCTGGCGCCTTTACCGGCAGTGGAGGCGCTGGCGCGGCTCTATCCGAATTCGCGATGGGAAAC
>DASQAW010000094.1:0-3937 GCA_035635495.1 Burkholderiales bacterium
GTCGTGGATCTTGCGGCCGTCCTTGCGCACGCGTCCCTGGCCGAAGAGCGGATCGTCGGTCGGCAGCTCCTTCATCTTGGCGATGACCTTCGGGCCGTCGTCGCTCTTCAGCGCTTCCACCGCCTTCAGGTAGTGCAGCACCGCGGAGTACACGCCGGCGTGGATCATCGTCGGCATGTTGCCCTTGTACTGCGGCGCGAAGCGCTTGGCGAAGGCGCGCGTGCGGTCGTTCTGGTCCCAGTAGAAGGTCTCGGTGAGGATCAGGCCCTGCGCCTTGTCGAGGCCGAGCGCGTGCACGTCGGTGATGAAGACCAGCAGCCCGGCGAGGCTCTGGCCGCCCTTGACGATGCCGAACTCGGCCGCCTGCTTGATCGAGTTGATCGTGTCGCCGCCGGCGTTGGCGAGGCCGATGATCTGTGCCTTGGAGGACTGGGCCTGGAGCAGGAACGACGAGAAGTCCTGGGCGTTGAGCGGATGGCGCACCTTGCCGAGCACCTTGCCGCCCGACTGCGTCACGACCTGCTCGGTGTCGCGCTCGAGCGCGTGGCCGAAGGCGTAGTCGGCGGTGAGAAAGAACCAGGTCTTGCCGCCGGTCTGCACGATCGCGCTGCCCGTGCCGTGCGCGAGCATCCAGGTGTCATACGTCCAATGGATCGTGTTCGGCGAGCAGGCCTTGCCGGTGAGGTCGGACGCCGCGGCGCCCGAGACGAGGAACGCCTTGCTCTTCTCGCGCGTCACCTGGTTGATGGCCAGCGCCACCGACGAGGTCGGCACGTCGACGATCACGTCGACCTTGTCGACGTCGTACCACTGGCGCGCGATGCTCGAGCCGACTTCGGGCTTGTTCTGGTGGTCCGCCGAGATGATCTCCACCTTCATGCCCTTCTTCGCCGCGCCGAAGTCCTCGACCGCCATGCGCGCGGCGACGACCGAGCCCTGCCCGGCCAGGTCGGCGTAGAGGCCCGACTGGTCGTTCAGCACCCCGATCTTGATGACGCCGTCCGAGACCTGCGCCTGGGCGGAGCCCATGGCCAGCGCCACGGCGGCAGTGAGTAGAGCTTTGCGTAAAGCCATTGCTTTCTCCTGGTTGAAAAATCAGACGCCGAGATAGGCGTGTATCTTGCCCATGCTCGCTTCGAGCTGCGTGTTCGCCACGGTGTCCACCACGCGGCCGTGCTCGACGACGTAATAGCGGTCGGCGACAGTCTGGGCGAAGCGGAAGTTCTGCTCGACGAGCAGGATGGTAAAGCCCTGCTGCTTCAGCCGCGCGATCGTGCGGCCGATCTGCTGCACGATCACCGGCGCGAGTCCTTCGGTCGGCTCGTCCAGCATGAGGAGACGCGCGCCGGTGCGCAGGATGCGGCCGATCGCGAGCATCTGCTGCTCGCCACCGGAGAGCTTCGTGCCCTGGCTCTTCAGCCGCTCGCGCAAGTTCGGAAACAGCTCGTAAATCGCCTCCAGGTCGAGGCCGCCGTCGCGCACCTTGGGCGGCAGCAGCAGATTCTCCTGGACATTGAGGCTGGAGAAGATGCCGCGCTCCTCGGGGCAGATCGCGATGCCAAGGCGCGCGATGGCGTTCGACGGCATCCGGATGGTCTCCGTGCCAGCGAGCTTGATGGAGCCGGCGCGGCGCCCGACCATCCCGATGATCGACTTCAGCGTGGTGGTCTTGCCGGCGCCGTTACGCCCGAGCAGTGTGACCACCTCGCCCTCGCGCACCTCGAAATCCATGCCATGCAGGATGTGCGACTCGCCGTACCACGCGTTGAGGCCTTTCACCTCGAGCAGGCTAGGCATGCCCCGCTCCGAGGTATGCCTCGACCACGCGCGGATCCTTGGACACGGTGCTGTAGTCGCCTTCGGCGAGGATCTCGCCCCGCTGCAGCACGGTGATGCGGTCGGAGAGCGTCGAGACGACCGACAGGTTGTGCTCGACCATCAGCACCGTGCGATTGGCCGACACCCGCTTGACGAGTGCGGTGATTCGCTCGACGTCGGCGTGCGTCATGCCGGCGGTGGGCTCGTCGAGCAGCATCATCTCCGGGTCGAGCGCGAGCGTGGTGGCGATCTCGAGCGCGCGCTTGCGGCCATAGGCCAGCTCGACCGCCACGGTGTTCTCGAACTCGGCCAGTCCGACCGCTTCGATCAGCTTGCGCGCTGCATCGTTCAGCTGGTCCAGCACGTGCTCCGAGCGCCAGAAATCGAATGAATGCCCGCGCTTGCGTTGCAGCGCGATGCGCACGTTCTCGAGCACCGTGAGGTGCGGGAATACGGCGGAGATCTGGAAGGAGCGCACGAGCCCCATGCGCGCGATGCGCGAGGGGCTCGCGCCGGTGATCTCGCGACCGTTGTAGAAGATCTGGCCGCGCGTCGGCACGAGGAAGTGGGTGAGCAGGTTGAAGCAGGTGGTCTTGCCCGCGCCGTTGGGCCCGATGAGGGCATGGATGCTGCCCCGCCGCACCTTCAACGAAACGTCCTTAACGGCGACGAAGCCTTTGAATTCCTTCGTCAGCCCGCGCGTTTCTAGGATTGTCTCGTCCAGCCGGCCTCCTCCGGTTGTGCGGCGCGCCATGGTACTGCCTTCAATGGCGCGGCGGCTTCCTTTTCTCCAGGAAGGCGTCCACTCCCTGCCGGCCCTCGTCGTGGGCGAAGCTGGCCGAGATCACCCCGGAAGCGAGCTCATAGGCCTTCGCCGCGCCGAGGTCCATCTGCTGATAGAAGGCGCGCTTGCCAGCGGCAAGCTGCACCGGCGGCTTCTCGGCCAGCTCGCGCGCGAGCTTCTCGGTTTCTGTCGCCAGCGCCGCAGGCGCCACCACGCGGTTCACGAGGCCCCACTCGAGCGCCGTCCTGGCATCGATCTGCTCGCCGGTCAGCAGCATTTCCATCGCCCGCTTGCGCGAGACGTTGCGGCCGACGGCGACGCCCGGTGTGCTGCAGAAGAAACCCCACGTGACCCCCGGCGTGGTGAAGCGCGCCGCATCGGAGGCGACCGCCAGGTCGCATTGCGCGACGAGCTGGCAGCCGGCCGCCGCCGCCACGCCCTGCACGCGCGCGATCACCGGCTGCGGCAGCGCGGTGATGGTCTGCATCATCCGGCTGCACTTGCCGAAGAGCTCCTCGATCTTCGGCAGCTCCTTGAGCGCGCGGATCTCCTTCACGTCGTGGCCGGCGCAGAAGCCCTTGCCGTTCGCCGCGAGAATCACCACCCGGACGCGCTTGTCGCCCGAGATGGCGTCGAACGCCTCCTGCAGCGCCTCGAGCATCTCGGTGGTGAGCAGGTTCATCTGCGCGGGCCGGTTGAGCGTCAGCGTGCAGACGCCATCGCGGTCCTCGCGCAGCAGGATGGACTCCTCAGTTTTCGGTATCGCGCTCACGTGTCGATCGCCGTGGTGGACTTCGCCTTGTCGCGCAGCACGAACTTCTGGATCTTGCCGGTCGAGGTCTTCGGCAGCTCGCCGAACACGACCGTGCGCGGCACCTTGAATCGCGCCAGCTGGCCACGGCAGAACTCGATCAGCTCCAGTTCCGTGACCTTGGCGCCGGCCTTGAGCTCCACGAACGCGCACGGCGTCTCGCCCCATTTGGCATCGGGCTTCGCCACCACGGCGGCGGCGAGCACGGCGGGATGGCGGTACAGGACGTCTTCCACTTCGAGCGACGAGATGTTCTCGCCGCCGGAGATGATGATGTCCTTCGAGCGGTCGCGGATCTTGATGTAGCCGTCGGGCTGCATCACCGCGAGGTCGCCGGAATGAAACCAGCCGCCGGCGAAGGCCTCGTCGGTCGCCTTCCTGTTCTTGAGGTAGCCCTTCATCGTGATGTTGCCGCGGAACATGATCTCGCCCATCGTCTCGCCGTCCGCCGCCACGGGCTTCATCGTTTCCGCATCCATCACGGTGAGGCCTTCCTCGACGTGGTAGCGCACGCCCTGGCGTCC
>DASQAW010000095.1:0-2575 GCA_035635495.1 Burkholderiales bacterium
TCGATCCAGTCGGCGCTCTTTGCGCTGACCTGCGTCAGCGGATCGGAGACGGTGTAGACGGTGCCGGCCTCGGCGGGCAGCGCGACGAAGCGGCCGTCGGCGAGGGCCTTGTCGGGGTTCTCCACCTCGCGCTTGAAGTACTTCTTGCCGACGATCAGCTTGCCCAGCGGCTTGCCGTCGGCGCCGGCCAGCTCCACCTGGGTTCCCGTCGCGTCGAGGTTCAGCCGCGCGCGGTCCTTCTCGCCGATCGGCTCGCTCTGTCCGATCTTGAGCCCGATCAGCTTGAGCGCGAGCTCCCGGACTCTTGCCACGTCCGCCGGGAAGCCGCGGCGCTCGGCGACGACCCAGCCGTCGTCCTTGCGCTGGAGGGTGAGGGTCGCCTTCGGCTCCGAGATCTTGATGGTGGCGACGTCGGCAACGCGCAAATCTTTGAGCAAAGGCCGGCCGAGCGTGCCGACGTTCTCCGGCCGGCGCGCGCGGTCCTGGTACTGGTAGACGAGCGCGCCGCCGCCGATGACGGCGAGCAGCACGACGAGGACCACGGCGACGCGCGCGTTCATGCGGCCTTCATCTGCCTCTCATTTTGCCGATTGGCGCGGCGGCGGCGGATGAGCGCGACGGCCACGCCGAAGAGGGCGACGAGAATGGGCATCAGCGCGATGTTCGTCACCTTGGTCCAGAAGACCAGGCTCTCGGCGTCCTGCCGCAGGTTCTTGCGCACTTCCTTCAGCTCGATGCGCGTCTCGGCCACGCGCTTCCGGAAGCGCTCGAGCTCCGCCTGCTGCTCGGCGGTGAGGATCTGGCCGCCTTTGCCCGCCGCGCCTTGCGCCTTCTGCAGGTCCTGCAGCTTCGCGTTGGTCTTCTGCAGCTCGTCTTCGAGCGCCTGGATCTTGCCGTAATACTGCTTCTCCGCCTCGGCCTGGAGCTCGCGCACCACCGTGAGCGGACGGAACGCGGTGGCGCGGCTGCGGAGCGAGATCAGCTCGTTGCCGGCGGCGAACTGCTCGACCATGCCGAGCGCGAAGGCGAGGTTGCCGTTCGAGGGCACGACGATCCTGCGGCCGAAGACCTCCTGCACGTCGACCGCTGCGCCGTCGGCGAGCATGTCGACGTCGGCGACCAGGATCACCGAGTTGTCCGCGCTCGACTCGCGCAGCTTGGGCGTATCGGCCACCGGTTTGTCTTTATCGCCCTTCAAACCCTGCGGGAACGCGGTCTTGAACTTGCCCGTCAGCCGCACCGCGAGTGGTAGCGCTTTGCCACTGGGCTTAAAAGCCCGCGTGGCCTCGTCGCCCGACTTCGTGGCATTCATGTTGTCGACCAGCATCGAGTTGGGCGAGCTGCGCACGAGGTCGGTCGCCTTCAGCCCGTCGGCCGGCTTCACCTGGAAGGCGCCGCCGAAGGCGTAGAGCAGCGTCTCGATCGAGCCGGTGACGACGTCGTCGCGCGAGAACGCGGTGCGGTTGAGCGAGAGCACCGTGGGCGTGAGGCGCGCGCCGCCGCCGGAAGCGAACACCGCGTCGGCGATCACCTTGTTCGGGTCGAACTGCACGCCCCAGGCCTTGAACAGCGTCGGCAGGTCCGAGCTCGAGGGCATCGGCGGCACGCCGGGCATCTGCGGCTGCTGGTCGAAGTAGGCGTACGGGTCGACGAAGGCGATCAGCTTGCCGCCGCGCAGCACGAACTGGTCGAGCGCGTACTCCTGCTCGGGCTGCAGGTCGCGCGGATGGATCAGGAGGAGGACGTTCAGGTCCTTGTCGATCTCCTTCGCGTTCATCGACACTTCCTTGACCTCGAACTCGCGCTTGAGCTCGCCGGCGAGCACCCAGGGATCCGAGCTCTGCCGCGTGAACGGGTTGAACTTCTCGCCCATCACCGGCAGGCCGGCCATCAGGCCGATCTTCGGCCGCTCGGCCGCGCCGACGCGCGCGATGGCGCGCACCAGGTCGTACTCGAGCAGCCGCTCGCGCTGCGGCGAGATGGCGGCGATGGTCTGCTTGCGGTCGAGCTGGCTCACCGCGGCGCCGAGGTAGAACTGCTCGCCGGTGACGAGCTGCTGCGGCTCGATGCCGTCGAGCTGCGCGGCGTCCTCTTCCTCGGAGTCGGGCCTGGGGTTGTACCGCTCGATCACCAGATTGCCGTGGGAAGCGGCGGCGAATTCGCGCACCAGGTCCTCGACGCGCTGCGCGAAGCTGCGGAGCGGCACCGGCACGCTCTCGCCCTGCGAGAGGTAGAGCTTCACCTTCACCGGCGCCTGCAGGTTGCGCAGGACCTTCTTGGTGCCGTCGGACAGCGTGTAGAGCTTGCCCTCGGTGAGGTCGGCAATGCGCGTCGGCGCCCGCGACAGGAGGTAGTTCGCGGCGACCAGCAGCAGCGCGAGCGCCACCAGCCCGATGGCCGAGTAGATCAGGTGGTCGTACTTTTTCATCCGGCTCGATGCCCGCGAATGATCACGCCGGTCGCGAACAGCGCGAAGCCGATCAGCGAGAGGAAGAAGAACAGGTCGCGCGTGTCGATCACGCCGCGCTGGAAACCGTCGTAGTGGGTCACGACGGAGAACGCGGCCACCGTGTCC
>DASQAW010000096.1:0-4903 GCA_035635495.1 Burkholderiales bacterium
CCGAACGGCACGAACCAGGGCTTCACGCCCGCGTCCACCAGCGGACAGGCGGTCGGCGTCCCGGGCACGCTGAAGATCGTCACGACGGCGCTCGCGCGCTATGGGCGCAAGCATCTTTCCGAAGTCATGCAGCCTGCGATCGAGCTCGCCGAGAACGGCTTCCCGGTGAACTTCGTGCTGGCGGGCGACGCCACATCGGCACGCACGAGCTATTACGCCGAGACGGCCGCGGTGTTCCGTCCGAACGGCGTACCCCTGCAGCAGGGCCAGATCCTCAGGCAGCCAGACCTGGCAAAGACGCTGCGCCTCATCGCCCGGAAGGGGCCGGACGTCCTCTACCGGGGCGAGATCGGGCAAGCGATCGTCGCCGCGCAGCGCGCGACGGCGAACGGCGGCAAGCCCGGCCTCATGACGCTGCAGGATCTCGCCGACTACAACGTCGTCATCCGCGAGCCGATCTGGGGCGAGTATCGCGGCTATCGCATCGCCGCGATGTCGCCGCCGTCCTCAGGCGGCCTGACCATGATCCAGGCGCTGAAGATGCTCGAGCGCTATCCGCTGGGCGATGCCGCGGCCGGCTTCGGCTTCGGCAAAGTCAACACGCTGCACGTGATGGCCGAGGCGATGCGCCTCGCCTTCGCCGACCGCAGCGTGTGGATGGGCGACGAGGATTTTGTGCCGGTGCCGAAGCGCGGCCTGCTGGATCCGGACTACGTGCAAAGGCGCGGCGACATGATCCATCTCGCCACCCTTATCCAGGGCACCGCGCCGTTCGGCGATCCGTGGCCTTACGAAACCGCAGCGCGGCGCGACGGCCGCACCGTGCTCGCGGCGGCCGAGCCGCTCGCTTTCGCCGGCGGCCACACCACGCATTTCTCGGTGATCGACAAGTGGGGCAACATCGTTTCCTACACGACGACGATCGAGCAGGGCTGGGGCACCGGGATCATGGTCCCGGGCTACGGCTTCATGCTCAACAACGAGCTCACCGATTTCAACTTCGGCTTCAACATGCACCCGCGCTTCGGCGGCCCGGGGGCCAACGACGTGCAGGGCGGCAAGCGCCCGCGGTCCAGCATGACCCCCACCATCCTCTTCAAGGGCGAGGAGCCGGTGGTCGCCTTCGGCTCGCCCGGTGGCGCGACCATCATCAACTCGGTGTTCAACGTCCTCATCAACCTCGTCGACCACCGCATGGCGCTCAAGCAGGCGATCGAGGCGCCGCGCATCTCGGTCACCACCGCCGGCAACTCGGTGGCGCGCGAAGCGGGGTTCGATGAGAGCGAGATCAACAAGCTGAAAGCGCTGGGACACAACGTCGGCGCCCCGGGCGACATCGGCAACGTCAACGCGATCTTCGTCGACCTCGCCACCGGCCTGCAGTACGGCGCGGTCGACTCGACGCGCGAGGGCGGCCTGATTGGCCTGAAGGCCAAAGACAAGCACGACGATGAGCGCCACGACGACGATTGATCACCCCTAACCGCCCGTCGATCGCTACCACGCGGTCGACGAGCCTTTGGTTCATCGCCGGCAGCTTCGCGCAGTCGCGGGCTGCTCTAGCGCTCCTCATTTAGCGTTCGTCCGGCGGCGCAATCTCGGTGACCAGGTCCTTTACCAGCGTCTTGTTCGCTAGGGGTTCGAGCGTCATCTCGGCCTCCGTCAAGCGCGTGGTGCAGGCATACACCGTCTTGCCGTCAACCTCGACCATGCACTGCTTGCACGCGTTGGCGTTGATGCAGGAGAAGCGGATCGCCAGGCTCGGGTCGATGTGCACGCGGATCCACCGCAGTCCGTCGAGCACCGTCTGCCCCTGCTCGAACGGCACCTCGTAGCGTTCGTAGCGGCCCGCAGCGCCGGGCGCGCCGCGCCAGACCTTGAGCTTAGCTATCAAGGTGCACTCCGCCGCCTTGCAGCCGGACCGTCTGATGACGCTGCCAGCCGTTGCTCGTGTCCGGAAAATCTTCGCGCTGATGCGCGCCACGGCTTTCCGTTCTCGCGAGCGCGGCGCGCGTCACGCATTCGGCGACGAGCGCCATGTTGCGCAGGTCGTGCAGATCGAGCCATTCGGGATCCAGGCCGGCGGCGGGCGCGGGCAGCTCGAACGCGCGCAGCTTGCCGATGCGCTCGAGAGCTCGTTCGAGACCCTGCCGGGTGCGCAGCGGGCCGACATGCTCGTTCATGACCGCCTGCAGCCGGACGATCTCGGCGGCCGGATTTGGCGATTGCTTCGCTCCGGACCGTTCAAGCGGCAAAGCGGGTGGCGGCATCGAAGCCTTGGCGGCGAGCGCTGCTGCGCGCGCTCCGGCGCGCTGGCCGAAGACGAACGCCTCGGTGATCGCGTTGCCCGAGAGACGGTTGGCGCCGTTCGCGCCGCCGACCGCTTCGCCGGCGGCGAAGAGGTGCGGCACGCCGGTGCGCATGTCGGCGTCCACCCGGATGCCGCCCATGTGGTAGTGCGCGATCGGCGCGACTTCGACCGGCTGGCGCGTGAGATCGATGCCGTTCTTCGCCAGACGATCGATCACCGGTCCGAACGCGGCGCGC
Source organism: Burkholderiales bacterium (assembly GCA_035635495.1). Lineage (GTDB taxonomy): Bacteria > Pseudomonadota > Gammaproteobacteria > Burkholderiales > SG8-39 > SCGC-AG-212-J23. Next base: position 2,548 of record DASQAW010000096.1, read on the forward strand.
AGCTCGGCCTCGCTGCGGTGCATGAAGGACAGCCATGCGCCGCCATGCGGTGAACCGCGTCCCTCCGCTACCTCCTTGAGGATCGCGTAGGTCGCGAGGTCGCGCGCCGCGGTATAGCGGCCATGCTCGTGCAGGAACTCGCGCATCTCGGCGTTCAGCAGCCGTCCGCCGAGCTTGTATCGGAATGGATCCCACATGATCGGGTCCATGCCGACGAGGCGCGGGGCGAGATGGCCGATGGGAAAGAACTGCACGAACTCCATGTCGACGAGCTCGGCCCCGGCGCGCAGTGCGAGCGCGTAGCCGTCACCGCCCATGTTGATCGACGCGCTGTTCCTCGCGTAGAGGCGCGTGAGCCCGCCCGTGGCGACGATGGTTGCCTTTGCCGCGATCGAGACGGCTTCACCGGTCGCGGTGTGCACGGCATGCGCGCCGATGCAGACGCCCTCGCGCAACGCGAGATCGGTGACCAGCAGATCGCCCGTGCGCTGGATCTCCGCCTTGCGCTGCAGCTGCGCGCGCAGCGTCTTCGACACCGCCGGGCCGGTATTCACGAAGTCCACGTACACGCAGCGTGGCCGGTCGTGGCCCGGCGCCTGCACCTGGCTGATGTGTCCGTCCTTGCGTGCCCAGCCCACGCCCCAGGCGTCCATCTCCCGGATGCATGCGGGTGCCTCCTCGCACAGGAGCTGCGAGAGCGATGTGTCGCAGAGGCCGCGTCCCGCCTGCAGCGTATCGGCGAGATGGTGTTCCGGCTCATCGGGCACCTCCTCGCCGAGCGCCACGGCGACGGTCATCTGCGCCATCACGGTGGCGCCGCCGCGGCCGATCAGGCTGCGGTCGACGAGCATCACCCGCGCGCCGGCGCGAGCGGCGACAAGCGCCGCGTACATGCCCGCGGCGCCCGCGCCGACGATCAGGATGTCGGTGTCACAGCTTTGCGTACTTGCCCGTGAGCTGCGGCGTGGTGCCCTTCAGCCCCTTGACTTCGCGCTCGAGCCGCGTTTCGCGCGCCCAGGTGCGCTTGAGCTCGTCCTTCACGCCGACGACCAGCCGTCCGAGCCCGTCCACTTCCAGCTCGACCCGGTCGCCGTCCTGGAATGCCGACAGCCCGCGATGGTTCGTGCCGGTTGCCAGCACGTCGCCGGGCTCGAGGTCGTGGATCGACGAGATCCACTCGATGCAGCGCGGGATCTTGTTGGCCATGTCGTCGGTGTTGTAGTTCTGCTTGAGCACACCGTTGACCCACAGCCGCACCTGGAGCTTGTGCGGGTCCTTGATCTCGTCCGCGGTGACCAGGTACGGCCCGATCGGCGCAAAGGTATCGCGGGACTTCATCTGGTAGAACGAGTTGCCGAGCGTCGTCACCTCGCGCGCCGAGCCGTCGATGAAATTGACGTAGCCGAAAACGTGCTCCATCGCGCGCGATGCGGGCACGTCGTGCGCGCGCTTGCCGATCACCACCGCGAGCTCGGCCTCGCCCTCGAAGATCGACATGAAGACGTCCGGCATGAGGATCTTGTCGCCATGGCCGACTATGCAGCCGGGCGACTTGTGGAAGGCGTTGATCGGCGCCGGCTCCTTGCGCGTGCCGTCCTCCATGTAGTTCACCGCCATGCAGTCGACGTTCACCGGCTTCGGCAGCGGCGGCCGGATCTTCACCTGCCCCACCGGCACGCCGGTGCCCGCGGCGGCGGAGCTCGCGAGTCTTTCAATGGGCGCGCGCAGGTCCGACCAGCGCTCGATCACGCCGCTGATCAGGTTTCCAGGGTGGGTATGCGGGACGTTCTGCACCACGGCAGTCACGTCGACGACGTTGTCGCCCTTCAGCACGCCGAGGCGAAAATCATTGAAGTAGAGAAGTTTCATGATTGGCCGGAGTATGATCGGGGCGCCTATGGTATCTCCGCGCCGCAGGGAAGTGATCATCGCGGGGCTCGCGACCGTCGTTGCACCGGCGGCACTCGCCGCGCTGCCGGCAGCGCCGGAAAAGCTGATCCTCTCCGGCCGCGTCCTCGGCACGCACGGGCGGCCGCTCGCGGGCGCCACGGTGGCCGCAGGTGCCGCCCGCGCGGTCACGGATGCGGACGGGCGCTTCCTGCTGCTCACCACGACGCGAATGTACGGCGTGACCTGCGAAGGCCGCTCGACCGAAGGATTCGTCTCGAATCAACGGCGCAGCGCCGACGGCACTTGGCGCGCCACCGTCGCACTCACGCTCGTCTAGCTCCCGGCACTTCGGCCCAAGGCGCGCGGCATTCATGACGCGCGCTTATGAACCGACAAGCACCTCAAATGATTGGTGCGCGACGCGCCGTGTAGCGTTACCACAGTAGAACTCACATTCCTTCTGGGG
>DASQAW010000097.1:0-18728 GCA_035635495.1 Burkholderiales bacterium
AGCCAGAAGATGAATCCGCCCGCGCATTCGATGTCGGGCCTGCGCCTCGCGACGACACAGCGCGAGGGCCTGCGCGGGACGGTGAGCGGCCTGATGCTCGCGATGCGCGACAACCCGACCCAGGTGCGGCCCGCCCTCGACCTCGAGGCCGGCGGCGCCGCGTACCCCGCGGTCGCCTACGGACCCTTCACCGTGGCATTCGATCCGAAGACCGGCCTGCCGCTGCGCGTCCGAACGCTCGACTACGACAACATCTGGGGCGACGTGACCTACGACTTGATCTTCTCCGACTGGCGCGACTTCGGCGGCTTGCGCATCCCCATGAATCGCAAGTACGAGCTGAACGGCCGCATGGTGCAGGAGGTGCAGCTCACCGATTTCCAGGCCAACCCGGCGATCGACCCCGCCAAGTTCAACGTGCCGGCGGAACTGCGCGCCGACGCCGCCAAGCCGGGGAGCGGCAACGTGCCCTACCAATGGGTGATCCGCCGGCAGTTCATCGGCACCTACCTCGACTCCGACAACACAAGCTTCGATTCGAAGGTCACCCAAAGCCTGCGGCTCAACGAGCTCGCGCCCGGCGTGTTCCACGTCGTCGGCGGCTCGCACAACAGCCTGCTCGTGGAGATGGCCGATCACCTAGTCATGGTCGACGCGCCGGTAAGCGACGCGCAGTCGCTGTGGGTGGTGAACACCGCAAAACAGCGCTTCCCCGGCAAGCCGATCAAGTGGCTCGTGCTGACGCATCACCATATGGACCACGCCGGCGGCATGCGCGGCGTGCTCGGCGAAGGCGCGATCCTCGTCGTCGGACAGGGCACCGCGGCGCACTACCGCAAGGTGCTCGCCTCGCCGATGGAGCGCAATCCGGACATGCGGCCGATGGACTTCAGCCGCGTGCAGATCCTCGAGGTCCCCGAGAGCCACGTGATGAGCGATTCCGCGGGACGCCAGGTGGTCGCCTACGCCATGCTCGACAACCCGCACGCCAAGGGCCTGCTGATGGCCTACGTGCCCAGCGCGCGGCTCGGCTTCGTCACCGACGTCTGGTCGCCCGGCGCGCCGATGCCGGACAAGCCCAACGCCGCGCTGATTTCGGTGGTGCGGACGGTTACGCGCGCCGCCATCCAGCCCGAGCGCTTCGCCGGCGGCCACGGCTCGGTGGCGCCCTACGAGACGCTCACCAAGGTGACCGGCCAGTAACTCAGGCGGCTCGTTTTTTAGGGGACTTCTCGAACACCATCTTGCCGCCGCGGTAGTCGACGAAGATCGTGTCCTTCGGCGCGAAGCGGCCTTCGAGGATCGCCTTGGCCAGCGGGTTCTCCACCTCGGACTGGATCGCGCGCTTGAGCGGCCGCGCGCCGTAGACCGGGTCGAAGCCGACCTTGGCGAGCTCGGTCACCGCGGCGTCCGAGATCTCGAAGCCGAACTCCATCTTCGCGAGGCGCGCCCTCAGCGTGTTGAGCTGGATGCGCGCGATCGACTTGATGTGCTCCTCGGCCAGCGCGTGGAACACCACGATCTCGTCGATGCGGTTGACGAACTCGGGCCGGAAATGGGTCTTCACCTCGCCCATCACCGCGAGCTTCACCACCTGGTAGTCGCTGCCGGCCATGCCCTGGATCATCTGCGAGCCCAGGTTGGAGGTCATGACCAGCACCGTGTTCTTGAAGTCCACGGTTCGACCCTGCCCGTCGGTCAGGCGGCCCTCGTCGAGGATCTGCAGGAAGACGTTGAACACGTCTGGATGCGCCTTCTCCACCTCGTCGAAGAGGATCACGCAATACGGTTTCCTGCGCACCTGCTCGGTGAGCTGGCCGCCCTCCTCGTAGCCGACGTAGCCCGGCGGCGCGCCGATCAGGCGCGCGACCGAGTGCCGCTCGCCGTACTCCGACATGTCGATGCGGATCAGGTGGTCCTGCGAGTCGAACAGGAATTCGGCGAGCGACTTGCACAGCTCGGTCTTGCCGACCCCCGTCGGCCCCAAAAACAAGAAACTCCCATAAGGCCGATTGGGATCTGCCAGACCTGAGCGCGAACGCCGGATCGCATCCGACACCAGGCGCACCGCCTCGTCCTGGCCGACGACGCGCTGGTGCAGGTAGTCCTCCATCTTGATCAGCTTCTCGCGCTCGCCCTGCATCATCTTCGCCACCGGGATGCCGGTCATGCGCGACACCACCTCGGCGATCTCTTCGGCGCCGACCTGCGTGCGCAGGAGCTTCGGCTTCGTTCCCTTCTTCTCCGATTTTTCCGCCTGCTTGAGCTGCGCCTCGAGCTGCGGCAGCCGCCCGTACTGGATCTCGGACATCTTCTGCCAGTCGCCCTTGCGCTTCGCCTCTTCCATCTGCTGGCGCAGCTTCTCGATCTCTTCCTTGATGTGCTGCGCGCCCTGCACCGTCGCCTTCTCGGCCTTCCATTCTTCCTCGAGGTCGGCGTACTCCTTCTCGAGGCGCGCGATCTCCTGCTCGATCAGCTCGAGGCGCTTCTTCGAGGCCTCGTCCTTCTCCTTCTTCACCGCCTCGCGCTCGATGCGCAGCTGGATCAGCCGCCGCTCGAGGCGGTCCATCGCCTCGGGCTTGGAGTCGATCTCCATCTTGATGCGCGCGGCCGCTTCGTCGATCAGGTCGATCGCCTTGTCCGGCAGGAACCGGTCGGTGATGTAGCGGTGCGAGAGCTCGGCCGCCGCGACGATCGCCGGGTCGGTGATCTCGACGCCGTGGTGCACTTCATAGCGCTCCTGCAGGCCGCGCAGGATGGCGATGGTCGCCTCCACGCTCGGCTCCCCGACCAGCACCTTCTGGAAGCGCCGCTCGAGCGCCGCGTCCTTCTCGATGTTCTTGCGGTACTCGTCCAGCGTGGTCGCGCCGATGCAGTGCAGCTCGCCGCGCGCGAGCGCGGGCTTCAGCATGTTGCCGGCATCGATCGCGCCCTCCGCCTTGCCGGCGCCGACCAGCGTGTGCATCTCGTCGATGAAGATGATGGTGCTGCCCTCGTCCCTGGCCAGCTCCTTCAGCACGGCCTTCAGCCGCTCCTCGAACTCGCCGCGGTACTTCGCACCGGCGAGCAGCGACGCGAGGTCGAGCACCAGCAGCCGCTTGTTCTTGAGCGTCTCGGGCACTTCCTCGTTGACGATGCGCTGCGCGAGGCCTTCGACGATCGCGGTCTTGCCCACGCCGGGCTCGCCGATCAGCACCGGGTTGTTCTTCGTGCGCCGCTGCAGGATCTGGATGCAGCGCCGGATCTCGTCGTCGCGCCCGATCACCGGGTCGAGCTTTCCCTGCCTTGCCCTGTCGGTCAGATCCAACGTGTACTTCGCGAGCGCCTGGCGCTGCGATTCGTCGGCTTGTCCCTGCACGGTTTCACCCCCACGTACTTCCTCGATGGCCTTCTCGAGCGCGCCCTTGGTCACGCCCCCCTGCTTGAGGAGACGCCCCGTCTCGCCCTTGTCGGCCGCCGCGGCGAGCAGGAACAGCTCCGAAGCGATGTACTGGTCGCCGCGCTTCTGCGCTTCCTTGTCCGCGACGTTGAGGAGGTTCGCGAGATCACGGCCCATGAGCACTTCGCCGGGCGTGGCCTCGACCTTGGGCAGGCGCTCGATCGCGTCCGCCACGGCCTTCTTCAGCGCGTTCGGATTGCCCCCGGCCTTGCTGATCAGGCCGGCGATGCCGGCGTCGTTGAGGAGCGCGGCCAGCAGGTGCGGCGGCTCGAGGTACTGGTTGTCGTTGCCCAAAGCGGCGCTTTGCGCCTCGGCGAGCGCCTCCTGCAGCTTGGTCGTAAACTTCTCAAATCGCATCTCGTTGATCCTTCAAAAGCTTTCGGGCATTCCCATTGGGAAGATGGGGCCAAGCCCGCGCACTTCAAGGGAAAATTAAGGCGATGGAGCGCCGCACCAAGTTCAACGTCTTCTACCTCCTGTTCGCGATCTTCGCCATGTTCGCCGTGCAGGAGGGCTGGCGCCGGGCGCAGACGGTCGAGGTCGTGCCCTACAGCGAATTCGAGAAGTACCTGCAGGAGGACCGCATCGCCGAGGTGACGGTCTCCGACCAGCACATTACCGGCAAGCTGAAGAAGCCCGAGGGCAGCAAGACGATGGTGATAGCGAATCTCGTGCCGCCCGAGATCGCCGAGCGGCTCTCGAAGTACAACGTCAAGTACACGCGCGTCCAGGAAAGCACGCTGCTGCGGGATCTCGCGTCCTGGATTCTGCCGGCGCTGATCTTCTTCGGCATCTGGTTCTACCTCGGCCGGCGCATGAGCCAGGGGTTGGGCGGCGGCTTCATGAGCATCGGCAAGAGCCGCGCCAAGGTCTATGTCGAGAACAAGACCGGCGTCACCTTCGCCGACGTGGCAGGCGTGGACGAGGCGAAAGCCGAGCTGCAGGAAGTGGTCGAGTTCCTGAAGGATCCGAAGAAGTACGGCCGCCTCGGCGCCCGCGTGCCGAAAGGTGTGCTGCTGGTCGGGCCGCCGGGCACCGGCAAGACACTGCTCGCGCGCGCGGTCGCGGGAGAAGCGGGCGTGCCGTTCTTCTCCATCTCGGGCTCGGAGTTCGTCGAGATGTTCGTCGGCGTCGGCGCCGCGCGCGTGCGCGACCTCTTCGAGCAGGCGCGGCAGAAGGCCCCGGCGATCATCTTCATCGACGAGCTCGACGCGCTCGGCCGCGCGCGCGGCGCGGGCGGGCTCGGCGGACACGACGAGCGCGAGCAGACGCTGAACCAGCTCCTGGTGGAGCTCGACGGCTTCGATCCGAGCACCGGTCTCGTGCTCCTCGCCGCCACCAACCGGCCCGAGATCCTCGACCCGGCGCTCCTGCGCGCCGGGCGCTTCGACCGTCAGATCCTCGTCGACCGGCCGGACAAGGGCGGGCGGCTGCAGATCCTCCGGGTGCATGCGAAGAAGATCAAGCTCGCTACCGACGCCGAGCTCGAGCAGGTGGCTGCGCTGACGGCCGGCTTCTCGGGCGCCGATCTCGCCAACCTGGTGAACGAAGCCGCGCTGCTCGCCACGCGGCGCGGCGCGGAGGCGGTGTCGCTCAACGACTTCACGCAGGCGATCGAGCGGCTGATCGCGGGCCTCGAGAAGAGGAACCGCGTGCTCAACGCGACCGAGCGGCGCATCGTCGCGCACCACGAGATGGGCCACGCCATCGTGGCGATGGCGCTGCCCGGAACCGACCCGGTGCACAAGATCTCGATCATCCCGCGCGGCGTCGGCGCGCTCGGCTACACCATCCAGCGGCCGACCGAGGACCGCTTCCTCATGACGCGCGCCGAGCTCGAGAACAAGATGGCGGTGCTGCTCGGCGGGCGCGCCTCCGAGGAAGTGATCTTCGGCCACCTCTCCACCGGCGCGGCGGACGACCTGGCGAAGGTCACCGACATCGCGCGCAGCATGGTGATGCGCTACGCGATGGTGCAGGGGCTCGGTCCCGTCGCTTACGAAGAGGAGCGACAGCCCTTCCTCGGCGGGCCGCTGCCGCAGGGACACCGCGAGTACAGCGAGGCCACTGCGCGCGAGATCGACGTCGCCGTGCGCGACATCGTCGAAGCCACCTACCAGAAGGCGCTCGCGATCCTGAAGCGCAACCGCGCGGCGCTCGAGGCGTGGGCGCTGAAGCTGCTCGAGAAGGAGACGCTCGCCGAGGCCGAGCTCGACGAGCTGAGGAAATCCGTGGTGATGCCGGCGTGATACGCACCGCGGGGATCTGCGTCCTCATCGCGGCGTGGATCCTCGCCGGCCTTTTCGGCCACGATCCGTGGAAGCCGGACGAGGCGTACACGTTCGGCCTCGTCTATCACATCCTCGACACGGGCGACTGGCTCGTGCCGACGCTCGCCGGCGCGCCGTTCGTCGAGAAGCCGCCGCTCTTCTACTGGACTGCCGCCCTCTTCGCGAACGCGTTGCCCGGCCTGCTGCCGCTCCATGACGCCGCGCGCCTCGCGAGCGCCTTCTACGTCGCACTGACGCTCGCCTTCACCTACCTCACGGCGAAGGATTGGTGCCAGTCACCGATCGCGGCGCCGCTCGTCCTGGCCGGATCCCTCGGCTATTTGCAGCACGCCCACCAGCTCATCACCGACAACGCGCTCATGGCCGGCATCGCGCTCGGCCTGCTCGGGCTCGCCCGCAGCTCCGGCCTGCTGCTCGGCACCGGGGCCGGTATCGCCTTCCTCTCGAAGGGCTTGCTCGGTCCGGGCATGCTCGGCCTGACGGCGATCGGGCTGCTCCTTTTCCGCGAGTGGCGCACGCGCGCCTACCTGCGAAGCTGGCTGGTCGCTCTCGCCGCTTTTCTGCCCTGGGCGCTCATCTGGCCGACGCTCCTCTACCTGCACTCGCCGGCGCTCTTCCACGAGTGGTTCTGGGTCAACAATCTGGGCCGCTTCACCGGCGAGGCGGGACTCGGCGGCGTGCTCGACCACGCGCACTATGCCAAGGCAGTCGTCTGGTTCGCGCTCCCGGCCTGGCCGCTCGCGATCGTGGCGCTGGCGCACGATCGCCTGAGGTCGCCGCTCGTGCAGCTCGCGACGCTCGCGCTCATCGTCATGTTCGTGGTGCTGAGCGCCGCGTCCTCGGCGCGCACGCTCTACGGCTTACCGCTGCTTTTGCCGCTCGCGCTCCTGGCCGCAGTCGGCCTGGAAACGGTACCGCGCTGGCTCGCGTGGCCGCTCAACATCCTCGCCGTCGGCGGCGCGGCGCTGCTCGGGGTGCTTCTGTGGCTCGGCTGGCTTGCACTGCTCGCTGGCCGGGCGCCCGCGTCCCTCGAAGCCTATTCGCCCGGCTTTGTGCCCACCCTCGAGCCCGTGGCGCTCGGTGCCGCCATCGCGATCACCGCGCTCTGGTTCCTTTCGTGGCGCCTGTCGCTGCCGGCGCGCTGGCTTGCCGGCGTGACGCTGGTCTGGGGCCTGGCGATGACGCTGTGGCTCGGCTGGCTCGATCACGCGAAGAGCTATCGCGGCGTGATCGCCGAGATGCAGCGCGCTCTGCCGAAGGGCGCATGCGTCGCGGCGCGCAACCTCACCGAGCCGCAGCGCGCGATGTTCCACTACCACGCCGGTATCCGCGCCCCGGCCGCGGCAGATTGCCCGTGGCTCTTGATCCACAGCGGGAGCGCACAGCCGCCGGAGCCCGGAGACGCATGGAAGCTCGCGTGGCGCGGCACGCGGCCCGGCGATACGAAGGAATTCTTCTGGCTCTACCGGCGCGGCTAGGCGCGGCCGAGCTTTTCCAGCGACTCGCGGCGGCTCGGATCGTGCTCCATGCCGTCGTACACGATCCAGTCGAAGCTGCCGTCGTAGGAGACGATCTTCGCCGGGTAGCCCATCACCACGGCTCGCGGCGGCACCGAGCGCGTCACCACCGAGCCCGGAAAGATGTAGGCATCGTCGCCGATGGTGATCTTGCCGACGATCATGGAGCCCGCGCCGATGAACACGCGGTGGCCGATGGTCGGGCGGCCGCGCTCGTCGCCGCGCCCGGCGATGCCGAGCGTCACGTTCTGCTCGATGGTGCAGTTGGCGCCGATCGAGCCGCGGCCGAGGATGATCGCGCCGAAGCTGGGCAGATAGAGGCCGCCGCCGATCTCGGCGTCGCGCGGCAGGCAGATGCCGGTGATGATCTCCATCAGCTTCTGCAGGATCGCGGCGAGGGTCTTCGCCGCGGCGCGCAGCACGCCCCCCGGCAGCCACTCGACGAGCGCGTGGCACGCGCGGTAGATGCAGCTCGCCCAGAAGCCCTGCGCCAGGAACAGGGTGGCCATCGCGGAGTGGCCGGCCACGCGGTAGCGGCGGTAATCGAGGTACAGCAGGCGGCACCACTCCGGCGCCCGCAGCCCGCGGCGCGCGGCGCGCTTGCCGAGGGCGTCGACGCCCGCGTTCATGCCGGGCTGACGGGCCGGGACTTCGCCAATATGGCGCGTATTTCCCCCCCGGAATCCGCGTAGGTCTCGACGCCGGCGAACGCCGGGTTCTTCTCGAGCTGCCGTGCAAATCCTGCGCCCTGGCCATGGCCGACCTCGAAGCCGAGCCAGCCGCCGGGCCGCAGGAACCGCGGCGCCTGCCGGATCAGCTTCACCAGTATCGATACGCCGTATACGCCGCCGTTGAAGGCCGCCTCGGGCTCGTGCTGCGCGATCTCGGGATGCATCTCCCTAACCTTCGCCGTCGAGATGTACGGCGGGTTGCAGCTCAGGAAATCGCAGCGGCCGGCGAATTCAGGAGTCTCGAACGGCTCGAGCAGATCGCCCAGGCGCAGCTCGACGCGCCCGCCGAGGCCGGCGAAGGCCACGTTGCGGCGCGCGAGGGCCACGGCCTCGGGCGAGAGGTCCGCGCCGTAGACTCGAGACTGCGGCTCGTAATAGGCGTAGGCGAGCGCGAGGTTTGCGCTGCCGGTGCACACGTCGACCACGAGGAGCGATCCGCGTTTCTTCGCCATGCAGCCGATCTTGGCGAGCGCGGCGCGGCCGAGGATCTCGGTTTCCTTGCGCGGGATAAGCGCCTCGGCCCCGGCGATCAGCTCCAAGCCCAAAAAGGTCTGCCGCTCGGTGAGGTGCGCGAGCGGCACGCCGGCTTTCTTGCGCTCGATCAGGCGACGCAGCCGCTCGAGGCTCGCGGCGTCGAGCGCCGGCAGGCCGGCCTCGCGCGCGCGATCGACCGAGACCGGTGCGCCGCACGCGGTGCTCCACAGGGCCGAGAGCAGCCGCTCCGGCGTCTCTTCGGGCTTGTCGGGGAGCGCCGTCCAGAAGCCCTCGACCTCGCGCAGGAGGTCGCTGAAAGTCGTCGCGGCTTGGACCTGCATCGTCCCGGCATTAAAAGACAGCGCGGGCGGCGACTCTAGCTTCGGCCCCGGCCTGTCTTAGGCCAGTCGGCCTATTTCTCCCAGCGGTCCGCGGCCTCGTCGTCGGCGGTGCGTGCCTCCACCCAGGTCGCGCCGCCGGTGCGGTGCTCCTTCTTCCAGAACGGCGCCTGCGTCTTCAGGTAGTCCATGATGAACTCGCAGGCGGCAAAGGCGTCGCCGCGGTGCGCGCTCGCCACGGCGACCAGCACGATCTGGTCGTTCGGCTGCAGCTCGCCGTAGCGGTGGATCACCGTGCAGTCCAGCACCTGCCAGCGCGCGGCGGCCTGGTCGACGATCTTGCGGATCGCGTTCTCCGTCATGCCCGGGTAGTGCTCGAGCGTCATGCGCACGTCGCGCACCAGCCCGACGAAGCTCGCGACCGCGCCGATCCTCGGACTCCTGGAAATCGCCCGCACCTCGGCACCGAGGTCGAAATCCTCGCACTGGATGGCGACTTTCATCCGCCGGTCACCGGTGGGAAGAATGCCACCTCGTCGCCGGCGCTGATGGTCGCCACCGGCTGCACCATCTCCTGGTTCACCGCCGCACGCACTGGCCGATTGGGCGCGAACACGTTCGCCCATTCGCCGCCGCGCGCGCGCAGGTGATCGCGCAGCCCGCCCACGGTGCTAACCCCCACCGGCAGCTCGAGCTCCTCGCGCGGGCGCCCGAGCTGCTCCCGGAGCGCAGCGAAGAAAAGGACGGTCACTTTCACCAATAGAGCTCAGCGTAAGGCAGGAAACGCACATTGTCCCCCTTGCGAATGGCGTGCCCTGCGGGGTTGTCGATCAGGCCGTCGGCCCACGCGGTGGACGTGAGCACCGCCGAATCCTGCGTCGGATAGAGCTCGAGGCCGCCCTGCGCGTTCCAGGCGGCGCGCAGGAATTCACGGCGCGAGTCGGGCTCCGGCCACTCGAAATCGGCGCGCGCGGAGATGGCGCGCGGACCGATGTCGGTCATGCCTTGGGCCTTCAGCAGGAATGGGCGCACAAAAATCAAAAACGTAACGAAGCTGGACACCGGGTTGCCCGGAAGCCCGATGAAGAACGCCTTGCCGACGTTGCCAAACGCGAGCGGTCGCCCGGGCTTCATGGCGATGCGCCACATTAGCAGCGTGCCTTCGGCTTCGACGGCGGGCTTGACGTAGTCGGCGTCGCCGACAGACACACCACCGGAAGTCACCACCACATCGCACTCCCCCGCTGCCTTGCGCAGCACCTGGCGCGTCGCGTCGAGCGAGTCCGGCACGATGCCATAGTCACGCAGCTCGCAGCCGAACACCTCGGCGAGGCCACGCAGCGTGAAGCGGTTCGAGTTGTAGATGCGGCCGGGCGCGAGCGGCTCACCCGGCATGACGAGCTCGTCGCCGGTGAAGAAGAGGCCCAGCCTGAGCTTCCGGTAGACCGGCAGCGTGCGGATGCCGACCGAGGCCGCGAGCCCCGTGTCCTGCGGCAGCAGGCGCTTGCCGGCGGGCAGGATCTCGGCACCTCTGGCGATGTCGCTGGCTGTGCGGCGGATCCACTGCCCGGGTTCTGGTTTTCTATTGAGCACCACGCTATCGCCAGCGACGGTGGCATCTTCCTGCATAACCACGGCATCCGCGCCCGGCGGGATCGGCGCGCCGGTGAAGATGCGCGCCGCGGTGCCGGGCGCAAGCGGCTTGCCCACCGCGCCGGCCATGATCTTTTGCGCGACGCGCAGCTTCGTTCCGTCCGCGATGCGCACGGCGTAGCCGTCCATGGCGCTGTTGTCCATCGGCGGCACGTCCATCGTCGAGCGCTGCGCGCGGGCAAGCACGCGGCCCGTCGCCTCCAGGGTAGCGATTTCCTGAACTTCGGCCACGGGGCGCGCCTGGGCGAGCATCTGCGCGAGCGCTTCGTCGACGGACAGCAGGCCCTTATTCATTGCAGGCGGAGGTGCGCGAGGATGAAGGACGAGATGGCTGCATCATCGTTGAGATCGAGGAGCGGCAGGCGGGTTTCGATCTTCGTATCGCTCGCCACCGCGACGATGTGCGGGTCGTTCGGATGCAGGAGCGGCTCGCCGGTGGCGCGGCGCCAGACTTCGAGCTTCGGAATCGGCGCGTGCTTGAATCCCTCGACGATGACGATGTCGCAGGGCGACAGGCGCGCGAGCTGCGCCTCGAACGACGGCTCGGCCGCGCCGCGCAGCTCGTGCATCAGCACCCAGCGCCGCGACGAAGTGACGAGCACCTCCGCGGCGCCGGCGTGGCGGTGGCGGTAGGAATCCTTGCCCGGCTGGTCGACGTCGAACGTATGGTGCGCGTGCTTGATGAGCGACACGCGCAGGCCCGCGCCGGCGAAGCGCGGGATGAGCTTTTCGATCAGCGTGGTCTTGCCGCTGCCCGACCAGCCGGCGAAGCCGAATACCCTCATACAAAGAGCATTTTCGCACCGGCCACGGCGAGCACCGCGGCCAGCATGCGGCGGATGAACGGATTGGCGAAACGGCGGCTGCCGTACTCGGCGCCGAACCAGCCGCCGACGAGCACGGCGCAGCCGAGGATCCAGATCTGCGGCGGCAGCGACGCCGATTTCATCGTGAAGCCCGCGGCGAGGCCGGCGATGGAATTGACCAGGATGAACGGCGCGGCGACGGCGGAGGTCTGCTTGGTGCCGGCCCAGCCGGCGATCAACAGCACCGGGCTGAGGAAGATGCCGCCGCCGACGCCGGTGAGCCCGGCGAGGAGGCCGAGGACCGCGCCCACCGCCATCGCGAGCGCGACCGGCGGCTCGCGCACTTCGCGCATCTCTTCGCCCGCCTTGGCGCTGCGCCAGAGCTGCCAGGCCGCATAGATCAGCACGACGCCGACGAGGATCTTGTAGGCATGGCCGGGAAGCGTGATCGCGCCGCCGACGAAGGCGAGCGGCACGGAGACGACGGCGAAGGGCCAGAAGAGGCGCCAGCGGAAGTAGCCGGCGCGGTAGAACTTGTAGGTCGCGATCGCCGACACCAGCAGGTTCAGCGCCAGCGCGATCGGCCGCATGTCGGCCGGCGTGATGCCGGCGAGCGCCATCGCCGCGATGTAGGCCGACGCGCCGCCATGGCCGACCGACGCGTAGGCGAAGGCGGCGACCAGCATGCCCGCGGCGAGCAGCGCGATGAGCGTGGCGTCCAAGCCCCGCTATATACCATGGAATATAGCGAGGGCTATCGCCGCCGCAGATGACGGTTGAAACGCCGCAGGTCGGCGGCGATCGCCGCCGAGGCCCTCGTCTCCATGGCGCGGAACCGGCCGAGCAGGCGCTCGCCGAACGGCGTGACGCGCGCGCCGCCGCCGCGCGTGCCGCCGATGGCGGTGGCGATCACCGGCTCGCGGAAGTCGTGATTCAGCGCCTCGACCAGCTGCCAGGCGCGGCGGTACGACATGCCCATGGCGCGCGCCGCCGCCGAGATCGAGCCGGTCTCGCCGATGCGCGCAATCAGCTCGGCCTTGCCCGGCCCCATGGCCGGAGCGCGGGCGCCGAGCACGCGCAGCGTGAGGCCGCGATAGCGCGCCAATCAGCTCCCGGCGTTGGGGAAGAAGAGCTGCTCGCCGTTGATCTTGTAGTCGGCGATCGCCGTTTGCCCCTCGGCGGAGATCAGCCAGTCGACGAACGCCTGGCCCATCTCTTTCTTTACGTGCGCATGCCGCGCCGGGTTGACCAGCATCACTCCGTACTGGTTGTAGAGGCGCTTGTCGCCTTCCACGGCGATCGCCAGGTCGCCGCGGTTCTTGAATGACAGCCAGGTGCCGCGATCGGCGAGGATGTACGCATTCATTGCGGCCGCGGTATTGAGCGCCGGCCCCATGCCCTGGCCGGTGTCGCGGTACCAGGGCCCCTTGTCGCTTGCGATGTCGATGCCGGCGAGCTTCCAGATCTCGAGCTCGGCGAAATGCGTGCCGCTGCGGTCGCCGCGCGAGACGAATGGCGCGCGCGCGGCGCGGATGCGCTGAAAGGCAGCGGCCACGTCCTTGGTGCCGCGCACGCCGGCAGGATCGGATCTCGGGCCGATGAGGACGAAATCGTTGTACATCACGTCGTAGCGCTTCACGCCGTGGCCCTCGGCCATGAACTTCTCTTCGAGCGGCTTGGCGTGCACCAGCACGACATCCGCGTCGCCGCGCCGGCCGATGTCGAGCGCCTGGCCTGTGCCCACCGCGACCACGCGCACCTGGATCCCGGTCTTGCGCTCGAAGACCGGCAGCAGGTGCTTGAACAGGCCCGACTGCTCCGTGGAAGTGGTCGAAGCGACGGTGATGAATTTCTCCTGTGCATGCGCCGGGACGGCGAGCGCGAGCACGAGAAGGGTTTGGCAAATCAGGCCCAAGGCAGTTCTCCTTTCATGAACGCCGCGGCGTCGGCCGTCGCTGGGCGGGCAAAAAACTGCTCGATCGGCGCGCGCTCCATCACGCGCCCCGCCTGCAGATAGATCACCTCGTCGCCCAGGCGCCGCGCCTGCCCCAGGTTGTGAGTCGCCATCACGATCTTGGTTCCGGCGGCGTCGAACGCCTTGATGACGGTTTCGATCTCGCGCACCGCGGCGGGGTCGAGGTTGGCCGTCGGCTCATCCAGGAACAGCACCTCGGGGTGCAGGGCCCACGCGCGCGCCAGCGCCAGGCGCTGCTGCTCACCGCCCGAAAGCACGCGCGCCGGGCGGTGCGCAAGCTGCCGCAGGCCCACCTCGTCCAGCGCGGTGAGCGCCTGCGCTTCGCGCTCGGCGGCCGGTACGCCGGCGACGGCCATGGCGTAGACGACGTTGGCGAGCGCCGAGCGCCGCAGCATCACGGGTCGCTGGAACACCATCGCCTGCCGGCGGCGCAGGCTCGCCGCGTCGGGCTCGTTCCAGCGCACGCGGCCCGTGGTCGGCGCCAGCAGTCCGTGCATGAGGCGCATCAGCACGCTCTTTCCCGCGCCGTTGGCGCCGAGGATGATGGTGCTCGGGCCGGCCTCGATGGCGAGCGAGATGCCATCGATGATGGACTGGCCGTTGCTCGAATACGAGATGTTGTCGAGCGTGAGCGGGAGGATGGAGGCGCTCATCCGAATCGCCGTTGCGCGGCATCCTTGATGAGCTGGGCTGCGCTGTTCAGGACCAGCACGATCGCGATCAGCACCGAGCCCAGGCCCAGCGCGAGCGGCAGATCGCCTTTCGAAGTCTCGAGCGCGATGGCGGTGGTCATGACCCGCGTCACGCCGTCGATGTTGCCGCCGACGATCATCACCGCGCCGACCTCGGCGGCGGCTCGGCCGAGTCCGGCGAGCACCGCGGTGATGAGCGAGAAACGCGCGTCCCACAAGAGCGTCAGCGCGGCCTGCATGCCGCGCGCGCCGAGCGAGCGCAGCTGCTCGTCGTACTCGCGCCAGGCATCCTCGAGCGCCTGGCGCGCGAGCGCGGCGATGATCGGCAGTATAAGGATGGTCTGCGCCACCACCATCGCCCCCGGCGTGAAGAGCAGGCCGAGCTCGCCAAGCGGGCCGGCGCGCGAAAGGAGCAGGTAGACCAGCAGCCCCACTACGACGGGCGGCAGGCCCATCAGCGCGTTCAGCGTGACGACCACGCCGCGGCGGCCCGGGAAGCGGTTCACCGCGAGAGCCGCCGCGAGTGGCAGGCCGAGGAGCGCGGCCAGCAGCACCGCGCTCAGGCTCACCTCGAGGCTGAGCAGCACGATGCGCCAGAGCTCCGAGTCGAGCTCGAACACGCGCCGCAGCCCTTCCGCAATTGCGCCCATATGTGGAAGAGTAGCGCCTGCGTTCCAAAATGAACAAAAACACTTCCGCGGCGGTTGCCTTTACGGAGGCGCTGCGCGTCTGGTTCAAGATCGGCTGCATCGGCTTCGGCGGCCCGGCGGGCCAGATCGCGCTGATGCACCGCATCCTGGTGGACGAGAAGAAGTGGATCGAGGAGAGCCGCTTCCTCCACGCGCTCAACTTCTGCGTGCTGCTGCCGGGACCCGAGGCGCAGAAGCTCGCCACCTACGCCGGCTGGCTCCTGCACGGCGTGCGCGGCGGCCTCGCCGCCGGCATCCTGTTCGTGCTGCCCGGCGCTCTCGTGATGCTGGCGCTGAGCGTCCTCTACGCGATGGGGCGGGGCATCCCGGCGGTCGAAGGCGCGCTCTTCGGCATCAAGGCGGCGGTGCTGGTGATCGTGGTGGAGGCGCTCCTGCGCATCGGCAGGCGCGCGCTGAAAACGCGGCTCCTGGCCGGCGTCGCCGCCGCGGCGTTCGTCGGCATCTTCTTCCTCGACCTGCCCTTCCCGCTCATCGTGCTTGCGGCCGGACTGTTCGGCTTCCTGACTACGCGCGCGCCTGACGGTGCAGCCGTCGCGCCGATGCCGGGACGCTGGCGCCAATTCGTAGTGGCGAGCATGGTCGGGCTGGTGCTTTGGTGGGCGCCGGTGGTGCTCGCCGTGCTGCTGCTGGGCGCGAGCGCTGTGTTCGTCGACATCGGGCTGTTCTTCTCGAAGCTGGCGGTGGTGAGCTTCGGCGGCGCCTATGCGCTGCTCGCGTACATGGCGCAGCAAGCGGTCGACACGTATCACTGGATGAGCGCGCCGGAGATGGTCGACGGCCTCGGCCTCGCCGAGACCACGCCCGGGCCGCTGATCCTCGTCACGCAGTTCGTCGGGTTTCTGGCCGCCTACCGCGACGCGGGGCCGCTCTCGCCGCTGGCGGCGGGTGTCCTGGGAGCGGCGCTCACGACCTGGGTGACGTTCGTGCCGCCGATGACGTTCATCTTCGCCGGCGCACCGTTCGTCGAGCAGCTGCGCGCCAACCAGCGCCTGTCGGGCGCGCTCGCCGCGATCACCGCGGCGGTGGTCGGCGTGATCCTCAACCTCACGGTGTGGTTCGCGCTGCACGTGCTCTTCGGCGTGGTGCAGGAAGCGCGCGCCGGTCCCTTGCGCTGGTACGCCTTCGATCCGCTGGCGCTCGACCTGAAGGTAGCGGTGCTCGCGCTGCTGGCGGCGGCGCTGGCCTTCGGGCTGAAGCGCGGGCTGCTCGAGCTGGTGCTCGTCATGGCCGCGCTCGGCATCGCGGTACGATTCCTGTTCGGATAGGAGGACGCATGGCAGCGTATGTGATCGGCGAGATCGAGGTGACCGACCCGGCGAGCTACGAGGACTACCGCAAGCAGGTGCTGGCCACCATCCAGAAGCACGGCGGCAGGTTCCTCGCGCGCGGCGGCAAGGTCGAAGCGCTCGAAGGCGGCTGGGCGCCGAAGCGGCTCGTGCTGCTCGAGTTCCCGAGCATGGAGCAGCTCTTGAAGTGGTACCGCTCGCCGGACTACGCGCCGCTGATCAAGCTGCGGCAGAAGGCGTCGAAGGGACGCCTGGTCGCCATCGACGGCCTCTAAAAAAGAAAGGGCGCCTTGCGGCGCCCTTTCACCCCCTCCTCCTCACAGAACGGGGTTACGAAGTCCTCTGGATGATGCCGCAGGCGACGCGCGCGCCGGCGTTGCCGGTGGGCTGCGTCTTGTAGTCGTCCGCGCCAGCATGCACGATGAGCCCGCGCCCCACGATGCTAGTCGGTCCCGGGTTTACGGTCATCACGTCGAGCGTGGTGTCGAGATGCGCGTTGCCGTTGGCGTCGGCCTTCAGCGCCGGCATGTCGCCCGCATGGCGCTCGGGCGTCGAGTAATGCGCATGCGGCTTGTTCTGCGGGTTGTAGTGGCCCTTGGTGCTCATGCCGTCGCCCGAGCTGCAGTCGCCGGCCTCGTGGATGTGGAAGCCGTGCTCTTGCCCGGGGTTCAAGCCGCTTACGTCGGCGACCACGCGCACCCTGTCGCCGGTCTGCGTGAAAGTCGCGGTGCCGCTCGCCTTGTTGCCCTTCGTCGGCTGCAGATTGGCGGTGGCGCTCGTGCCGGCGGGACTCATCATGCTGCGGCAGCCCGCCGCCAGTACCACAACGCCGATCAGCAGCGCGCTCCTCATTTCTTTCCCATCGCCGCGTGGTTTTTCTTGTAGTTGGCCACCACCCTGTCCTGCGCCTTCGCGAGGTCGGCGGCTTCCTTGGCCTTGGTGGCTGCGGCCTTGTCGGCTTCCGCCGCCTTCTCCGTGTCGCTCTTCGGCGGCGGCGCCGGCAGCTTCGCCTGCGCGGCGAGCGCGCCCAGCAGGGCGCCGGCGGCGAGGACGGCAAGGATTTTCTTCATCACTTCTCCTCCATGTGCGGGGCCCCCGCCGGCACCGCGCCGCCCGCGGCTTCGCGCTTGCCGGACTTGACCTCCTGGTACCAGATCTCGTGGTGCTCGCGCGCCCAGCTCTCGTCGACAACGCCTTCGCGCATCGCGCGGTACGAGCCTTCGACGCCGATCGTGCCCATGTAGATGTGGCCGAGCGAGATGGCGATGTAGATCAGCGCCGCGATCGCGTGCACCGACCACGCGTCCTGCATCACGGCGCGCGTCTGGTCGAAGTTCGGAAACAGCAGGACCAGGCCGCTCCAGGCGACGAAGGCGCTGAGCAGGATGACGCCGCCCCAGAACCACGCCTTCTCGCCGGCGTTGAAGCGCCCGGTCGGAATGTGCTCGCTGCGCGCGAACCACGCCCACGCCCGGCGGAACCACAGCCAGTCGTAGGACTTGGGGAAGTTGTCGCGCAGGAAGATGACGATCGTCGCCAGCACCGCGACGATGAACAGCGGCGCGATGAAGTTGTGCAGGTTCTTGCAGAGCGCGGCTAACCAGGCGAACAGCGTGTAGCCGATGATCGGCAGCAGCACGTGCTTGCCGAACAGCATGATCAGGCCCGAGAGGCCGAGCACGCTGAAGCTGATCGCGGTAGTCCAGTGGATCACCTGCTCGAGCGGGCTGAACCGGCGCATCAGGCGGCCGGTCGGCGGCTCGTGCACCTTCACCGGCCCTTTCCAGAGATAGAACGCGAAGATCGCCGCCAGCACCAGCACCACCAGCCAGCCGCCGTAGAAGGTCACCGGCCCGTTGCGGAAATTGCGCCAGGCTTCGCCCGCCGTCGCCATGGCCGACTGGCCCGGAAAACGCGCCGGCGGCTGGATCAGGACATCGGTCTCGCGGCCCGGGATGCTGGTGTACTGCTTCTCGCCGCTCTTCACGTCGCGCCACACCGGCGCGTTGTTGCCGGGCTGAACCTTCTGGCGTTCCTGCTGCTGCTGGGCATCGCTCGGTGCGGCGGGTTGCGCCAGGGCGTGCGCCGCGAAAACAGCGAGGCCGAGCACAAGCAATGTTCTGCGCATCGCGTTTCCTATTGGTAGATGCGCCGGTACTCGTGCTGCGCGAGCTGGCGCTGCTTGATGCTCTCTTCCCAGCTCGCGCGGTCGCCCTTCGTCCAGGTGCCGCCGCGAAAGTCGCGCGGCAGCGGATCGTTCGCCCAGGACTGGTTGTCCGGCTTGCCCTGGTATTTGCCCTGCTTGAACTCCGCGACCTGCGCCTTTTCGCTGCAGGCGACCAGACCGAACGCGGCGAGCGCAGCCAGGAGAACGACGGCTCTCATGACTTCCCGCTCTTGGGTGCCTGCTGAGGCTGCGGCGCCGCGGGCTTCTGCCCGGGCAGGCCATACGCCGCGCTCCAGCCCCACAGATCGGCACCGCGACCGCGGCGCAGCACACGCTCGCGGTAGATGTCGGCGATCACGTCGCCGTCGCCGCCGAGCAGCGCCTTGGTCGAGCACATCTCGGCGCACGCGGGCAGCTTGCCTTCGGCGAGGCGGTTGCGGCCGTACTTGCGGAACTCGGCCTCGCTGCGGTCGGGCTCGGGACCGCCGGCGCAGAAGGTGCACTTGTCCATCTTGCCGCGCAGGCCGAAGGCGCCGGCCTGCGGGAACTGCGGCGCACCGAACGGGCAGGCGTAGAAGCAGTAGCCGCAGCCGATGCACAGGTCCTTGTCGTGCAGCACCACGCCGTCGTCGGTGCGGTAGAAGCAGTC
>DASQAW010000098.1:0-2808 GCA_035635495.1 Burkholderiales bacterium
GCCAGCGAGTGTCCAAGGCAGAAAACGCGCCGCCGCGCAGAACGCCGTCGCGCACCAGCAGCTCGCCGTTCACGAAAACGTGCGTGACGTGCTCGCGCCCCGCGGCGTAGACCAGATGCGACACCGGGTCATAGCAGGGCGCGAGCTCGGGAGCGCTCATGCTGACGGCAACGAGGTCCGCCGCCTTGCCGCGCACGATCGAGCCGGTGGTGGCGGCGATGCCGAGGGCTTGCGCGCCGGCGAGCGTCGCGGCGCGCAGCGCCGCGTGCGCCGGCATCGCCTCGGCGTCGCGCGATACCGCCTTGGCGAGCAGCGCGGCGGTGCGCATCTCCTGGAACAGGTCGAGCCGGTTGTTGCTCGCCGCGCCGTCAGTGCCGAGGGCGACGTTGATCTGCGCCTTCAGCAGCGCTGCCACCGGCGCGAATCCGCTGGCGAGCTTGAGATTGGAAGACGGGCAGTGGACGACCGAGCAGCCGTGCCGCGAAAGCAGCTGGATTTCCTCGGCGCTGACGTGAACCGAGTGAACGGCGATGAGGTTCGGCCCGAGCAGCCCGAGCCGGCGCAGGCGCTCGATTGGGCGCACGCCGTGCTCGCTCATCGAGCGCTCGATCTCGTCCACGGTTTCGTGGACATGCACGTGCACGGGCAGATCGAGCTCGGCGGCGAGCGTCGCCACCTGGCGGAACGTCGCGTCGGACACGGTGTAGGGCGCATGCGGCGCGAGGCAGAAGGAGACGAGCTCGTGGTCGCGGTAACGGTCGCGGATCGCGAGGCCCTTGCGCAGGTAGTCCGCGGAGTCGGACGCGTAGGCGGAGGGAAACTCGATGGCGATGAGGCCGTGCGCCGAGCGCATTCCCGCGGCAAGAGACGCCTCGAGCGCCGCGTCCGGGAAGAAATACATGTCGTTGAAGCAGGTGATCCCGCCGCGCAGCATCTCGGCGCAGGCGAGGAGCGTGCCGTCGCGCACGAAGTCGCGCGACATATGCCGCGTTTCGGCCGGCCAGACGTGCTCCTGCAGCCAGCGCATGAGCGGCAGGTCGTCGGCAAGCCCGCGCATCAGCGTCATGGCGGCGTGCGTATGGGCGTTGACCAGGCCGGGAATCAGGACCTGGCCCGCAAGATCGATGGGCTCGTGCTCCCGGAATCGCGCGCGCGCCTCGCGCGCGGGCGCGATCGCCTCGATGCGGCCATCGCGAATCGCCACCGCGTGGTCTTCGAGCACTTTGCCCGCGGGCTCGACGGGCACTACCCAGCGCGGAAGAAGAAGTGAGCCGTTGGCCATGAAAAAAGGCCCCGGGAGCGCCGGGGCCTCGCGTGCTTCTATTGTCGCGCGATTATCTGCGCGTGCCCTGCACCTCGATTTCCACGCGGCGATTCGGCGTCAGGCACTCGATGACCGCCTTGCGGCTCTTCTGGTCGGGGCAGGACTTCACCGGCATCGTCTTGCCGTAGCCGTAGGTCTCGATCTTCGAGCCGTCGAAGCCCCTGGAAACCAGGTAGTTGCGCACTGCCTCGGCGCGGCGCTCCGACAGCCGCTGGTTGTACTGCGCCCCCCCGAGGCGGTCGCTATGCCCGTTGATGTTGATGACGCGGAGGTCGGAATACTCCTGCTTGACGCGGTCCACCACTTCCTTCTCGAGCTTCGCGCGGCCGGCCGGGGTCAGCGTGGCGCGATCGAACGCGAACAGCTCTCCCGCAGCGAGTGTGAGCGGCACGGGCTTGAGCGGCGCGGGCTTTGGCGGCGGTGGCGGCGCCACCGGCGCTACTTCCGGCTTGGGCGGCGGCGGCGCGACTTCCGCGCGCGGCGGAGGCGGCGGTGCGGCGGGTTTCGCCCTGGGCACCAGATCGGGATCGCATTCGGCATCGGCGAGCGTGGGCGTCCAGTAGCCGGTGCGCACGCAGCCGCCGGAGCCGCTCTTCCAGACGGACCCCGCCGGCGGAGAGGTCACATATCCCTGGGCGGCGGCCTCGAAGGCGGCCAGCGAAAACGTCATCGCAGCGGTGGCGAGCGCCACGGACAAAGTCAGTTTGGTGGTCAAGGGGTCTCCCTGTTCTTATGTATTGACGACCGCCGAATTTAAGCACAGTGGTGCCGTCCGGCACAACATTTTTGCCGGCCGGCGCAACATTTTTTCGAGGGAAATCCGAGGCTTCGCATGATAAAATTTCATTCTTCCCGGACGCGCTTTTCCGCCCTCCCAGGCGCCCGTGCCGATCGACCGAGAAATGGAACCGTTCGCCAAAGAAACCCTGCCGATCAGCCTCGAAGAGGAGATGCGGCGCTCGTATCTCGATTACGCCATGAGCGTGATCGTGGGCCGCGCGCTCCCCGACGTGCGCGACGGCCTGAAGCCGGTCCACCGCCGGGTGCTGTACGCGATGCACGAGGCGAACAACACCTGGAACCGGCCGTACGTGAAATGCGCGCGCATTGTCGGCGAAGTGCTGGGCAAGTACCACCCGCACGGCGACACCGCGACCTACGAAGCGCTGGTGCGCATGGCGCAGGACTTCTCCATGCGCTACACGCTGGTCGACGGCCAGGGCAATTTCGGCTCGGTGGACGGCGACGCGGCAGCGGCCTATCGCTATACCGAATGCCGGCTGGACAAGATCGCCTCCGAGATGCTGCTCGACATCGAGAAGGAGACGGTCGATTTCACGCCGAACTACGACGGCAAGGAGCGCGAGCCCGCCGTCCTGCCGACGCGCGTTCCCAACCTGCTGGTCAACGGCTCCTCGGGCATCGCCGTGGGCATGGCGACCAACATCCCGCCGCACAACCTCGGCGAAGTGGTCGATGCCTGC
>DASQAW010000099.1:0-2109 GCA_035635495.1 Burkholderiales bacterium
CTCAAAAAAGATCGACAAGCCGACCCTGATCCTGCATGGCGACGACGACCAGATCGTTCCCATCGGCGCCTCGGCGATGCTGTCGTCCAAGATCGTCAAGGGCGCGACGCTCAAGGTCTACAAGGGCGCGCCGCACGGGATGTGTACGACGCTCAAGCACGACGTCAACGCGGAGCTCTTCGACTTCATCAAAGCCGACCGCCGCGCGGCCGCGTGAGAGGCGGGACCATGGCCGCCCCGCCCACATCCACCCTGACGCGGTGCGGCTTCTGCCTGTGCTGCGCCGCGTCGGCCACGTCTGCAGCCGGCGAGTGGCTCGCGCCACGCGAGGTTTTCCAGCTCGTTTACGCGGGTGTCTGAGATGCTGCCGCCAACGGCCGCGAAAGGATACGGACCATGATCCTCGGCATGTCACTCGCGGCGTTCACCGCGCTGCACGTCGTCATCAGTCTCATCGGCATCGTCACCGGCATCGTGGTCCTGTTCGGTATGTTGAATGCGAAGCCGTTCAGCGGCTGGACCGCCGTTTTCCTGGCTACCACCGTCTTGACCAGCGTGACCGGATTCCTGTTTCCCATCACCGGCTTCACGCCGGCGCTCGCAGTGGGCATCGTCTCCTTGATCTTGCTCGCGCTCGCGCTGTTCGCGCTCTACTCCCAGCATCTCGCCGGCGCTTGGCGCTGGGTCTACGTGGTGACCGCGCCGTTCGCGCTCTATCTCAACTGCTTCGTGGGGGTGGTGCAATCGTTCCAGAAGATCGCGTTCCTTCACGCGCTTGCGCCGACGCAGTCCGAGCCGCCGTTCCAGATCGCGCAAGGAATTCTGCTGCTGGTCTTCGTCTGCGCTGGAATCGCGGCCGTGAGGAAATTCCACCCCGATAACGCGAACTTGGCGGCCGAAAAGATGGCTTAAGGGCCGTTCGCACGCTTTGAGCACTCCAACAACGCGAGGCAACAATGGCTCAGATGGATCTCGTCAAATCCCGCAGGGTGGCGCCGCTCGGCACGCCGACCGATCTTGGGACGAACGCGACGCGTGACCTCGCGGGCGCGCTGAACAAGCTGCTCGCCGATTTTTTCGCTCTGTACATCAAGACGAAGAATTTTCACTGGCACGTGTCCGGCCCTCACTTCCGGGACTACCACCTGCTGCTGGACGAGCAGGCCGAGCAGATCTTCGCCATCACCGACACGGTCGCCGAGCGCGTACGCAAGCTCGGCGGCGGCACGATCCGCTCGATCGGCCAGGTCGCCAAGCTGCAGCGCATGCTGGACAACGACGCCGACTACGTCTCGCCGCTCGACATGCTGGCCGAGCTGCGCGAGGACAACCTGCGGCTCGCCGCCTACATGCGCGAGACGCACGGCGTGTGCGACGAGCGCGGCGATGTCGCCACCGCGAGCTTGCTCGAGGTCTGGATCGACGAGGCCGAGAAGCGCGTCTGGTTCCTGTTCGAGGCGAGCCGCCGGGGCGACGCGCCGGGGCGGTAGATGCGCAGCGGCAGCTTCGAGCTCGCCGTGCCGGTCAACCCGGCGGACCACGCGAGCGGCGCGTCGCACGCGCCGGTGACGGTGGTCGAGTACGGCGACTTCGAGTGTCCGAACTGCAAGCAGGCGGCGCCCGCGGTGAAGCTGCTGCTGGCGCGCTTCGCGGGGCGCGTGCGGCTGGTGTGGCGCAACTTTCCGCTCGAGGAAGTGCATCCGCACGCGCTGCACGCCGCGCTCGCCGCCGAGGCTGCGGCGGGGCAGGGCAAGTTCTGGCCGATGCACGACCTGCTGTTCGAGAACCAGAAGCACCTCAAGCTGCCGCAATTGCGTAGCTACGCCGAGCGGCTCGAGCTCGACATGAGGCGCTACGACGCCGACATGGGCGACACGGTTTACCTGCAGCGCGTGCGCGAGGACATCGAGAGCGGCCGCGCGAGCGGTGTGCGCGCCACGCCGACCTTTTTCCTGAACGGCGTGATCCAGGACGTCTCGTTCGGCCTGCAGGCGCTGTTCGACAGGGTCGAAGCTAAGTCGCGCTGAAGACGAAGAACAGCGTGGCGAAAACCGCCAGCTGCAGCACGGCGAGCAACGCCGCCATGCGCGCGTAGCGCGAGGCGGTCTC
>DASQAW010000100.1:0-15182 GCA_035635495.1 Burkholderiales bacterium
CCGCCGACCGCCTCGAGCGCGAGGCCGCCCCAGAAGCGGAACCGGCCCTCGACCTTGAAGGCCTGGCGGCCCCAGGCGGCGGTGAAGCGGATGCCCTTCGAGCGCATCCAGAGCGCAGTCGGCAGGCTACTCTTCACCAGCACTTCGGTAAGGTCCGGATCGCAGCGGTACTCGGTGACGCGCGCCATGTCGTCGAGGAATTGCTCTTCGGTGTAGGTGTCGAAGTCGGTCTGCGCCAGGATCTCGGGCGAGAGGTCGGCGATGAGGCGCTGCATGTCCTCGGCGCCGTTGTAGACGATGCGCAGGAGCCCGGCGGTGAAGCGCGAGTTGCCGCCCGATTCCTCCTCGGGCGCGCGCTCGAGCACCAGGATCTTCTGGGCGTGCTCGCGCGCGGCGAGCGCCGCGCAAAGCGCCGCGTTGCCCGCACCGACGACGATCACGTCGACCATCAGTCCGCCTTGACGCCCGCCTTCTGGATCACGTCCTTCCAGCGCGCCTGCTCTTTCGCAATGAAGTCGGCGTATTCCTGCGGCGTGGAGCCGATCGACTCGGCGTCGTCCGCGGCGTAGCGCTGCAGCAGCGCCGGGCTCTTCGCCGCTTTTGCCGCCTCCTGCGCGAGCCGCTGGATGATCGCCGGCGGCGTCTTCGCCGGCGCGTTCAGGCCGTACCACTGCGAGGTCTCGAAGCCCGGATAGCCCTGCTCGGCGACCGTCGCCACATCGGGAAGGGACGCGAGGCGCTTCGGCGTGCCGACCGCGATGACGCGGAGCTTGCCGCTCTTCACATGCGGCATGAGCGGCGGCGTGCCGGCGGAGGTCGCCTGCGTGCGGCCCGCCACCAGGTCGATCAGGTTCGGCCCGGTTCCCTTGTACGGCACGTGCTGCAGCTCGATGCCCGCGACGAGCTTGAGATACTCCATGGCCAGGTGTCCCGCGCTGCCGTTGCCCGCCGAGCCGTAGTTGAGCTTGCCCGGCTCTTTCTTCGCCAACGCGACGAACTCGCGCAGGTTCTTCGCCGGCACGCTCTCGTGCACGACGAAGATGTTCGGCACCTTGGCGAGCAGCGACACCGCCGCGAAGTCGCGGTTCACGTCGTAGCCGGGGTCCTTCTCGATGAACGGCGTCATCGCCAGGCTGCCGACGTGGCCGACGATCAGCGAGTAGCCGTCGGGCTCCGCGTGCGCCACGTCGTTCATCGCGAGATTCCCGCCGCCTCCGCCCTTGTTCTCGATGTACATCTCCTGGCCGAGCACTTTCGACATCTCGGCGGCGACCGAGCGGGCGACGATCGAGCTCGAGCCCCCGGGGGCGAAGGGCACGACCAGCCGGATGGGCTTCGCGGGGTAGGTCTGCGCCCAGGCCACGTGGGCGCTGAACAGCAGCACTGCGACAAGCGTTTTCACCGGTAGAGACCCTGTTTCTCCAGCCACGACTGGATGAGCGCGGCCACCTCGAGGTTGTTCTTGTCCATCATCAGCATGTGCGAGTTGCCGCGGATGCCGGCCGTCGGCAGGTCGACGACCTCGACCTTGCCACCGGCCCTGCTGATCGCCTCACCGAACGCCACGCCGTTCTTTCGGATCGTCGGCCAGCGCGCGTCGGTCTCGATGCCGTCCCCGTAGACGAAGAGTGTAGGGATGCCTTTCAGCCGCTCGACGAGCGTCGGATCTCCCTGGCCTGCGGGCTCGACGGCGATCAGCGCCTTGACCTTGTCCGGCCGCGCCTGCGCCACCTTGAAGCCGAACTGCCCGGCCTGCGAGTGGAACAGGATCACGCACGGGCACACCTTGTCGACGAGCTGCGTGTAGGCGGCGATGATCGCGTCGTCGGTGGTCGTCCAGCGCGGCACGACCTGGCGCACGAAGCGGTCGTAGCTCTCGAGCGGGAACTGGCTGCCCCTCATGCGGAAGCGCCCGAACGGCTCGTCCTTCGGCAGGAAGAGCGGCTCGCCTTTGAAGATGTCCGGGTACATCGCCCAGCCGGCGCGGCCGCGCTCGACCGCGTCGGAGTTGTAGACGTCCCAGCCGCGCTTCACGAACCAGTTGAGCCAGCCATCGCGGCCGTCCGGCGTGGTCTCGTAGGTTACGCCCGTGAGCCCGCCGCCGTGCCACATGAGCAGCGGCACGCTGCCGCGCGGTTTCGCCGGCAGGAAGTACTGGACGTACATCGACTCCACCAAGTAGGTGCCATTGAGATCTACCTTGGCAGGCACGCCACCGGGCGTGAACACCACCTCCTTCACCGGCTTTCCGCTCACCGTCACCTCGCGGCCGCCAATGTGGAAGGAGCCCATGTCGCGCAGTGCTATCGGGCTTTGCGTTTGCGCGCACCCCGCGAGCAGGACTGCGCAAGCCGCGGTGCGGAACTTCATAGCGCCGCGAAGCCGTACAGACGGGCCGGGTTGTCGACCAGGATCTTCTTGCGGATCGCCGGATCCGGCGCCCACACCGGCAACTGGTTGAGAAGACGCCCGTCGTCGATCTGGCTGAACGGGCGCACGTCCATCGGCCCGTACCCCGCCATCGGCTCTGAGTTCGGATGCGGCCAGTCGGTGCCCCACACCATGCGCTCGGGGTTGGCGGTGATCAGCGCGCGGGCGAGCGGCGCCGCGTCGGGGAAGTCGGGTGCCTCCTTCGATACGCGATACGCACCAGAAATCTTTACGTACGCCTTGCCGGAGCGCACGAGCTCGAGCAGATCGGGGAATCCGGCCTGGTTCACCCCTAGAGGCGCCTCGGCACGGCCGAAATGATCGAACACCACCGGCACTGGCGAGGCGAGCACGATGTCCTTGATCGCGGAAATCACCGGCAGCGTCGTGTACATCTGGATGTGCCAGCCGCGCGCCTTCATGCGCTCCGCGGCGCCCTGGAAGCGCTTGCGCGCGGCGTCGGGATTGTTGCCGCTGCCGCCGGTGGCGAGATTGAGGCGAATACCGCGGATGCCGGCGCGATGCATCGCGTCGAGATCGGCTTCGGACGTCTTGTCGTCGATCACGGCTACGCCGCGCGCGTCGTTGCCGCGCGCCTTCATGCCCCAGAGCGTCGCCGAGTTGTCGGTGCCGTAGATGCTCGGCGTGACGATCACCACCCGCTGCATGCGCAGCGCCTTGTGGAGCTGCGCCATCTCCCCGGGCAGCGCCGGCTC
Source organism: Burkholderiales bacterium (assembly GCA_035635495.1). Taxonomy (GTDB): domain Bacteria; phylum Pseudomonadota; class Gammaproteobacteria; order Burkholderiales; family SG8-39; genus SCGC-AG-212-J23. The sequence continues at coordinate 3,147 of DASQAW010000100.1, forward strand.
GGGCGTGTAAACGCGGCCGGCGAACATCGGGAACTCGCGCATGTCGCCGTGGATGTGGGTGTGGCAGTCGCAGGCGCCGGCCGGCACCTCGAAGTTGACGGGCGTCGACGGCTGCGTGGCCTTCGCGAGCGCGAGGCACGGGGCGAAGCCGCCCGCGACGGCGGCGAGCAGCATCTGGCGTCGGGTAGTCATGGCTTTCCTTCTCAGAACTGGTAGCGGCGCAGGCCGCCGTCGACGGGGATCACGGCGCCGGTGATGTAGCGCGCGCGCGGCGAGGCGAGGAAGCAGACGAGGTTGGCGATGTCCTCGGGCTGGCCGTACTCGCCCACCGGGATGTCCTCCTCGCTCTCCTTCTTGCGGAACTCGGGCGGGTAGTTGCGCAGGATCTGCTCGCTGATGATGCGGCCCGGCGGCACGCAGTTCACCGTGATGCCGTGCTTGCCCACTTCGCGCGACAGCCCTTTCGCCCACGAATGCACCGCGGCCTTGGCGGCGAAGGCGCCGTTCAGTCCGTCGGGCTCGGACTTGCCGGTGATGTTGATGATGCGGCCCCACTTGCGCTCGACCATCTGCGGCAGGAGGCGCTGGGTGAGCTGGCGATGGCGCGTGAAATTGAGGGTGAGCGCCTCTTCCCACTGCGCTTCGCTGGTTTCGAGCGTGAACCGCCGGCTGCCGCCGGCGTTGTTCACCAGGATGTCGACGCGGCCGAGCGCGGCGAGCGCCGCGTCGGCGATGCGCTGCGGCGCCTCGGGCAAGAGGAAATCCTGCTCGATGATCGCCAGCTTGCCCGCTTCCTTCTGCAGCTCCTCGAGCAGGTTGCGGCGGCGCGCCACCACGGCGAGCTTGACCCCTTCCTTCGCCAGGCAGAGGGCGATCGCGCGGCCAATGCCGATGCTGGCACCGGTAACCAGCGCGCACTTGCCGGCGATGGCGAGATCCAAGAATTTCGTCCCGTTATCGCTTGAACTCGAGGATGTGCATCCCGGTATTGGCCCGGTCGACTGCGTAGATGTAGCCGCGGTCGTCCACCTCGAGGTTGTTGGTCTGGATCGCGACCTTGCAGCGCTCGTTGCCGGAGGCGTCCTTGACGCAGCGCCTGTCGGTCTTGTCGGTGGTCGCCGGGACGTAGTAGCCGGCCTCGCGCGGATGGTAGGGGTCGGCGATGTCGACCGCGCGCACGCCGGCGTTGAACCAGGCGACGAAGATCATTTTCTTCGCGTGCATCGGCGGCTGGTTCTCGTTGGAGGAATGCGAGCCGAAGCGGCCGCCGCGCGAGCAGAAGTCGCCCGGGCTTTCCGGGACGTTGAAGGTGGCGACGCCGACCGGCACTTTCTCGTCGGTGACGTCGACGACGAACACCCGCTGGCGCGGCTCGAGGCACTCGTTGATCAGCGACTCGTTCACCACGAAGACGAAGTCGCGCGGCGCGCCCTTGTCGTTCGCGAATTCCGGCAGGCTCATGCCGAGCACCGGGAGCGCGGTGTGCGCCCCGTTCATGGACGAGAGCGTGAAGCGCCCGACCTCGGGCGCCGCCAGGTTCTGCGCCGTGGGCTCGTGCGGCCCGGCGAGCAGCTTCGCGCGGTCGACAATCTGCATGACGCCGGACTTGTTCGTGCCGTAAGCGAAATAGACGCGATTGCCCTTCGGACCCGTGGAGATCGGCCCATGCAGCTCGGTCGGCACGGGCTCCGCCTTCGAGCCGGGCTCCTGGCCGGCGAGGCCGAAATTGCGGATGAACCGGGGATTCGCCGGGTCGGAGAGGTCGTACACCTGCGTCATGCGCCGCGTGCGCCAGCCATCCAGCCCGGAGACGAGGTAGGCGATGCCCGTGTCGCATTCCCACCAGCTCTTGTGCGTGCCCTTGAGCTTGTCCACCACGACAGTGACTCGCGCCGGCTTTTCCGGCGCGGTCACGTCCCAGATCTCGTGCGCGAGGTTGCCGAACGTGCGCAGCAGGTAGACCTTGCTCTGATCTCCCTTGGGGAGCTCGGTGCCGTTGCACACTCGCACCATCTGCGCGCCGCCGGTCTCGCCCTGCCCCGGCTCGCCCGGGATGTGCGCGAGGTAGCGCGGCTTGCGCGGGTCGGTCACGTCGACGATCGAGGTGCCGCTGTCCTCTTCGCGGCCAGTCAGCGGGTTCATGCTCTTGCCGCCGTGGTGCCCTACATAGGCGATCCAGCGGCCGCGGTTCTCGCGCACGAGCGGCTGGTAGGCGCTGCGCGCCTGCAGGTCCTGGTGGCCGAGGAGGCCCATGTTCTGGGCGCTGGAACCGTGCTGCGCCCAGGCGCTGCCGAAACCCAAGCCGAGAACTGCCGCGAAAGCCAGCTTCCTCATGCTCCCCCTCCAGTGGTCGCGCGAAGGCGGCCATCGTACCCGAAGCCCGGCATGCAGCTTGCGGGAAAGGGCCCGCTGGCGATGCCAGAGGAACCCTATTTCACTCTTTGGAGAACCGAAATGATCAAGACCCTGATAGCGGTTGCAGTCGCCGGTGCTTTCGCGCTGCCTGTGGCGGCGCTGGCGTCGGCGGACAGCGACAACATCGTCGTGGCGCAGGCCGGCGGCGGCGACGCCAGCACGAGCGCGATGAGCGGCACCGGCACCCCGAGCGCGCGCATGGGGTTCGACCGCCTCGACCGCAACCGCGACGGCTTCATCTCGCGCGACGAGGCGAGGGACGCCAACGAGCTCAACACGCGCTTCAGCGAGCTCGACCAGGACAACGACGGCAAGCTCTCGCGCGAGGAGTACAACGCGCTCGACATGGGCGCGCGCGGCGCCCGCGGCTCCGCGGGGGCAACGAGCGGCACCGGCAGCATGAGCGGCTCGGCCTCTGCGCCCGCCGGCAAGGGCCCCGGCGCGCAGGACTCCGCCAGCCGTCCGATGGGCGGCGGCGGCAGCGACGCCGGCACCGGCGGCGCATCGAAGTAATCGCAGCAAGGCACCCGCCCAGGCGCTCCTGGCCGCAGGCCTCACTGCGGCCGGCGCCACCGGAGTAGTCGCCGCGCCGCGCGCCGAGAGTGCGCTCGAGTGCGGTATCGCCGCCGACATGGCGGTCGTCGCGCATTCGCTTGCACGGGAAGAGGTGCAGCGCACGAAGGCCGACACCATCATGGCGCGCATCTACGACGTCTCGCAGTCCGACCGCGGCAAGGAGCTGATGAAGGAGATCCTCGACGCGGCGTACGTCTCCAAGGGGCTCCTTCGCCACCTGCATGAAGTCGGGCGGCGACATGGATCCGGTGCTCGGGAAAAAACTCTAGGCGGGCCTGAGCCCGAGTCCTTCACCGGCCGCATGCGCGAGCAGCCGGCTCTTCATGCCGACCACCAGTAGCGTACGACATGGAAGAAGATTGGCGCCGAAAAGCACACCGAGTCCAGGCGGTCCAGCATGCCGCCGTGTCCCTCAATCATCGATCCCCAGTCCTTGACGCCGCGATCGCGCTTGATCGCCGACATGACCAGCCCGCCAAGGAACCCCATCAGCGCGAGCCCGAGCGAAATCACGCCCGCCTGCAAGGGCGTAAAGGGTGTGATCCACCACAGCGCCGCGCCCAGCAGCGTGGTGGTGGCGACGCCGCCGAAAAATCCCTCGACGGTCTTCGAGGGTGACACTTGCGGCGCGATCTTGGTCCTGCCGTAGATCTTGCCCCAGACGTATTGCAGCACGTCGCTTGACTGGACGACCAGAATCAGGAACACCAGGAGAAAGGCATTGCGGTCTGCATAGCCGGGGATGTCGAGCGTGAGCAACGCGGGCACGTGGGAAATGCAGAACACGCAGATCATCAGGCCCCATTGCAGCGTGGCGGTGCGCTGCATGAAATCGCGCACTTCACCTCTCAGCGCAGCGATCGTCGGCAGGATCAGGAAGCCGTACACCGGAATGAAGATCGAGTAGAAGCCGTACCACTCCATCCAGACGAGAGCGTACTGGAAGGGGATCACCACGAAGAAGCTGGCGAGCAGCACCCAATGGTCGCCGCGCCGGGTCGGCGCGATCGTCGTGTACTCGCGCAGCGCGACGAACGAAGCGAAGGCAAACAGCACGATCACGCCGCCCTTGCCGGCGAGCAGCGCGAGGCCGATGACCGCCACCATCAGCCACCAGGCCTTGACGCGTGCGTTCAGGTTGTCGATGACCGCATGTCGGGCGCCCGCAGCTACCTTCAGCTTGAGCACACGCCCTACCACCGAAGCGACCACCAGCACTCCGAGTATCCCGGCGGAAAGCAGCAAGGTGTGAGGCAGTGCAGCCATCGCTTTCTCCCTATTGCGGCCGGATCGAGGCGGCGAGATCGAGCAACGCGCGGCGCGCGCGCTCCAGGAAAGTGGCCTTGTCCTCGCCGGGCTCAAGCTTCATCGGTGCACCGAAGTTCACCGAACAAAGGAGCGGCACGGGAATGATCTCGCCCTTGGGCAGCACGCGGCCGAGATTCTCCATCCACACTGGCACCAGCTGCACATCGGGCCGCATGCTGGCGGTGCGGTACAGGCCGCTCTTGAAAGGCAGCAGCACCTCGTCCGTCGTGTTGCGCGTGCCTTCCGGGAATACGATCAGCGAATCTCCCATGTCGAGCGCGGCGACGATGATCTCGATGGGATTCCGGCTGCGCGCATGCCCCGCGCGCTCGATCAGCACGCCGCGCAGCACCTCGTGGATGAGGTACTGCCGGATCCGGCCCTGCTCCCAGTAGTCCGCGCCTGCCACGGGTCGCGTCCGTACCCGCAGGTCGTACGGCAGCGAGGCCCAGATGAGCGCGAAATCGGCGTGGCTCGCGTGGTTCGCGAAGTAGATGCGCTGCACGGCCGAAGGCGCGCATCCGATCCAGCGCGCCTGCGCTCCGGTCACGAGCCGGGTGAAGCCGGTGATGCCGCTCCCCAGGGCGTCGCTCAGCATGCTCATTGCGGCAGCGACGACGCGAGCACGGCGAGGACGAACTGTGCGGCCAGCAGCCTGCCGCTCCACCTTATGAGGGACACGAGGCCCGCGGCGCGCTCCTGCGTAGAGCGTTCACGCGCGCCCCGGCGCTCGAGACCCATTCCTCGCAGTGCCGCGTCGAAGCCGTCAAAGCTGCGCGACGGCCCGACCAGCTCGAAGATCCGGCGATCGAATTCGATGCGCACCGCCAGGTAAACCTGCGTCGCGCCAAGAAGTACGATGAGTACGAGCGAAGCCGACGCCACACCGGCTCGTAGCCCGGCCAAGCCCGCGCCGAAAGCGGTCATCGTCAAGACGAGCGCGCCGACCGCCAACCATCGGCTGGCCACGCATAGCGCGGCTGCGGTGCGCGCGGTCCAGTCGACATCAGGCTGGTCCATCGCTAGGCCGGCTTGCCGATACTACCGGCGAAGGACTCGAGCACGCCGAGCAGCTCGGGGCCGAGGACGGCGGCCGGGCGCGCGCGGCGCACCTGAGCTACGGCGTCCGTGACGCCGATGGCGCGGCCGCTCGCAAGCAGCCAGGCCGCGACCGCAGCGGCGCTGCGCGAGAAGCCGACCGCGCAGCACACGAGCACCGGCCCGCTTGCCATGGCCGATTCGATCGCGCGCACCGCACGCTCGAGCTGGCCTGCGGAAGGCGTCGTCAGGTCGAGCTGCGGCACATTGATGTACCGCACCCCGGTCGCGCTGCAGGGTAGTTCGGCGGACATGTCGACCACGGAGCGGATGCCGTAAGCGTCGCGCTCGGCGCGCGTCGGAACGCGCCCGATCAAGAGCCCCGGCAGCACCGCGTCGGCCTGCGCGCTCGCGCGCGTCCACCAGCGGGAGTTCGTCCAGGCGCCGGCGACATACGGAGCCAGCAGCCAGCGCACGGCCGGGCTGATCGAGCCATCGGCCCCCTTCTGGAATGCCGTGGCGTCCAGGAAGGCGTAAATGACGGCGACGATCGCAAGCGCCACGGCCACCCACAGCAACCACAGCAGCCAGCCGCCGAAATGGATGGCGATAGCAGCGGCTGCCAGCCCACCGAGCCCATAGAAAGCGGCCAGGCGAAGACGCTGGCGATCCGGGCTTAGACGCGCGTTGCTGAGCGGTGAAGGGCCCTCGTCGGGCACCAGCCACACGCACAGCCAGCCCGCCAGTAACCCGGTCGGAATGTCGATGAAATGGTGCTGATAGGTCGTGAGCACCGAGGCGCCGATGAGGGTGAACCAGCCGTGCACGAGCCAGCGCCACCGCGGCGGCACGTGGCGCAGATAGACCAGCCACAGAATCACGAGCAGCGCGATATGCAGCGAAGGCGCCTGGTTGAACGGCTTATCGAAACCCATCAGCACATCGAACATCCAGCCGAACAGTCCATCGGTCGCGGCTCGCTCGAAGGTAAAACGCAGCGGGAAAGCGAGAAAGCACGCCACGCAAATCGCCTGAGCCAGCAGCAGGCGGCGGCCGAGGACGTCGAGCTCGGCGCGTGTGGTGCAAACGAAGAGGGAAATGCCGTAAAGCGCATCGATAGTCCAGTACGGCACGATGGTCCAGGGAATGAAAGGAATCGAGCGTTCCCACTCGAACACGATTGCGCCCACCGCCGCGCGCTGGCTCGCCACCCAGTTGGCGAAGCCGTAGCTCGCGAAGAACAGCGGCGCGAGGAGCAGCAACCATGCCGCGGCGCGCTTCCACGGATGTTCAGAGACGCGCGGCAAGGGATACGGTGAAGATGCCCCAATCATCGGTCCATTGCTCGAGCTTCTCGAATCCGGCGTGGCGCGCGAGCTCGTCGATTTCGGCCTGGGTGCGGCGCCGCATCACCCACGCCTGCTGTGCGCGGTGGCTGGTGAGCGTGCGCGCTATCAGCTCAAGCTGCGGATGCCATGGTTGGCCGGTGTAGATCAGGTAATCCCCCGGCGCCACCGCGCGGCCCAGCCCGCGCAGCGAGGCGAGCACCGCAGCGTTGTCGGGGAAGAGCTCGTACAGCCCGGACACGATGGCCACCGATGGGCGCGGCTCGATGCGCGCCACGCTCTCTTCATCGAAGGCATCGCCCTTCACGAAGCGTGCGAGGCCCTCAAGGCGCTTCTCCGCGATGAGCGCGCTGCCCGCGCTCACGTTAAGGTCGCTGTAGTCGCGCAGCAGGATCGATTCCGGCTTCACCTCCAGCCGGTCCAGCGCCTCGAGCACGTAGCGGCCGTGGCCTGCGGCGATATCCGCAATGCGCACCGGCCGGCCGGAGGCGCGCAGGCGTTTCGCCGCGGCTGCAATCGCCTGCTCGAGATGCAGCTTGCGCACGCGGATGCCGCGCCATCCGAGCGAGTCGAGGTAATTGCGATCGATCAGCTTGCCGAGCGGCGTCCAGCCGCTCGCCCGGTTGCGATACACATAGTCGAGCGTGCTGCCCGAGTCGAAGCCCGTGCCGAGGCCAAGCCGGATCCCCTCGGACAGCCTGCCGAGGGTGCGCATCGAGAAGCGCGTCATCGCAAACACGAGATTTTTCGGCGAGAGCAGCGGCAACCGCCGCGCCAGCCGCGCCTCCTCGTCCTTGGTGTATCCCTCGTGATGCGCCTCGAGCAGCGACGGCGGCGGTGCGTTCTCGCTGAAGCGGCGTTCGATGAAATCGCGCATCCGGCCGAGCGCCTGCGCCCGATCCTGTTCGCCGAGCGTGTCGTGGAAGAACCCCGGCAGGACTTGCTTATCCTTGACGCTCGAACCCAGACCTTCGAAGAAGGCGTGCTGCGCTCCGACATCCACCACCCAGTCGCTCCCGGAAATCAAGAGCTGCACCGGCAGCCGGATCGCCTGCGCATCGGCCACGACGCGCTCCGCCGCGTCGTAGAGCGCAAGCAGCATCCGGACGGAAATCGCTCGCGTGATGAGCGGATCGTTCTCGTAGGACCTGATGCGCTCGGGATCGTGGGTGAGGAACTTCGCCTTGACGTAGGAGTTGACGAAAAAATTGCCGCGCAGCCGGTACAGCAGCGCGAGGCCGGCGCGCGCGAAGGGCACGTACAGCCTCACCTTGAAGGCCGGCGCGGCCAGCACCAGGCAACGCACGCGCGGCGCATAGTCGTGCGCCCAGGTCGAAACCAGGACCGCGCCGACGCTTTGCGCGATGACACCGATGTTCTCGAGCGCGATGCCGTGCGCCCGCGCCACGTGCCGGATGAACCGATCTACATCCTTCACGGAGGTGGCGAAGCTCGGGCTGTCGCCGCGCGCGCCGGGCGAGCGCCCGTGGCCGCGCGCGTCCCACGCGAACATGGCGTAGCCGGGCAGGTTCAATTCGTCGACGATGTGCTGCAGGCGACCCGAATGCTCGTGACCACGGTGAAAAAGAACCAGCGCCCTGGCCGCCTTGCCCGCAACCGCCGGCCAATGGCGGTAGAAGAGCTCCACGCCGTCTTGCGTCGCGAAGGTTCGCTCTTCCGCCGTGCGCATCACTTGATGCCGCTTCGCACGCGATTCACGATGGTCAGCACCAGAAGCACGATCACCACGCCCCAGATCCAGTTCAACGCCTGCATCATGGGAGCGCCGAGTCCCACGAGCAGGCCCACGGCGCCGAACACGAAGGCGCGATCGCTCTTGCCCATTGGGCCGTCATAGCGTCGCACGCCTCCGCTCGTCACCGCGAGGATCCCTGCCATCTCCGAGATGATCGCCAGCATGGCGATCGCGGCCACGAGCCATGCGCTCGAGCCCGGCAGCAGCGCGAAGGGCGCGTACAGCGCAGTGTCGGAGATCACGTCGGTGAGCTCGTTCAGGTACGCCCCGAGCGGCGAAGCCTGTCCATGCTCGCGCGCGAGCATGCCGTCGATCGCATTGAGCGCCATGCGCAACGCGAACCACAGCGGGACAAGCAGAAACGGCGCGCCGGCCTGCGGCGCGAGGACGAGCCAGGCTCCCAGCGCCACCGACGCCACGCAGGCAGCGGCAGTGACTTGGTTGGCAGTTACGCCGGCGCGATACAGCAGCCCGACGAACGGCCGCAACAGTGCCTGAAAACGCGGCTTGAGCGCATAGATACTCAATGATTCCCCCTGCCTCCCGCGGCAAGGATAAGCCAAGCGCGGGCGATCACGCCATCCCACGAACATGGCAACTCAGGCGGACAGGGCGGCGTCCAGAGCGTTCAGCAGCGCGCCGAGCTTCGGCGGCCTAGCCTCCACGCTCACCTTCACCTGCGCCTCGCGCAGCGCCGCCGACGCCACCGGGCCGATCGACGCAACGAGCGTGGCATTGAGGCCGTCGCGCAGCGCCACCGTTTTCTGGATGTTCTGTGCCACCAAAAAAAGGTTGCGCACCTGCTCGGCGTTGGTGAAGACCGCCGCATCCATCTCGCGCCGCTCCAGCGCGCCGATCAGCTCCGCGAGGGGCTTAGTGTCCTGCGGCAGCGACCAGCGGTAGGTGGGAATCTCGACCACCTCCGCGCCGCGCGACTCTAGCGCGCGGTCGAGCTCCACGTTCACTGCGCCGTAGCGCTGCACCAGGACTCGCTCGCCGGCGAGCGGGAAATCGCCGATCGCCTCCAGGACTTCGTGCGTGGTGTAGGGATCGGCCGCCTCGCGGTCGATGCGCACGCGGCGCGCGCGCAGCGCCCCGGTCGGCTTCGGGCCGCGCACCACCACGATGGCCTTTTCCAGCAGGGCAAGAAAGCGCGCCGTCAGGCCCAGGCCATCGGTGGCGCCGAAGAGCGCGCGCGTGCCGACGCCGGTCTGGAACACCGCCAGCTTCGGCAAGCGCTGCTCCATCGCCTGCAGCAGCGCGGCGATCTTCGCCGGATCGAGGTCGGGGAGTTCCGCCAGCGCCGGCGCATGGAACGGCACCCCGCCGCGCTGGGTCACCAGCTCGGCGAGCTGTCTTCCGAGCCGCGCCTCGAGCACGGCGATGCGCTTGCCGTTCACTTCGCGATGCGGGTATTGGCGAGCGCCAGGCGTTCGGAAACGTTGCGCACGAGCGCACGGGTGAGCTGGAGCTGCGCCCCGAGGCTCATCTTGTCGAGCGCCGCCGGCACGAACTCGGCGAGCAGGAGATCGGTGTGCGACTCGACCGTGGCATGGCGCGCCTCGCCGGCGGCGATGTAGGCCATCTCGCCGAAGAACTCGGCGTCGCCCACCATGTTGAGGAGCCGCCCGCCGCGCGTCACCTTGGCCTGGCCGATGGCGAGGAAGTAGAAGCTCGTGCCCTTCTCCTTCTCCCTCACGATGGCGCGCCCCTTCGCCACGCGCGACCATTTGCCGGCGCGCGCCAGCTCCCAGATCTCGGCGTCGGAGAGCGTCGAGAGCATCAGCACCTTCTTCAGCACGACGTACTTCTCGCTGTCGGGGATCGCGGTCGGCGGCAGCACGCTCTGCCCGACCTTGGAGAGCTCGAGCGCGAACTCGCCCCACGTGGGATAGCGCTGCGCCGGCGTCTTCATCAACGCCCGCAGGATCACGGGATCGACCGCCTTCGGCAGGTCCTTGCGCGCCTCGGAGGGCGGCAGCGCGTCGTACTTGATGATCTTGTCGAGCAGGATCTCGAGCTTCTCCGCGATGAAGGGCTTCTTGCCGACGAGCAGCTCATAGAGCACGACGCCGAGCGAATACATGTCGGTATGGAAGGAGAGCTCCTTGTTCTGGATCTGCTCGGGCGACATGTAGTAGGGCGAGCCCATCGCCGCGGTCTGCACCACCTGGCTCTTCTTCAGGATGGCGGCGCCGAAGTCGGCGATCTTGACGTCGCTGCCCGACGCGATCATCAGGTTCGCCGGCTTGATGTCGCGGTGGACGATGCCTTCCTTCGCCGCGTACTCGAGCGCGCCGCAGCACTTGAAGCCGATCTGCAGCACGTCGGCCACCGGCAGGAGCGTCCCGGGCGTGGCATGCGCGGAGAGGTCGCCGCCGGTGACCAGCTCCATGGCGATGTGGCCGGAGTCCTCGCCGACCACGGCGTCCAGGATGGCGACGATGTGCGGGTGGCGCAGCTTCCCCGCGAGCGAGGCCTCGTTCAGGAGCTGCGAGCGGTAGACCGTGCCGAACTCCGGGTCGCGGAACACCTCGGGCTCGATGGTCTTCAGCGCCACTTCCTTGCCGGTGAACGTGTCGCGCGCGAGGTAGACCGTACCGGTCGCGCCCTTGCCGAGCAGCTTCTGGATGTCGTATTTGCCGACCTGAAGGCTCAGGTCGAGCGTGAAAGCGGATTTGTCAGTCATGTAAGCTTCGAGGGAATGTACATCAATCCCCGCATCGTCGCGCTCTACGACGAGTACACGCATGCACCACTGCCGCGTCGCGTGTTCCTGCGGCGACTGGCGAAGCTCGCCGGTGGTGCAGCCGCGGCCGCAGCGCTGCTTCCGCTGCTCGACAACGCTCACGCCGACCAGATCAGGCGCGACGATGCGCGGCTCGAGACGGGCTACCTGGACTACGGCGGGATCCGCTGCTATGTCGCGCGGCCCAAAAGTACCGCGGGAAAGTTGCCCGCGGTGGTGGTGATCCACGAAAACCGCGGCCTCAATCCACACATCGAGGACGTCGCGCGGCGCGCCGCGCTCGAAGGCTTCGCCGCGGCGGCGCCGGACCTTCTCGCAGCGCAGGGCGGTACCCCGTCGGAGGAGGACAAGGCGCGCGCCCTGATCGGCGCCCTCGACCGCGGCCAGACGATCGCCAACCTCGCCGCGGTGGTCGACGCTCTCGCGGCGCGCGCCGAGACCGGCAAGATCGGCTGCATCGGCTTCTGCTGGGGCGGCGGCTTGGCGAACCAGCTGGCCGTCCATTCCGCGCGCATCGCAGCGTCGGCGCCGTTCTACGGTGAAGTACCCGATGTGCTCGACGTGCCGCGCATCAAGGCGCGGCTTCTGCTCCACTACGCCGAGCGCGACCCGCGCATCAACACCGGCGTGCCGGCCTACGAAGGCGCGCTCAAGGCGGCCGGTGTGCAGCACGCGATCCACGTCTATCCCGGCACCGATCACGCCTTCCACAACGACACGGCGGGCGCGCGCTACAACAGGGAAGCCGCGGAGCTGGCGTGGAGCCGCACGATTGCGTTCTTAAAGGATGCGTTGCGATGAGATTTCTGTGGCTGTTATTGATGGCGAGCCCAGCGTGGTCGCAAGTC
>DASQAW010000101.1:0-4868 GCA_035635495.1 Burkholderiales bacterium
GTGTCCTGGTAGCGGTTGCCGCCGGTCATCGCGTAGCGGAAGATATCGATGGCCGTCAGGCTCACCCAGTTCATGAAGTTGCCGCTCCACTGTGAGACGCACACGTGCGCCACCGCGACGGCGGCGGGGACGAACCAGCCGTTGGTCCCGTCGTAGGTGTAGCACTTGTTCGGGTCCCAGTACCCGAGGTATTCGGTGGTGACGGAATAGTTGTCGGCCGGCGCGCACACTGCCGGGGTACCGACACAGGAGGAATTCGCGGCCAGGCCGTCGGGGCCCTTGTTGCCGGCCAAGTCGGGATCCTTGTAGGCATAGACGACCGCGGTCGGCCATTCCACCGACGGGGTGAAGAGCACGTTCGGCGGCACCGAGCCCTTGAGGCTGAGCGGCGCATCGGCGAGCGGCCCGGCGAGGGCCGCGTTGCTCAGCGCGAGCGAGCCGCCGAGGAGGAGGAGCAGGAGGGCTTTCTTTTTCAGCATGGCGATCTCCCTTGAATACCGTGCTTCTGTCTTATTAGAGGACGACGACTTCCTGGACGATGATGTTGCTCGAGCGGCCGACGCCTTTCGCGGTGATGCGGTGCGCGGTGAGGCCGCTGCCGACGCCGGTGATCGGGCCTCCCGGCATCTGGATGATGATCCGCTCGATCAGGTAGCGCGGCTGCGCGCTCACGCCGAAGATGGTCGGTGAGTTGGTGGTGGTGCCGAGCGTCGTGCTCGGCGTCGTATCGAGGCTGAAATTGGACCAGACCGGCTGCGTGGCGTTGCGCGTGCACAAGCCGTTCGAGCAGTCGTCGGCGAAGTCCCAGCTGTTGAGCGGCGTCGGCGGGTTGGCGTAGTAGCCCGTGATGCGGATGCGGGCGTCGCGCAGCGCGGACTCGGCGGCCTGCATCGCCACGTCCTGGTCGCGCGCGTTGCGCGCCATCCGCTCCTCGACCGAGGTCGAGCTCACCATGGCGATGCCGAGGAGGCTCAGCACCACCAGGAACATGAGCGACATCAGGAGAACGGTTCCGCGTTGCCGGTTCATAGGTTGTTCCTGAGGGCGGCGATGGTGCTCACCACGCGGCGCGAGCGCGAGTCGCTCGGGCCGGTGAACACGGCGCCGGCGTCGCCCGCCGGTGCGGTGTTGCCCGGCGCGTAGGTGGCGCCGAAATGGTTGAACACCTGGGTCTGCGGCGCCGGCAGGCTGTTGCCGGGGCTGCGGATCACGGCGGACACCCAGATCGCCTTGATCGCGCCCAGGTCGGTGATGCTGCCGATCGGCACGTAGCGGTTGATCACGCCGTCGCCGTCGGTATCCTCGCCGTAGAGGATCTGCAGGCTCTCGACGCCGGGAATGAGCGGCACCTGCGCCTGGGAGAGGACGGTGCCCGCCGCGTTGGTCAGCACCGTGCCGCAGTAAAGCGTCGGCTCGTTGTTGTTGGTGGCATCCACGGCGACGAACAGGGTCTCGGAGAGGAGCTGATCGCGCCGGATCGCGGTGCCCTGGCAATCGAGGATCGAGCCGTCGGCGGCGGTCGGCGGCACGGCGGAGTTGTCGTGCCCGTAGTAGCGGAACGTGATCGTGTCGCTGGTGTTCAGCACCGTCGTGGTCGAGCCGGCCACGGTGACCGTCGTGACGTCGTTGCCGCCGGTGATATACGAGTTCGCGGCCACGGCCGTATCGAAGCTCAGCCAGGCGGCCCCGGCGGCCGCGTTGTTCCGATAGCCGGCGAGGCGCGCCTCGCGGGCGACGAGGTCGAAGGTGAAGCGCGCCGACTCCTGGATGCGCGTCAGGTCGGTCTGCGAGGACTGCGCGGTCGAAGCGCTCATGTACGCGTTGGCGGCGACGATGGCGAGCACCAGGCCGATGGTGATCGCCACCATCAGCTCGATCAGCGACATGCCTTGCTGGCGGACGGGGCCCACGGCGCGGCTCACAGATTGGTCCTCACGCATTCGATCGCGTTCGAGGTGGCGACGCGCGAATCGTCCCAGCACACCTTGATGACGAACTGGCCGGTGCCGTCGCACGCCCAGCTGCCGGTCGTGCCGTCGCCGGGCGAGCTGTCGCGGCAGATCGTGCCGGCGCCCGAGGGCAGCGCCGCGGCGAGCCGCGCCTGCCACAGCGCGATCTCGGTCTGCGTGATTTCGGTGGTGGTGCAGCCGGCGGTGGTCAAGCAGCTCGACACGGCCGAGCCGCTCGCGGTGGGGTACGCCGTGAGCTGCGGCAGGCTCGCGCGGATGCTGTCGGCGAGCGCGTAGCTCTGCTGCGCGGCGACGCTGCGCAGGTGCGAGCTGCTGGTGATCTTCAGGCTGTTCAGGAACACCGACAGCATGCCGAGCATGCCGAAGGACAGCACGAGGATCGCGATCATCGTCTCGATCAGCGTGATGCCGGATTGCGCGCTGCGATTCACGCGGCACCTCATGGGCAGGTGGTTACCTTGGAAATCAGCGGGCGCCCCGTCGTCGCGACCGCGAGCTGGCGCCCTTCGCCGCCGGCTGCCGGCGCGGGGGGGCAGAGCCTGAAGCTGCCGGCGGTCGCCGGCCTCAGTCCGCCGAAGGGCCGGAAGCGCAAGATGTCGGTGGCGCCGAAGCCGCTGACGGTGACCGTCGTTCCGGTCATCGGCTGCGAGACGCGCAGCACGGTCTCGCCGACGCTCACCGCGCCGTCGGCATTGGTGTCGACGAAGATGATGCGCCCGTTGGCCCAGTTGCCGCCGGAGGCGCAGGTGGCCTGGTCGGCCGAGGTGCAGATCGCCACCTCGACCTGGCGCGTGGCGGCTTCGCTGCGGGCGTAGGAAAGGTCGCCGAGAAACTCGTTGGTGGCGCCGCTGATGCGGGTCTTGGTGATGAACGCCTGGAAGCTCGGCATGCCGGCGACCAGCATCACGCCGAGCAGGGCGATCACCATCAGGATCTCTACGAGGGTGAAGCCCTTAGCGGTCATGGCGCGCAGTCTGGCCTCGCGACCGGTCGCCGGCAAAAGTCTCCGACGAGCGGGTGTCGGGGAGGCACGACCGGCACGCGGTGCCGGTGCACCGTTTGCGCCGCCGTGCGTTATTTCACGCCACGGAGGCGTTAAGCGCGCCGTCAGGTGGCGCGCTAAGATCATTCCATGGACAAGGTTCGCTGCACGCTCTTTCTTGCCGCGCTCGCCGCCGCCGCGCCGGCCTCGGCGCAGGTCTACAAGTGCGTCGATGAGAGCGGCAAGACCGTGTACCTGCAGTCGCCCTGCCCGGCCGGACAGAGCTCGAAGGTCATCAGCCGCCAGGCGCCCGCCGACGAGGCGCCGCCGGCACCCAAGCCGGGCGCCAAGGCGCCGCTCACGCCCGAGCAGGCGTACCAGAAGCGTCAGAAGGAGCGGGCGGAAGCGGACAAGAAGACCGCCGACGAAAGCGCGGATGCAAGGCGCAAGCAGGAGGCCTGCCAGCGCGCGCGCGAGGCGCTCGTGCGCTTCGAGTCGGGCGGCCGGATCAGCAGCGTGGACAGCAAGGGCGAGCGCTACTTCCTCGAAGACAGCCAGATCGCCCAGGAGAAGGCCAAGGCGCAGGCTGCCGTCAACGAGTGGTGCAGGTAGCCGCCTAGGCCTTCAGCTCTCGCGGCAGCGAGAACACCACCGTCTCGTCGATCCCTTTCAGCGGCAGCACGCTCTGCGCGCCGAGCGCCTTCAGGCGCTCGATGAGCTCGTTCACCAGCACCTCGGGCGCGGAAGCGCCGGCGGTGACGCCGACGCGGCGCTGCCCGGCGACCCACTCCGCCCGCAGCTCCTCGGCGCTGTCCACCATGTACGCGCGTGCGCCCATGTGCTCGGCGACCTCGCGCAGGCGGTTGGAGTTCGAGCTGTTCGGCGAGCCGACCACGATCACCACGTCGCATTGCGGCGCCATGAACTTCACCGCGTCCTGCCGGTTCTGCGTCGCATAGCAGATGTCGTCCCTCTTCGGCCCGCGGATCTCCGGAAAGCGCCGCTTCAGCGCCGCGACCATCGCATTGGCGTCGTCGACCGAGAGCGTGGTCTGCGTGACGTAGGCGAGCTTCGCCGCCGGGCCGACGTCGAGCGCGGCGACATCCTCGAGGGTCTCGACGAGGTGCATGCCGACCGCCGACTGCCCCATCGTGCCCTCGGCCTCGGGATGGCCGCGGTGGCCGATCATCACGATCTCGTGGCCCTCGCGCAGCATCTTCTTCACCTCGATGTGCACCTTGGAGACGAGCGGGCAGGTGGCGTCGAACACCTTGAGGCCGCGCCGGTCCGCTTCCGCCTGCACCGCCTTCGACACGCCGTGCGCGCTGAAGATGACCGTGCCCCCCGCGGGCACCTCGGCCAGCTCCTCG
Organism: Burkholderiales bacterium; assembly: GCA_035635495.1. Lineage (GTDB taxonomy): Bacteria > Pseudomonadota > Gammaproteobacteria > Burkholderiales > SG8-39 > SCGC-AG-212-J23. Next base: position 4,323 of record DASQAW010000101.1, read on the forward strand.
ACGAAGACGGCGCCCTTGGCGCGCAGGCGGTCGACGACGAACTTGTTGTGCACGATCTCGTGGCGCACGTAGATCGGCGCGCCGAACAGCTCGAGCGCGCGCTCGACGATCTCGATGGCGCGCTCGACGCCCGCGCAGAAGCCGCGCGGATTGGCCAGCAAGACTTCCATCGCGCTATTTTACGAGATGGCTCTCGACCGCCTGCAGGAGCGCTTCGGCCTTGATCGGCTTGGTGAGGTACTCGGCCGCGCCCAGCGCGCCGCCGCGCTCGCGCCGGCTCTCGTCGGCGGTCAGGAAGATCACCGGGATGTCCTTCAACCCCTTTTCGGAGTTGAGGATCTTGATCATGTCGAAGCCGCCCATGCCCGGCATATGCAGATCGCTGATCACGAGATCGGGCTTCGCCCTGAGGCAGGCCGACGCGGCCTGGTGCCCGTCGGCCACCGCGCGCACGGTGTAACCGGCGTTGCGCAAGTGCAAGCTGATCCATTCGCGCATGTCGGCGTCGTCCTCGACCACGAGAATGGTTCTGGGCATGCAGCCCCC
>DASQAW010000102.1:0-2785 GCA_035635495.1 Burkholderiales bacterium
GCGGGCGAGGCGATGCGGCGGATTGCCCGTGCCATGCATGTCGCGGACGCGCCGACCGGTATCTGGGAGCTCGAGCAGCGCCTCGGGCTGCCGATGAAGCTCGCCGATATCGGCATGAAGGAGGCCGATCTCGAGCGCGCCGCGCGCGTCGCGGTGCAGGCGCCCTATCCGAACCCTCGCAAGGTGGAGTACCAGCCGGTGCTCGAACTGCTGCAAAATGCTTACGGGGGGAGGCGTCCATGATTGCCGTCATCTTCGAATTCACGCCCGCCGAGGGCCGTTTTCCGGACTACATGGCGCTCGTCGACACGCTGCGCGCGGACCTGGCGAAGGCGGAAGGCTTCATCTCGCTCGAGCGCTTCGAGAGCATCACCAACAAGGGCAAGTTCGTGTCGCTGCAGTTCTGGCGCGACGAGGAATGCGTGCGCAAGTGGCGCAACCTGCAGAAGCACCGCGAGGCGCAGAAGCAGGGCCGCGCGCGCATCTTCGCGTCCTATCGGCTGCGCATCGCGCAGGTGCTGCGCGACTACACGATGGACCAGCGCGCGCAGGCGCCCGAAGACAGCCTGAAGGTGCACGGATAGACCACGCCTTCCTCTTCCGGCCGGGCAGCTGGCGCGCCGAGGGCGAATACCGCGACGCGAGCGGCCAGGCCGCGCCGGTCTCTGGCGAGACCACGGTGCGGCACGGAGAGGAAATGTGGCACTTCGAGGGCGTGCTGCGCGTTCGCGGCCCGCGGCCGGCGCTGCAGCACAACCGCTACGAGATCGAGCCGATGCGCCCCGGCGCGCGCTCGACCCACTGGACCTCCAGCAACCCGGCGCTCGGCAGCCTGCGCGGGCGCTTCGTCCTCGCTGGCGATTCGATCCTCTCGTTCTACTCGAGCCCGACCGGGCGCTTCCACGGCTTCGAATGCCTGCAGCAGCGCGACGGCAACCGCTACAGCGTGCGCGGCGCGATGATGGAGGAAGACAAAGTCATTTCGACTTGGGCGCTGGAGCTGACGGCGGCGTAGGGCCGTCATCCACGAGGAAATCGGCCTTGCGCGCGCAATAAGGCTGGTTCGCGTCGCAGCAGGGATGCGAAAGGCGGCCGGTCAGCGCCGGGTTCTTGCCGAAGTCCTGGCAGCGGCCGCTCGGCTTGAAGAAGAGGTAGCGCTGCCCCGCCGTCGGCACCGGAAGCCCTTCCACCGCCGGCACCGAATTTTCCCGCGCGACGCGCAGCAGCTCGCCGCGCAGGAAGAGGGCGCCGGCCGCCTGCTCGCATTGCTCGACTTTCACCGTTGCGCCATACACCGGCGTCGCGACGCACCGCGCGGCGGGTGCTGCCGCCGCCGCGGCGGCAGCCGGCGTCGCAGCCGGCGCCGCGGCGACCGGTGCTGGTGCGGGCGTGATGTTCTGACTGGCAATCGGAATCGCCGGGCCGGGCCTCGCCGCGCGCATTTGCTCGGCATAGCTCGCGGAAAGCGGCACGACGAGCGCGTCGTTGTTGGCATTGAGTGCGCCGAGCACGCGCGCGCCGATCGCCGGCCGCTCGAGCCGGCACGCTTCCCAGAGATTGTTCGGTACCTGCAGCGTCATGATCTCCGCGCCGACCGGGCCCTTGAAGGTCTCGACCGCGCGCAGCGAGATGACGTCGACGCGCGCCTGCGGTTCTATCGCGGTCACGTCGGCGGCGACCAGCACCGCCGCCCAGTCGTACCAGTCCTGCGGCTTCGAATCGCGTGCGAAAAGGCACGTGGCCTGTGCCGGGCTGACGAAGGCGACGAACGCGAGGGCGGCGAGAACGCGAATCATGCGAAAGCATAGAATGGGCAGCACCAATAAGAAAGGAAAGGAGCGACCCATGGCTTACCGCTGTGTCATTGTCCTCATCCTCGCTGCCACGCTCGCGAGCTGTTCGAGCACGCCCGCAACGCAGCCGGCGGCCGATACCGCCAGGATGCCGGTGCAGGCGGCTCCGGAGGCGTATTCGGCGGGCATCGCCGGCGCGACCGACTCGAGCCAGGTTCCGGACATGGAGAGGGGCCGCAAGATCAACGAGCAGGACTGCACCAAGTCCATCGACTTCAAGGCCGGCAATCTGATGTGCAAGTAAGGGGCTAGCGCCGCCCGAGCTTCGCCAGATCCGGCGGGGCGATCGGCCGCGCCGTCTCGAAGGCGCGCGCGGCGCGCAGCACGAGCGCGTCGGCATAGCGCGGGCCGACGAGGTGCAGACCCACCGGTAATCCCGCCTTGGTCAGGCCGCAGGGAATCGACGCCGCCGGCTGCTGCGTCAGGTTGAAGGGGAACGAGAAGGGCGTCCAGTCGATCCAGCGCTTCTTCCCCGGCGGAAATTCCTGCCCGACGTCGAACGCCGCGACCGCGAGCGTCGGCGTCACCAGCAGGTCGTAGTCGCGGTGGAAGAGGTTCATGTGCGCGCCGAGCGCGCCGCGCTTCATCTGCGCATCCAGGATTTCCGCCGCGCCGATCTTCGATCCCTGCTCGGCGACCTCCAGCAGCCCAGGGTCGACCAGCTTTCTTTTTTCCGCCGGCAACCCGTTCACCAGCTGCGCGGCCGGCGCGAACCAGTGCGTGCGGAAGATGGCTTCCGGGTTCTCGAACCCCGGGTTCTTCTCTTCCACCTTCGCGCCGAGATCGGTGAACACGTCGAGCGCCTTGCGCACGATCGCCGCCACCTCGGCATCGACCTTGGCGTAGCCGAGGTCCGGCGAGTAGGCGATGCGCAGGTCGGCGATACCCTGGTCGAGGCCGGTGCGCCAGTCGCGCGCCTCGAACGGCAGCGC
>DASQAW010000103.1:0-21147 GCA_035635495.1 Burkholderiales bacterium
GGTGCCCGCGCTGACGTAGACCTGCATCGCGCCTTCGCGCGAAAGGCCGGCGACGTGCGGCGCGTGCACCAGGCGCACGGCGAGCGTCCAGGGGAAGAACTGGCCGGCGTGCGTGTGGCCCGAGAGCTGGAGGTCGAAGCCCGCTCTTGCGCCGAGCGGCGCGAGGCGCGGGTTGTGCGCGAGGAGCAGCTTGAAATCCGCGGGTTCACGAATGGAAATCTCCGGGCGTGCCCGCCCGTACGCCGGGTCCACCACGCCGCCGACGAGGAGGCGCGCGGCTCCCTTACGCACGATCTCGTGCGAGTTGAGCAGCACAATCATCCGCATCTCTCGGAAATGCGCGATCCAGGCGTCCGCGCCGGCGTAGCAGTCGTGATTGCCCAAAATAAAAAATGCGTTGCCGCCGCGCGCCAGCTCGGCGAGCGGCGCGACGTGCGGCGCGAGGCGCGGCACCGGGCCGTCGACGATGTCGCCGGTCAGGACGACGAGGTCGGGATGCAATGACCGGGAAAGGTCGACCACCCGCTGCACGTAGCGCCGGCCGATGTTCGGGCCGACGTGGAGGTCGCTGATCTGCACGATGCGCAAGCCGTCGAGGTCGGGATGCAGTCCCGGCACCGGCAGATCGACGCGCTCGATACGCGGCCCGCGGAAGGCCGCGGCGGCGCCGAACGCCATCGCCACCAGCGAGCCGCCCAGCACCACCGGCACGCCGGCGGTGGCGACGACCGCATGCGCGCCCGGCGTCCAGGCGGTGGCGATGAGCGCCAGGTCGCGCGCGATCGTGAGGACCAGCGCGAAGCTCACCCAGGCCATCGACAGGTAGCTCGCGCGATGCAGGAGCTGGTCGATGAGGCCCTCGCGGCTGCGGCCGGTGCCCCAATAGACCACCGGCATGATCCAGATGAGCACGAACGGCACGGCGAGCGCCGCGGCGCTCGCGGGCCCGGTCGCGAGTCGCGAGCCGACGTAGGCGTACGCGAGCGCGAGCATCGCGGTGACGACGAGGGCGAAGCGGCTCACGCTTGTTCCGGCAGCCGGAGCTTCCCTTTGATGATCTTGCGCGTCGGCGTGAGCGGCATCTCGGGAATCACCACCAGGCGCTCGGGCAGCTTGTTCTTCGCGATCTGCATGTCGAGCAGATAGTTGATGACCTCCTGCAGGTGGGGCGCATCGCAGCCCGGCCTGACGGTGATGAACGCGCAGGCCTTCTCGCCGAGCACCGGGTCGGGCATCGGCACGATCGCCGACTGCAGGATCCGCGGATGCGCGTCGAGCATCGCTTCGACGTCCGCCGGATTGAACTTGACGCCGCCGCGATTGATCACGTCCTTGATGCGGCCGGTGATGGCGTAATACTGGCCGCGCTGCTCGGCGAGGTCGCCGGAGCGGAACCAGCCGTCGAGGGTGAAGGCCTGGGCATTCGCCTCCGGGTTGCTGTAGTAGGCGGAGAAGGTCAGCGGCCCGCGCACCTGCAGCTCGCCTTCGTCGGCGATGCGCACCTGGGTGCCGGGGCTCGGCCGGCCGGCACTCGTGGCGGCGGCCTCGGTGCCGTCGCCCGGCCGCGTATAGAGCGCCGCCTGCAACTCGGTCATGCCCCACAGTTGCGTCACCGCGCAGAGCGGCAGCTTCTGGGCGAAGCTGCGCACGAGCGCGGGCGGCGCCATGGAGCCCGAGACGATCGCGAGCCGGAGCGATGACCAGTCGCGCTTGTCGAAGAGACCGGCATTCCTGCACGCCGCGACATGCGCCGGCGCCGTCCACAGCGCGGTCGGTTTCCACCGCTCGACGGCCTGCGCGAGCTCGTCGGGCTTGAATGCCGGGAGGAGGATGGTGCAGGCGCCGACGGACCACGCGCAGTGCAGCGAGTAGAGCCCATAGAGATGCGAGAACGGCGCCGGGCAGAGGACGCGCGAGCGCGCGGTGAGCCCATGCTCATACGCCCCCATGCGGCTGTTGCCGAGCATCGTGCGATAGGCGTGCGGCACGGCCTTCGGCGACGCGGTGGTGCCGGAGGTGTAGAGCAGAAGGAACGGGTCCCGCGCATCGGGGCCCGCATCTCCAGGCATTGGCTCGCTCGCCTCGAGCTCGCCAAAGGGGTAGGCCGCGGTGAGAAAGAGCTTCGCGCCGCTGTGCGCGAGGATCGCCTCGATCTCGGCGCCGCGGTAAGGCACGTGCACCGTGCACATCACCGCGCCGAGGCGTGCAATGGCGAGGTGCGCGATCAGGAACTCGGGGACGTTCGGCAATTGCAATGCGACGACGTCGCCTGCCGCGATGCCCTTCTCGCGCAGGCCGCTCGCCGCCCTGAGGACCCGGTCGTGAAGGGCGCGCCAGGTGATGACGCCGGCATAGGAAATGACCGCGGGATGCTCGGGCTTGGAGCTGGCATGCTTGCGCAGCCAATGCCAGAGCGTGTCGTCCTCGCGCCACCAGCCCTGCGTCATGTACTCGCGCTCGTCGTGACTCTTGTAGCCCGGCCGCTCCATGACGGCCTATATTAGCGCCGCATGGACGAAGCCCTGATCCTGTCCCGCATCCAGTTCGGGCTGAACATCGGCTTCCACATCCTGTTTCCGACGATCACCATCGGGCTCGCGTGGATCGTCGCGTGGTTCCGCGTCCGCTATGAGCAGACGCGCGACGAGGCCTGGCTGCGCACGTACAAGCTCTGGGTGCGCATCTTCGCCCTGACGTTCGCCATGGGCGTGGTCTCCGGCGTCGTCATGAGCTTCCAGTTCGGCACTAACTGGCCGGGCTACATGAACCAGGTCGGCAACGTCGCCGGGCCGCTCCTCGCCTACGAGGTGCTGACCGCGTTCTTCCTCGAGGCGACGTTCCTCGGCGTGATGCTCTTCGGCATGCAGCGCGTCTCGGGCCGCGTGCACGTCGCCTCCGCCCTGATCGTCGCGGCCGGCACCACCCTCTCGGCTTTCTGGATCCTCGCGCTGAACTCCTGGATGCAGACGCCGGCGGGCCATGTCCAGGTCGGCGGCGTGCTGATCGCCGAGAGCTGGTGGCGGGTGATCTTCAATCCCTCGTTCCCCTATCGCCTGACGCACATGCTGCTCGCCTCCGGCATCACGTCGGCGTTCGTCGTCGCCGGGCTCTCGGCGTGGCGCCTCCTCGCCGAGCCGGCGGACGGCGCGGCGCTGAAGACCCTGCGCTTCGGCGCGCGCCTCGCCGCAGTGCTGGTGCCGCTGCAGATCGTGGTCGGCGACATGCATGGCCTGAATACGCTCGAGCACCAGCCGGCGAAGATCGCGGCGCTGGAAGCCATCTGGCACACCGAGCGCGGCGCCGGCCTCACGCTGTTCGGCATCCCGAACGAGCGCGAGCGGCGCACCGACTTCGCGGTCATGGTGCCCAAAGGCGCGTCCCTGATCCTCGCGCACGACCCGAACGCCGAGCTGAAAGGGCTAGACGCCTTCGAGGACCATCCGCCGGTCGCGCCGGTGTTCTTCGCCTTCCGCGTGATGGTCGGCATGGGCGTATTGATGCTGATCCTCGCGTGGGGCAGCCAGTACTGGCTCAGGGCACAGGCGCCGCCGCAGTGGCTGCTCTGGACCTTCGCCGGCTTTACCTTCGCCGGCTGGATCGCGACGCTCGCCGGCTGGCTCGTCACCGAGATCGGCCGCCAGCCCTGGCTGGTTACGGGCATCCTGCGCACCGCCGATGCGGTGGGCCCGGCCAGCGGCGCGAAGCTCGGCGCGAGCCTGACCGCCTACGTGCTCACGTACTCGGCGCTGCTCCTCGCGTACATGGTCACGCTGACCCACCTTTCGAGGAGAGGCTGATGGACCTGGTCCTCGTCTTCACTGCGCTGATGGCCTTCGCCATCCTCGCCTACGTGCTGCTCGACGGCTACGACCTGGGCATCGGCATGCTGATGCCGGCGGCCAGCCGCGAGGAGCAGGAGGTGATGGTCGCCGCCATCGCGCCGTTCTGGGACGCGAACGAGACCTGGCTCGTGCTCGGCGTCGGGCTCCTCCTCGTCGCCTTTCCGGTGGCGCACGGCGAGATCCTCGGCGCGCTCTACCTGCCGGTGGCGGCGATGCTCGTCGGGCTGATGCTGCGCGGCGTGGCCTTCGAGCTGCGCGTGAAGGCCGAGGGCTGGCACCGCGAGCTCTGGAACTGGCTCTTCTGGGCGGGCTCGACGCTTGCGTCGTTCGCGCAGGGGCTGATGCTCGGCCGCTACGTCACCGGGTTCGACTCGGGTTTTGGCTACTGGCTCTTCGCCATCGTCGTCGGCGCGAGCCTTTGCGGCGGCTACGTGCTCCTCGGCGCGACCTGGCTGGTACTGCGCACGCGCGGCGCCCTGCAGGAAAAGGCCGTGCGCTGGGCGAAATGGGGCCTCTTGTGGGTGGCGCTCGGCGTAGCGCTGGTGAGCCTCGGCACGCCGCTCGCGAGCGAGACGGTGCGGCTGCGCTGGTTCGACTTCCCGCGCACCCTGGGCCTCATGGCGCTGCCGCTCGCCACCATCGCCATCGGCGTCTGGGTGTGGGTGGTGCTCGGCAAATCCGATACCAAGCCCTTCGGCGGCGCGGTGGCGATCTTCGCGCTCGCCTTCATCGGCCTCGCCTACAGCCTCTTTCCCTATGTGGTGATGGACCATCTCACGATCTGGGACGCCGCCGCGGACCCGAGCGCGCTCGAATTCATGGCCGTCGGCGCGCTCCTCGTCCTGCCCTTCATCGTCGGCTACACCATCTATTCGTATCGCGTCTTCCGCGGCAAGGTGCACCAAGGGATGTACGAGCACTAGAAATGAAAAAGGGACCCGCAGGTCCCTTTTTGGGTGACTGGAAAATCTACGCCGGCCGCGGGATCGGCACGAAGAACGATTCGCGCACGACGTCCTTGCCGGCGATCAGCTCCTCCGCCTCGCGCCGCTCCTCGTCGAACACGACCGCTGCCAGCTTCTGCAGCGTCTCGCGCGCTTCATCCAGCGTGCGGCCATGCGAATTCACGCCGGGCAACTCTTCGATGAAGCCGATATAGCCGCTGTTCGACTTGAGATAAACCGCGGTAAACGCGAGGCGACCTTGATCCATTCGTTTCCCTCCTGTTCGAAGGGACAGATTACGCGCTCAAGCTTTCAAAAGTGTGACTGCCGAAAAATTTTTCTCGGCAGAGTGAGACTTCAAAATCACTGTGGTCATTACGACGACAATATTTCTGCAATGCGGCAATTGCGCTGCGCAAATTGCTGCGCTGCGCTCGCGATTATTTTTCGAGCAGCTGCCTCTTCTCTTTTTTCTTTGCCCATTCGTCCGCGTCGGGCGGCGCGGGCTTCCTCTCGATGATCGGCTTCCAGACTCGCGCGAGTGCCTTGTTCAATTCAGTAAACTCTTTCTGCGAGTCGGGCACGTCGTCCTCCGCGAAGATCGCCTCGACCGGACACTCGGGTACGCACAGCGTGCAGTCGATGCACTCGTCGGGGTCGATCACCAGCATGTTCGGCCCCTCGCGGAAGCAGTCGACCGGGCAGACGTCGACGCAGTCGGTGTACTTGCACTTGATGCAGCTTTCGGTAACTACGTAGGTCATAGCGCGTAAGTCATTCTGGATCAACAGTTTAGCATTTGGGCGGCGCGCGGCCTCATAATGGGGGTCTTCCTGCAATACCCCCAACGGAGAATCATGAGCAGTCCCACCATCAGCAGCCCCGCAATCCAGCATGTGACCGACGAGAGCTTCGATCCGGAGGTCCTCAAGTCCGACACCCCGGTGCTGGTCGACTACTGGGCCGAATGGTGCGGCCCGTGCAAGTCGATCGCGCCGATCTTGGACGAGATCGCCAAGGAGTACGAAGGCCGCCTGAAGGTGGCGAAGATCAACGTCGACGAGAACCAGAGCGTGCCGGCCAAGTTCGGCATCCGGGGAATCCCGACGCTGATGCTCTTCAAGAACGGCAACGTCGAGGCCACCCGCGTCGGCGCGCTGTCGAAGTCGCAGCTCACCGCTTTCCTTGACAGCAACATCTGATCTTTCTATTCTGTACCGGTCGTTGAGCCCCCCGCCCGCGCGAGGAAAATGAGGGGGCGGGGTTCCAGCAACAAAATCCAAATGCAGTCCGCGCCGCCAGTCTCGGCGCAATTTCCCTAGTCATGGCCAGACCTCAAGCGGTCCCGCCCGAAACAGCGCAAGCCCCGGCGCAGCGAGCCGACGCCCGTCCCGAGACGAACGAGGGCGGCGGCAGCGTCCCGGTGCCACTGCACCTTTCGGAGCTCAAATCCCACCACGTCACCCAGCTCGTGGAGATGGCCGTCGCCAACGGCATCGAGAACGCGAGCCGGATGCGCAAGCAGGACCTGATCTTCGCCCTGCTCAAGAACCAGGCGAAGAAGGGCGCCTCGATCTTCGGCGACGGCACGCTGGAGGTGCTGCCCGACGGCTTCGGCTTCCTGCGCTCGCCCGAGACCTCGTACCTCGCGAGCACCGACGACATCTACGTGTCGCCGTCGCAGATCCGGCGCTTCAACCTGCATACCGGCGACTCGATCGAGGGCGAGATCCGCACGCCCAAGGACGGCGAGCGCTACTTCGCCCTGGTCAAGGTCGACAAGGTCAACGGCGAGACCCCGGAGGCGGCGAAGAACAAGATCCTGTTCGAGAACCTGACGCCGCTTCATCCGGACAAGGCGTTCAAGCTCGAGCGGGAGATCAAGGCCGAGGAGAACATCACCGGGCGCGTGCTGGATATAGTGGCGCCCATTGGGAAAGGCCAGCGCGGCCTGATCGTCAGCCCGCCGAAAGCCGGCAAGACGGTGATGCTGCAGCACATCGCGCACGCCCTGGTGGCGAACCATCCCGAGATCACGCTCATCGTGCTGCTGATCGACGAGCGGCCCGAGGAAGTGACCGAGATGTCGCGCTCGGTGCGCGGCGAGGTGGTGGCCTCGACCTTCGACGAGCCGGCTGCGCGCCACGTGCAGGTCGCCGAGATGGTGATCGAGAAGGCGAAGCGCCTGGTCGAGCACAAGAAGGACGTGGTCATCCTGCTCGATTCGATCACCCGCCTGGCCCGCGCGTACAACACGGTAGTGCCGGCCTCCGGCAAGGTGCTCACCGGCGGTGTGGACGCCAACGCGCTGCAGAAACCCAAGCGCTTCTTCGGCGCCGCGCGCAACGTCGAGGAAGGCGGCTCGCTAACGATCATCGACACCGCCCTCATCGACACGGGCAGCCGCATGGACGACGTGATCTACGAGGAGTTCAAGGGCACCGGCAACCTGGAGGTGCACCTCGACCGCCGGATGCACGAGAAGCGCATCTACCCGGCGATCAACGTGAACCGCTCCGGCACCCGCCGCGAGGAGCTCCTGATCGAGCAGCCGATCCTGCAGAAGGTGTGGGTGCTGCGGAAGCTCCTCTTCCCGATGGACGAGCTCGAGGCGGCGGAATTCCTGATCGACAAGCTGAAGGCCACCAAGTCCAACGCCGAGTTCTTCGATTCCATGCGCCGGGGCTAAAAACCCCTGTATAATCCGCGCCTTCGCAAAGAAGGCCCCGTCATGAAATCAGGCATTCACCCCGAATACAAGCCGGTCATCTTCCTCGACACGAGCGCGAACCACGGCATCCTCACGCGCTCGTCGATCGACACCAAGGGTCGCGACACCATGAAGTGGACCGACGGCAAGGAATACCCGGTCATCAAGGTCGAGGTCTCTTCCGAGTCCCACTCCTACTACACCGGCAAGCAGAAGCTCGTCGACACCGCCGGCCGCGTCGAGAAGTTCAGGCGCCGCTACACCAAGAAGACGAAGTAAACCCCGGGGCTATGCTGCCCCGGCTCACGTTGCCGCCGTCGCCCGCGGCGCTCGCGGTGCTCGCGGCGGCCTTCATCCTGCCCGGCCTCGCCGCGCACGATCTGTGGAAGTCGCAGGACGCGATCGGCCTCGGCATCGTGCACGGCATGGCGGTGAGCGGCGATCTGGTCGTGCCGCGCATCGCGGGCGAGGTGTGGCTCAACGATCAGCCGCTCTACCACTGGTTCGCGCTCGCCTTCGGCTACCTCTTCGGGTGGCTCTTCCAGTTCCATAACGCCGCGCGCCTCGCCAGCGGCGCATTTGTCGCGGCGGCGTTCGCGCTTATCTACACCGCCGGGCGCGAATGGGCAGACGAAGAGCGGCAACCCATCACGGCCTGCGCCGCGCTGCTGATTCTCCTCGGCTGCATCGGGCTCCTGGTCCACTCGCACGAAGCGCTGCCGGAGCTCGCTTCGCTGGCGGCGATGTGCGGCGCGCTCGCCGCGCTGGCCTACACCGAGCGCAAGCCCGTGCGCGCAGGCGTCGCGTTCGGCGTGGCGCTCGGCCTCGCCTTTCTCTCGGCCACGTGGATCGCGCCGGCCGCGCTCGCGGCCGCGGTGCTCGTCGCGCATTTCGCCTGCCCGCAATGGCGCATGCGCCGCAGCACGCCTTTCCTCGCCACGGCAGCGGCCGCCGCGATCCTGGTCGGCGCGTCCTGGCCGCTCGCCCTGGCGCTGCGCTCGCCCGAGGCCTTCGCCACGTGGCGCGCGCTCGCGCTGCAGCCGCAGTCGGGCGCGGCCGAGAATTTCCGCCACCTCTTCGCCACCGCGAGCTGGTTCACCTGGCCGGCCTGGCCGCTCGCGCTGTGGAGCGCGTGGTCGCTGCGGCGGCGCTGGCGCGAGGCACGGCTCTTCGTGCCCGCGCTCACCATCGGCCTGATGATCGTGCTGTTCGTGATCTTCGGGCCGCCGCAGGACGAAAACCTGGTCCCGCTGCTCGCGCCGCTCGCGCTCCTCGCGGCGCACGGCATCTTCACGCTGCGCCGCGGCGCGTTCGGCGCCCTCGACTGGTTCGGCGCGCTCACCTTCGCCGTGTTCGCCGCCGGCGTGTGGCTCGGCTTCATCGCCATGGCGAGCGGCGTGCCGGGGCCCATCGCGCGCAACTTCGCGCGCATCGCGCCGGGCTTCGTCGCCCACGTGCAGCCGCTCGCCGTGGGCTTCGCGCTGGTCCTCGCCGTGGCCTGGGTCCAGGTGGTCTTCTTCACCTCGTTCTCGCCGCTGCGCAGCGTCGCGCGCTGGGCGGCGGGCGCGGTGCTGCTGTGGGGCACCTTCGCCATGCTGTGGATGCCCTGGGTCGACTACCAGAAGAGCTACCGCGGCGTCGCCCTCGAGATCAAGCGGAAGCTGCCCGCGAACCCGAAGTGCATCGCGCAGCGCTGGCTCGGCGTGTCGCAGGCCGCCGCGCTCGACTACCATGGCGGCATCCGCGCGCAGCCATTCGATGTGCTGAAGCCCGCCGCCTGTCCATTGGTGCTCGTCCAGGGTAGCCCGCAGCACGAGCTCGACGCGCCGCCGCCGGTCGCCGGCATGCGCTGGGCCAAGCTCGCCGATACCGGCCGCCCCGGCGACCGCGCCGAGCGCTACCGCCTTTACCGGCTGCAGAAGTGAACACGAGCCCGCCGATCGAGTGCAAAGCATGGACGCAGCTCTCCGCCCACGCCGAGAGCTGGCGCACGGTGCATCTGCGCGAGCTGTTCGGCGCCGACGCGCAGCGCGCCTCCCAGATGAGAGTCGAGGCTGCCGGCGTGCGCTACGACTACTCGCGCCAGCGCGTGGGCGCGATCACGCTGCGCCTCCTCGCGCACCTCGCCGAGGAGCGCGGGTTCGCCGAGTGGCGCGAAGCGCTCCTCTCCGGCAAGGTAGTCAACCCGACCGAGAACCGCCCGGCGTGGCATACCGCGCTGCGCGCGTCCCATCCTCCCTCGGAGGTGAAGGCAACGTTGGAGCGCATGCGCAAGCTCGCCGCCGAAGTGCGCGGCGGCAAATTCAGGCGCGTCATCAACCTCGGCACCGGCGGCTCGGACCTCGGCCCGCGCCTGCTGGCCGACGCGCTCGCCGACGGAAGGGTCGACGTGCGCTTCGCCGCCAACGTCGATCCGCGCGACCTCGGGCGCGCGCTCGACGGCGCGAGGCCGGAGGACACGCTGTTCGTCATTGCCTCGAAGACGTTCACCACGCAGGAGACGATGGCTAACGCCGAAGCCGCCAAGCGCTGGGGCGGCAGGCATTTCCATGGCGTCAGCTCGAACGTCGAGCTGGCGAGGAGGTTCGGCGTGAGCGAAGTGCTGCCGATGTGGGACTGGGTCGGCGGGCGCTTCTCGGTGTGGTCCGCGGTCGGCTTCGCCGCCATGTGCGCCATCGGGCCGGACTCCTTCCAGGAATTCCTGGAAGGAGGCAGAGAAGTCGATCAGCACTTCGCGCAGGCGCCGCTGGAGAAGAACATCCCGGTGCTGATGGCGCTGATCGGCGTCTGGAACACGAACTTCCTCGGCACCCCGACGCATTGCGTGCTGCCGTACTCGAACGCGCTGCGCCTGCTGCCCGCGTATCTCCAGCAGCTGGAGATGGAGTCCAACGGCAAGCGGGTGGACCACGCGGGGCGCGAAGTGGATTACGCGACCGCGCCGGTGCTTTGGGGGGCGGAAGGCACGGTGAGCCAGCACTCCTTCCACCAGCTCCTGCACCAGGGCACGCAGGTCGTGCCGTGCGACTTCATCGACCTCGGGCTGGAGAAGAACCTCAGCGCCAACGCCCGCGCCCAGGCGGATGCGCTGGCCTTCGGCACCGACGAGCCGAAGCTGCCGCCGCACAAGCAGTATCCCGGCAACCGGCCCTCCAGCCTGTTGTTCCTCGACGGCTGCACGCCGCGCAACCTCGGGCGGCTGATCGCGCTCTACGAGCACAAGGTGTTCACGCAGGGCGTCGTTTGGAACATCAACAGCTTCGACCAGTGGGGCGTCGAGCTGGGCAAGCAGTTGGCGAATAAGATCCTAGAGAAAGGAAACTGATGGACCAGGAAACCTTCAACCTCAGCATCCGCAAGTTCCTGAAAATGGTGGGCGTCAACTCGCAGCGCGAGATCGAGCAGGCGGTGCAGAAGGCGATGATGAGCGGCAAGCTCCAGGGCGACGAGACCCTCGTCGCCAAGTGCACGCTGGAGATTCCTCAGCTTGGCGTCAGGGTGCCTTTCGAGGGCGAGATCAAACTAAAATAGGCCGATGAACAAGGCGCGCGAGTTCGACCAATCGGTGCTGGCGGAGCTCAAGGCGCTGCTCGGCGAGCGGGTGTCGACGTCGGCCGCGGTGCGCGAGCACCACGGCAAGGACGAGTCCTACTTCCCGTACGCACTCCCGGATGCGGTTGTTTATGTAAGAACTACCGAAGAGGTGCGCGACGTGGTCGACATCTGCCGCCGCCACCGCGTGCCGATGATCCCCTTCGGCGTCGGCACCTCGCTCGAAGGCCACATCCTCGCCATCAACGGCGGCGTGTCGATCGACCTCTCGCAGATGAACCAGGTGCTCACGGTGCACGAGGAGGACCTCGACGCCGTGGTGGAGGCGGGCGTCACGCGCAAGCAGTTGAACGAGTACATCAAGCACACCGGGCTCTTCTTCCCGGTCGACCCCGGCGCCGACGCGACGATCGGCGGCATGGCGGCGACGCGCGCCTCGGGCACCAACGCCGTGCGCTACGGCACGATGCGCGAGAACGTGCTCTCGCTGAAAGTCGTGCTCGCCGACGGCCGCATCATCCAGACCTCGCGCCGCGCGAAGAAATCCGCCGCCGGCTACGATCTGACGCGCCTTTTCGTCGGCTCGGAGGGCACGCTCGGCATCATCACCGAGGTGACGGTTCGCCTCTATCCGGTCCAGGAGGCGATGTCGGCGGCGGTGTGCGCGTTCGACTCGGTCGACGGCTGCACGCAGACGGTGATCACCACCATCCAGTCGGGCATCCCGATCGCGCGCTGCGACATCGTCTGCGACAAGACGGTCGACGCCATCAACAAGTACAAGAAGACGAACTACCGCGTGGCGCCGACCGTGTTCTTCGAGTTCCACGGCTCGAAGAGCTCGGTGGTCGAGCAGGCAGAGGCGGTGCAGGCGATCGCGAAGGAGCATGGCGGCAAGGACTTCGTCTGGGCGACGAAGCCGGAGGAGCGCACGCAGCTCTGGCAGGCGCGGCACGACGCCTATTTCGCCTGCCTGCAGATCCGGCCCGGCTCGCGCGCCGTGTCGACCGACGTGTGCGTGCCGATCTCGCGCCTCGCCGAGTGCGTGCACGAGACGATGGAGGACGTGAAGAACTACTTCGCGCCGGTGCCGCTCCTCGGCCATATAGGCGACGGCAACTTCCACCTGATGCTGCTCGTCGACCCGGCGAAGCCGGAGGAGACCGAGATCGCGAAGACCTTCAACAAGCGCCTGGTCGAGCGCGCGCTGCGCCTCGAAGGCACCTGCACCGGCGAGCACGGCGTCGGCATGGGGAAGATGGGCTCGATGCGCCTGGAGCTCGGCGACGACGTGATCGACGTGATGCGCGACATCAAGCGCGTGTTCGACCCCGACAACCTGCTGAACCCCGGCAAGGTGGTGCCGCTGCAATGAGAGCGCTCGCGCTCCTTCTGCTGATTGCCGGCTCGGCCGCGGCACAGGCGCCAGCGCCGGCGCCGGAACCGAAGGCCGCAGAACGGCGGCCCCTCAACCTGCGGCTGGAAGAGCCCGTGTCCTCCGAGCCGAGGATCACCTTCGGCCCGCGCGACGGCAAGCCGGAGCAGCGCCCGGCGGACACGCTGCCGACGCTCGGCGGCGCGCCGAGCCGGGCCTACGAGCGGCCGTTGAATCCGGACTCGCCCGCCTCGCCTTTCCCCAAGGACACCAATCCCGGACTCTAGATGAGCGCCGAGCAACGCATCCGCGAGCTGAAGCTCGAGCTGCGCCCGCCCTCGGCGCCGGTGGCGAACTACGTCAACGCGGTGCGCACCGGCAATCTCCTGTTCCTCGCCGGCAAGGGCCCGCGCGGGGCGAAGGGCAAGGTAGGGCGCGAGGTCACGGTCGAGCAGGCGTACCAGCATGCCCGCGAGGTCGGCGTCGATCTCCTCGCGGTGATGCGCGCCGAGCTCGGCAGCCTCGACAAGGTGCGCCGCGTGGTGAAAGTGCTCGGCATGGTGAACGCGGTGCCGGAGTTCGAGGACCAGCCGAAGGTGATCAACGGCTGCTCCGACCTCTTCGTCGAGGTGTTCGGCGAGCGCGGCAGGCACGCGCGCTCGGCGGTCGGCATGGGCTCGCTGCCGATGGGCATCCCGGTCGAGATCGAGTGCATCATTGAGGTCGAATGAGGGTGGCATGAGGCTCGCGGGGCTGCTGGTCGTCCTCGGCTGCGCGGCGGGCGTCCAGGCGCAGCCGCTGCCGGACCTTGAGCCGAAGAGAGACGACCAGGCCGCCGACAAGAAGGACGACCAGAAGCTGCCGCCGAAGCCGCGCCCGCGGGTGAGCCTGAAGCCCAAAGGCGGCACCGGCTCGAGCGTCGGCGACGACGTCCCGGGCGGCGGCGCGACGAGCAGCGAATCTTCGAAAGGCGGCACGCCCGGCACCCCGTCGGGCTCCTTCACCGGGCCGCCGAGCAAGCCTTAGCCCCCTGCGGTAGGATTCCCGCGCGGAGGAAAAAAAGAGCGGAATGAACCGCGCGGAGCTCCTGGCCTGTCCCGAGTGTGACCTGCTGCAGAGCGATTCCGCCGTTCCTCGTCCGCGCAAGGCGCGGTGCGCGCGCTGCGGCGCGACGCTCTACCAGCGCCATGAGCAGGGCCTCAATCGCA
Organism: Burkholderiales bacterium; assembly: GCA_035635495.1. Classification (GTDB taxonomy): domain Bacteria; phylum Pseudomonadota; class Gammaproteobacteria; order Burkholderiales; family SG8-39; genus SCGC-AG-212-J23. Next base: position 13,632 of record DASQAW010000103.1, read on the forward strand.
GCCTCGCGCTGACCACCGCCGCGCTCGTCCTGCTTGCGCTGGCGAACGCCTTCCCCGTCCTGTCGCTCGAGCTGCAGGGCGAGCGCACCGATGCGACGCTCGCCGGCGCGGTCGCCGCGCTCTGGTCGCAGAACATGCAGCTCGTCGCCGCGCTCGTGCTCTTCACTGCCATCATCATGCCGCTCGCCGAGCTGGCGGCGCTGGCGTGGCTGCTGGTGCCGCTCCGCTTCGGCGTGCGCGCGCCCCGCTTCGGTGCGGTGTTCCGGCTGCTGCAGTTCGCGAAGCGCTGGGGCATGGTCGAGGTGCTCGTGCTCGGCACGATCGTGTCCTTCGTCAAGCTCGGCCACCTCGCCAGCGTCCAGGCCGGCATCGCGCTCTGGTCTTTCGCCGCGCTGATGATGGTGATGGCGGCGATCGAGGCGAACTTCGACCCGGGTGAACTTTGGGCGAAGGCCGGCGCATGAGCGCGAGCGCGGCGAGCCTCGGACTGCTCGCCTGCCACACCTGCCACCTCGTGTCGCGCGCGCCGGGTCCGGGAGGTGCGCTGTGCCCCCGGTGCGGCTCGCGGCTTCACTTCCGCAAGCCCGGCAGCATCGGCCGCACCTGGGCCTTGCTCATCGCCGCGATGGCGCTCTACGTGCCGGCCAACACGCTGCCGATCATGCTGACCAGCTCGCTCTTCGGCTCGCAGGACGACACGATCATCAGCGGCGTGCTGTTCCTGTGGGGGGACGGCTCCTGGTACCTGGCGCTGATCGTGTTCGTCGCCAGCATCCTGGTGCCGCTGGCCAAGATCATCGGCCTCGTGGTGCTGCTCCTCTCGGTGCAGCTCGGCGCCGACTGGCGGCCTGACCAGCGCGCGCGCCTCTACCGCCTGATCGAGTCGGTCGGCCGCTGGTCGATGCTCGACATCTTCGTCGTCGCGCTGCTCGTCACGGTGGTGCAGCTCACCGCGCTCGCGAGCGTGCGCGCCGGGCCGGCCGCGCTCGCCTTCGGCGCCGTGGTGGTGCTGACGATGGCCGCGGCGCGGAGCTTCGATCCGCGCCTTATTTGGGATCCCGCGAAGGAGCCTCGTGAGCGAAGCATCCCGGCCTGACATTCCTCAAGCGCTGGCGGCGCCGAAAGCGGGGCGAGCGTTTCCGTTGGTATGGATCGTGCCGGCGATCGCGCTCGCCGTCGGCGCGTGGCTCGCCGTCAGCCACTGGCTCGAGCGCGGCACGACGATCATCATCAGCTTCCGCACGGCCGAGGGCCTGCAGGCCGGCAAGACCAAGATCAAGTACAAGGACATCGACGTCGGCCACATCACCGAGATCAACCTCGCCCCCGATCTTTCCGGCGTGATCGCCACGGCGGAGCTGGTCAAGGGCGCGGAGAGCCGCGTGGTGGCCGACACGCGCTTCTGGGTGGTGCGGCCGCGCATCTCCGGCAGCACGATCTCCGGGCTGCAGACGCTGCTCTCCGGCTCGTATGTAGCGGCGGACGTCGGCAAGTCGACGCAACGTTCGCGGGTCTTCGTCGGCCTCGAGCAACCGCCCGCCTTCGCCACTGACTCACCCGGACGGCAGCTGACGCTGCGCGCCGAGGACATCGGCTCGCTCGATGTCGGCTCGCCGGTCTACTACCGGCGCCTGCAGGTCGGGCAGGTCGCGGCCTACGAGCTGGAGAAGGACGGCCAGGCGGTGAACGTCACGGTATTCATCAACGCGCCCTACCACCAGTTCGTCAGCGCCCGCAGCCGCTTCTGGCACGCGAGCGGCATCGACGTGGCGCTCGACGCGGAGGGCGTGCGCGTGAAGACCGAGTCGCTGGTCTCGCTCGCGATCGGCGGCGTCGCCTTCGCCACGCCCTTCGAGGAAGCCGACCCGGCGACGCTTGCCGCGGACACGGTGTTCGAGCTGCACCGCAGCCAGGCGCACGCCTTCAAGAGCCCCGACCGGCTCGCCGACAGCTTCGTGCTGGTCTTCAACCAGTCGGTGCGCGGCCTGCAGCCGGGTGCGCCGGTCGACTTCCGCGGCATCGTCGTCGGCGAGGTGGCGGCGATCCACACGCAATACGATCCCGCCACCCAGAAGATCTCGATCCCGGTCGAGATCCGCGTCTACCCGGAGCGCTTCACCTCGCGCCTGCGCGGCGGCGCGAAGGGCGGGCGTCTGCCGCGGGACACCAAGCTGCTCGCCAGCCTGGTGGAGAGAGGCCTGCGTGCGCAGCTTCGCACCGGCAGCCTGCTCACCGGCCAGCTCTATGTCGCGCTCGACTTCTTCCCCGACGCCCCGCGCGCGAAGCTCGACTTTGCCCAGACGCCGCCCGAGCTGCCGACCACGCCGAGCACGCTCGAAGACCTGCACGCCACGCTCGTCAGCCTCGCCAACAAGCTCGAGCGCGTGCCGCTCGAGACGCTGGCCGCCGACCTGAGCGACACGCTGCAGAGCGTGAACTCGCTGGTGACGCGCCTCGACACCGAGCTCGCCCCCGAGGCGCGCGCCACGCTCGCCGAGATGAGAAAGACGCTCGGCGAGGCGACCCGCACCATGAGCGACGCGAGCCGCACCTTCGCCAATGCCGAGAAGAGCCTCGCGCCGGACTCGGCGTTCTTCGGCGAGCTGCAGGAAGCGGCGCACGAGCTGACGCGCACGGCGCAGAGCCTGCGCCTGCTCGCCGACTACCTCGAGCGCAACCCGCAGGCGCTGCTGCGGGGCAAGAGCGCCGATTGATCCGCCCGCTCCTCCTATCGGTTTTGATGCTCGCCGCATGCGGCAGCCCCCCGCGCGAGCGCTTCTATACGCTGAACGCGCCCGAGCCGCCCGCGGCCGCCGAAGGCGCCCCCTCGATCGCGGTCGGCCCCGTCAGCATCCCCGAGATGGTCGACCGGCCGCAGATCGTGGTGCGGCTCGGCGCGAACCAGGTGCAGATCGCCGAGCAGGCGCGCTGGGCCGAGCCCCTGAAGGGCGCCATCGCGCGCGTGGTGGCCGCCAACCTGGCCACCACGCTCGGCGCCCGCGTCGCGGCACAGCGGAATGGCGACGCCGACTACCGCGTCGCGCTCGACGTGCAGCGCTTCGAGTCGCCCGCCGACGCGGTGCTGATCGAGGCGCTGTGGACGGTCACCGCCAAGAGCGGGAAGCGCAGCGGCCGCTCTGTAGTGCGCGAGAAGATCGCCGGCAAGGACTACGAAGCGCTCGCCGCTGCCCATAGCGCGGCGCTCGCGGCGATCAGCCGGGAAATCGCCGCCGCGATCGGCAAACCCTAGATCGTCATCACGGTCTTGCGGTAGAACTTGAGCTCCTCGATCGACTCGAGGATGTCGGCCAGCGCCTCGTGCTTGCCTTCCTTCGTGAAGCCTTTCAGCTCGGGCTTCCAGCGGCGCACCAGCTCCTTCAGCGTCGAGACGTCGAGGTTGCGGTAGTGGAAGTGCGCTTCCAGCCGCGGCATCCAGCGCGCGAGGAAGCGCCGGTCCTGGCAGATCGAGTTGCCGCACATCGGCGAGTTGCTGGCGGGCACGTGCTGGCTCACGAACTCGAGCGCCGCGCGCTCGGCCTCGGCCTCGGTCATGCTCGAGGCGCGCACGCGCTCGATGAGGCCGGTCTTCTTGTGCGTGCTCTTGTTCCAGGAATCCATCGCCTCGAGCACCTCGTCGGGCTGGTGCACGACGAGCACCGGGCCCTCGGCGACGATGGCCAGCTGCGGATCGGTGACCAGCACCGCGATCTCGATGATGCGGTCGGACTCGGGCTGCAGTCCGGTCATCTCCATGTCGATCCAGACGAGGTTGTTCGCATCGGGACTGTTAGCGGCGGCAGCCATGGCTTATTCTAGCTGCGCATGCCGAACGCACTCACCTGGCTGTTTCTTGCCGCGCTGCTGGCGGCGAGCGCGACGCGCCTTTGGCTGGCGCTGCGCCAGATCCGCCATGTGCGCGCGCACCGCGATGCGGTGCCGCCGAGCTTCGCCGGGAGCATCCCGCTGCACGCGCACCAGAAGGCGGCGGACTACACCGCGGCGAAGACGCGCTTCGGCGCGGTGGACACGCTGGTCGGCGCGCTGCTCGTGCTGCTCCTCACGCTGGGCGGCGGGCTCGAGCTCCTCTCGCGCGCCTGGGCGCACGCGTTCGCGCCCGGCTCGCTGGCGCACGGCGCGGCGCTGCTGCTCAGCGCGCTCTTCGTCCAGGCGATCGTTTCCCTGCCGCTCGCGCTCTACCGCACGTTCGTGATCGAGAGCCGCTTCGGCTTCAACCGCATGACGCTGCGGCTCTTCTTCGTCGACCTGGTCAAGCAGACGCTGCTGGCCCTCGCGCTCGGGATCCCCCTCCTTCTCGCGGTGCTCTGGCTCATGGCGCGCATGGGGGAGCACTGGTGGCTCTACGTGTGGCTGCTGATCACCGCCTTCGGCCTCGCGTTCCAGCTCATCTTTCCGCCGCTGATCCTGCCGCTGTTCAACAAGTTCACGCCGATCACCGAGGGCGAGCTCGCCGCGCGGGTGGCGGCGCTGCTCGAGCGCTGCGGCTTCAAGTCGCGCGGCCTCTACAAGATGGACGGTTCCAAGCGCTCGAGCCACGGCAACGCGTTCTTCGCCGGCATCGGCGCGACCAAGCGCATCGTCCTCTTCGACACGCTGATCGACCGGCTCGACCCCTCCGAGGTCGAGGCGGTGCTCGCTCACGAGCTCGGCCACTACAAGCTGCACCATGTCGTCAAGATGGTGGCGCTCAGCGCGGCGATGAGCCTCGCCGGCCTGTGGATCCTCGGCCAGCTGATCGACCGGCCCTGGTTCTACGCCGGCCTCGGGGTGAGCACCCCGAGCACCGCCGCGGCCCTTGCGCTGTTCATGCTGGTCGTGCCCGAATTCATGTTCTTCGTGCAGCCGCTGCTTGCGCGCTATTCGCGCAAGCGCGAGTTCGAGGCGGACGCCTACGCCAAGGGGTATGCGGAGCCGAGCCATCTCGCCCGCGCGCTGGTGAAGCTCTACCACGACAATGCCGCCACCCTGACGCCCGATCCCCTGCACTCGGCGTTCTACGACTCGCATCCGCCGGCGGCGATGCGCATTGCAAGACTGGAGGCAAAGTGAGCGAGCTCGCGTCCAAGAAATGCAAGCCCTGCGAGGGCGGCGTCGCGCCCTATTCGCCCGAGCAGGCCAAGCAGATGCTGAAACAGGTCAAGGGTTGGATCATCGAAGACGGTAAGCTGGTCAAGGTCTATCCCTTCACCAACTACTACCAGACGATGGCCTTCGTCAACGCGCTCGCCTGGATCTCGCATCGCGAGGACCACCACCCCGATCTCGCCGTCGGCTACAACAAGTGCCGCGTCGAGTACTCGACGCACGCCATCGGCGGGCTGTCGGAGAACGATTTCATCTGCGCCGCGAAGTGCGACGCGCTGTTCCAGCTCTGATGAAGCGAGTCTTCGGCTCCTTCAACCAGACGACCGTGTACCACGCGAAGAATCTGCTCGAGGCCGCGGGCATCGGGGTGCTGGTGAGGAACGCCGCGCTCTCCTCGGCGATGGGCGAGCTGCCACCGGCCGAATGCGAAGCGCAGGTGTGGGTGCTGGACGACGCGGACGCCGCACGCGCGGAGGAGCTGCTTTCCCACCCGCAGGATCCTGGACCGGAGTGGAGCTGCAGTTGCGGCGAGCGCCTGGGCGCGCAGTTCACCCAATGCTGGCGCTGCGGCGCGTACAGGACCTAGACGCTAGAGCAGCCGCGCGACCGTGATGAGGACGAGGACGAACACCCAGACGACCACCGCGCGCCACAGCAGCCCGACGGTGCTGTCCAGGAACGGCCCCTCCGCCGGCTCGCCCACGCCCAGCTCGGGACGCGGCTGGATGCCGTCGACCTCCTGCACCGGCATGCCCAGGCGCACCCCCATCGCGCCGGCGCCGGCGGCGAGCACGATGCCGGCGTTCGGATCGAACCAGCTCCTCGCCTGCGTGCGCCAGCAGTACACCGCGTCCTCGAAGTCGCCGACCACCGCGAAGGCGGCGGCCGTGAGGCGCACCGCCGGCCAATCGAGCCCGTAGAACACGCGCTCGGCGAAGCGGCCGAAGCTGCCGAGATCCTTCCAGCGCCAGGCGAAGTAGGCGGCCAGGCGGTAGAGCACGGCGCCGCTCGGCCCCGGCAGCAGCAGGTACCAGAGCAGCACGCCGAAGACGTGGCGGTGAGAGGCGAGGAGCGCCTCCTCGATCGTCAGGCGCACCACTTCCTCGCGCGGACGCACGACGCCCGAGGCGCCGCGCCACTGCTCGAGCAGCGTCCGCGCGCGCTCGATGTCGCCCGCCTTGATCGCGAGCTGGATGTCGGTGAAGTAGTGGCTGAACTGGCGGAAGCCGAGCGTGAGGTAGAGCACGGCGATATTGAAGAGCAGCGCGAGCAGCGGGTGCACCGAGTAGAGCACCACGTGCAGCGCGAGCGCGAGCAGCGCCGGCGGCAGCACGGCCACGAACCACGCCACCATGCCATGGCGCCGCTCGCCGCCGTTGAACGCCTGCTCGAGCCAGGACGCCCAAGCGTCGAGCGTGCCCTGCACGGCGGTGCGCTCGCCGAGCGGGCGCCACTGCTCGAGCACCAGCGCGGCGATGATGGCCAGGACGCTCATGCGAGCATTCTATAAAGATTGATCAGCATGCCCGCCGTCGCGCCCCAGATCGTGCGCCCGTTGTGCTCGATCAGGTAGTAGCCGACGCTGCGGCCGTTCAGCTCGCGGCTCGCGCGCTGGTGGTTCGCCGGATCGAGGATGAAAGCCAGCGGCACCTCGAACACCTCGTCGACCTCGCGCGCGTCCGGCACCAGCTCGAGCGGCGGCTGGATGACGCCCACCACCGGCGTGACGCGAAAGCCGGTGCGGGTGAAGTATTCCGGCAGGCGCCCGAGCACCTCGATGCGCCGCGCCGGCAGGCCGATCTCCTCCTCGACCTCGCGCAGCGCGGTGTGCTCGGCGTCGGCGTCGCCCGGCTCGGCGCGCCCGCCGGGGAAGCTCACCTGGCCCGAATGGCTGCGCAGGCTGGCGGTCCGCTTGGTGAACAGCACGGTGAGCCCCTCGGCGTGCGCGATGATCGGCACCAGCACCGCCGCGGGCGTGACCCCCGCCTCTTCCCTGCCGGCGCCCTCGTCACCGTATACTGCACGCGCCGGCACCGGACGCGAGAGCCGCTCGCGCAGGCCGGCCACATCGAGATCCATCAAGGGAGACACCGAATGAAGCGCATCGCCCTCGCCGCCCTGCTGGCCTTCACCGCCTCAGCCGCCCTCGCGTTCCATTGCCCAGCCGATATGCGCAAGATCGACGAGGCCATGGCGAAGAACCCGAAGCTCACCGCCGAGCAGACGGCCGAGGTGAAGAAGTACCGCGCCGAAGGCGAGACGCTGCACAAGGCCGGCAAGCATCAGGAGTCGGTCGACACCCTCGCCAAGGCGATGAAGATCCTCGACATCAAGTAGCTAGGGAATCAGGACCACCGAGCCGGTGGTCTTTCTCCCCTCGAGGTCGCGGTGCGCCTGCGCCGCGTCCTCGAGC
>DASQAW010000104.1:0-2643 GCA_035635495.1 Burkholderiales bacterium
GCGCAGATCGGCGCCGTCGGCAAGGCGTGCGGCGGTTGCCACGAGAGCTTCCGGCAGAAGCAGTGACGGTTTGAGGTTCGCAAGCGGCCCCGCGCTGGCGGGGCTTTTTTTTCTGCTGTGGACTGCGCTGGCCGCCGCGCAAGGCGACGCGAAGCGCGGCGAGTATCTGGCAAAGGTGGGCGGCTGCCTCGGCTGCCACACCGAAGAGCGCAAGGAGGCGGCGCCGTACGCCGGCGGGCGCGCGCTGAAAACGCCGTTCGGCACTTTCTATGGGCCGAACATCACGCCGCATCTGCAGGCAGGCATCGGCCGCTGGCCGCTCGAGGATTTCGCGCGTGCCCTGCACGAGGGGGAGCGTCCGCAGGGCGCGCCTTACTTTCCCGCCTTTCCGTATGCCTCCTTCACGCGCATCACCAATGCCGATGTGCGCGATCTGTGGGCCTATCTGCGCACGGTCAAGCCGAGCGCGCAGCCGAGCCGGCCGCACGAGCTCGGCCCGCTCTATCGCTGGCGCACGGCGCTCGCGGGCTGGAAGTGGCTCTTCTTCGCGCCGGGCGAGTTCAGGCCCGATCCGGGCAAGAGCGCCGTGGTGAATCGCGGCGGCTATCTCGCCGTGGCGCTCGGCCACTGCGGCGAGTGCCACACGCCGCGCAACCCGCTCGGCGGCCTGAAGAAGGATCGCTATCTCGCCGGCGCGAAGCTCGGCGAAGGCACCGCGGCGCCGAACCTCACGCCGACGCGCCTCAAGAGATACGGCGACGGCGAGCTGAAGGACATCCTGCAGAGCGGTTTATTCCCCGACGGCGACGTGATGGGCGACACCATGTCAGAAGTTGTGCGCAACACGACGAGCCAGCTCACGCCGCAGGACCTCGACGCGCTCATCGCGTACCTGCGCAGCCTGCCGCCATTGCCCGACGAGCCGAAATAGCGTGGAATAGCTCCCACCGGAGGGCTGTTCCCTGATGGACGAAGCCAAGCGCCTGGTCGAGCTGATCCCGCGATTGCGGCGTTATGCGCGGGCGCTCGTCGGGGAACGCGCGAGCGCCGACGACCTGGTGCAGGACACGCTCGAGCGCGCCTGGGCCAAGCTGCACCTCTACCGCCGCGGCACCGACCTGCGCGCGTGGCTCTTTACGGTCATGCACAACGTTCACGTCAATCGCGTCCGCGCGACACGCACGAGCGATCCTCTCGAGGACGAGATGCCGGAGCTCGCGCAGCCCGGCACCCAGCCCGACGCGCTGCTGGTGCGCGATCTCGATCGCGCGATCGCGCGCCTGCCCGCGGATCAGCGCGCCGTGCTGCTGCTCGTCACGCTCGAGGAAATGAGCTACGAGGAAGTGGCGCGCACGCTCGGCATCCCGATCGGCACCGTCATGTCGCGCCTGTCCCGCGCGCGCGAGAAGCTGCGCGCGATGATGCTGGGGCAAAGCCCGTCGACCAAGCTCAAGCTGGTGAAATGAGCGAGTCCGCCATCAGCGAAGCGGATCTCCAGGCCTACGCCGACGGCCGCCTGCCCGAGGGGCGGCGCGCCGCGGTCGAGGCCTGGCTCGCCGCGCGTCCGGAAGAGGCCGAACGTGTCGCGGCGTACCGGCGCCTCGCGCACGAAGTGCGCGCCGCCTACGAGGCGATGCTGTCCGAGCCGGTGCCGCCGCGGCTCGCGCACGCCGCGGCGCCCCGGGCGCCCTGGCGGCGCATCGCGATCGCCGCCGCCTGGGTTGCGCTCGGCATCGCCATCGGCGCGCCGGCGGGCTGGCAGCTGCGGCCGGAGCGCACCGTGACGCAGGTCGTTCCCGACAGCTCGGTGATCGCGCGGCGCGCGGCCATCGCGCACGCCACCTATTCGCCCGAAGTGCGCCATCCGGTGGAGGTCGGCGCCGACGACGAGGCGCACCTCGTGGCCTGGCTCTCCAAGCGCCTCGGCGTGAAGCTGCGCGCGCCGAAGCTCGACGAAGCCGGCATGTCGCTCGTCGGCGGGCGCCTGCTGCCGGGCGACAACGGCCCGGTCGCCCAGTTCATGTACCAGTCGCAAAACGGCCGGCGCCTCACGCTCTACGTGCGCACCGAGGCTTCGCGCAACCGCGAGACGGCGTTCCGCTACGCGCGCGAGAACAACGTCGGCGTCTTCTACTGGATCGACCGCGAGGTCGGCTACGCCCTCGCCTCGGCCGATCTAAGCAAGGACGAGCTGCTGCGGCTCGCGAACCTGGTCTACAAAAGGCTCGAGCCCTAAAAACCGATTTCCGCGAAATTCGGAGCGCCAGCGCCCGAACTCGTCGGGAGCGTTGTCCTTCCTAGCGCGTGATCGAGGCATTCAGCGCGGTGGCCAGTGCGGCTTCGCCGCTGACCAGCGACTTCCAGGCCAGCTCGAGCCCGTTGCGCTTGCCCTTGGGCACGAGCTTCAGCCCCTCGGGGCTGATCGTCAGCATGTAGGGCTGGCCTTCGATCGATACTTCGCGCTTGAGCGGCTTTTCCAGCTTTGTTGCCATGGCGGTCCTCCAGCAATGATCAAGCCTGCGACGCGCGCCTGAGCGCGCGCAATTGTTCGACCAGCGCGCCGAGCTGGTAATTCGCGTTCAGCCCGCTCGGACTCGGCAGCACCCAGACGCGCGCGCCCTCGAAGCGCCCGGCCTGCTCGCC
>DASQAW010000105.1:0-2643 GCA_035635495.1 Burkholderiales bacterium
CGCGTGCGTGTGCCGGTCGATCGCCGCCGCATAGCGCCGCGCCAGCGGCAGGTCCTTCAGCCGGTGCTTCGCCAGCAGCGCCGCGTGCGCGAGCCAGGGCCAGCGCCGGTCGGGATCGACGAAGAACTGCCGGTAGATGAATTCGAGCATGAGGCGGCTGCGCGCCTCGTCCGGCACCTCGGCATATATGCGCGCGGCGGCGAACAGCGGGTATTCGCTGCGCGGATCGAGCTCCAGGATCGCGTCGAGCCAGCCGATGAGCCTCGCGTAATCGAGCCGGCGGTACGGCGTGAGGTTCGCGCCGCCGTAGTCGAAGGCTTGGAGGTACAGCATGGCCAAGCGCGCGAGCGCCGGCGGCTCGCCGAAGCTCGCGAGGCGCAGCGCCTGCGCGCTCGGCGGCGGCGGCAGGTCGGCGGCCCCCGCGCCCGCGGGTCCCTGCAGGCTGCGCCAGCCGATCTGCGCGGCCAGGGTTGCGGCGAGCGCAATCCACATCGCGGGGGGCACCGCGCGGAGCGGCCGCTCGTCGCGCGTCATGCCGTCCGGCGCTGGAAATCGAAAATGCCCGCGGCGGCGAGCAGCGCCGCGTACACGAGCAGGCCGCCGACGCCCAGGGCGTAGCTGCGCCAGTCCGGCGCGCCGTAGAGCAGCCATTCGCTGCGCGTCACGCGATCGAGCGAAGGCACGATGAGCGCGACCCCGTCGATTGCGTGGCGCGCGAGCTCGTGCGCGAGGCTGTGCTCGGCGAGCGGCCCGGAGGCGATCGCCTGCATCGCGCTCATCGAGCGCGCGAGCAGGTAGAGCGCCGCCGTCGCGGCGAGCGCGGGTACCGGGCTCGCGAGCGACATGGCGAAGAAAAGCGCGGCCGCCGCCACCAGCGCCAGCTCGCAGGCGAGCGACAGGCCCCAGCTCGCGACCGCCGCCGGCGCCGCCCAGAGCAGGAGCGGCGCCGCGAACACGGCGGCGAGCAGCGCGCCGAGGAGCGTGAAGCCGGCGAAGCGGCCAAGGTACTGCGTCGCGCGCGAAAGCGGCAGCGACAGCATGAGCTCCAGCCGCTTCTCGTCGATCTCGCGCCGCACGCTCGCCACGACCTGCGCGGCGATCACGAACACCGCGCACACGCGCAGCAGCGCGGCGACCACTGCGGATTGCAGGAGGCGACTCTCGGTCAGCGCGAGCTGCGCGAGGAACGCGCCGAGCGCCAGGCCGAGGACCAGGGCGAGCGCCGCGACCCAGGCGAGACCGCCGCGGCGCGCTTCGAGGAGCGCGAGGCGGGTGAAAATGGCCGCGGGCATGCGTTCGTTTGTAGACTAGTCGCCGCCGCCATGCAACACGCCAGCCTCACGCAGCCGGTCTTCGCGCGCCTTGCCAACGCGACCTGGAGCTTCACCCAGCGCTACTGGCGGCTGGTCGTGGTGGCGATGCTCTTGCTCCTGCACATCGCGGTGTTTCGCGGGGTCGCCGACCCGTGGGCGCGCGCGCTCCTGCTCGCGCACCTGGGGCTGTTGCTGCTGTGGCAGCCTTTCCTGCGCGCGGAGCAGCGCGTCTCCCCGACCCAGGGCCTGATCCTCTCGCTGGTCGCCTTCGCCATCATGCTGCGCCTGGACTGGTGGCTGCTCGCCTTCTGGGTGGTGATCATCGCCGGACTGGTGGGCGGCAAGGTCTACCAGCACCACGCGAAGTGGCAGCGCCGCTGCTACCTCGTGATGCTGGCCTACCTCCTCGCGCTGCTCGCGGTCGCGATCCTGCCGGAGATCGCGCCGCGCCGCGAGATCACCGCCGAGACGCGCCGCATGGCGGAGTACGTGCTGCCCCTCGCCTTCGTGCTGATCGCCCTCTTTCCCGCCGAGCCCGAGGCGGCGCAGGCGCCCCAGATCATCGATTTCTTCTACAGCGTGTTCCTGATGCTGCTGCTCGTCGTCGTGATCCTCGGCAGCTTCACCTTCATGAGCCTCACGCGCTCGAGCTACCTCGAGTCGCTCACCTACACCGTGTTCCTCACCGCCGCGGCGGTGCTGCTCGTGGGCCTCGCGTGGAACCCGCGCAGCGGCGGCGGCCTGGGCGTGTTCTTCGAGCGCTATCTCTTTTCGATCGGGCTGCCGGTGGAGCGCTGGCTCGAGGTGCTGGCGGAGCTCTCGCAGCGCGAGGTGCGCCCCGAGCGCTTCCTGGAGCAGGCGGTGGCGGCGCTCGCCGAGCTGCCCTGGGTGGCGGGCGTCGCCTGGCGCGCCGGAGCCGCGCGCGGCGAGCGCGGCAGCCGCACGCCCAATGCGGTGGAGTTCGCGAACGGCGAGCTCGCGCTCAGCATCTTCTCGCCCTACCGCGTGGGGCCGACGCTGCAATGGCACCTGCACCTCCTCGGGCAGCTGCTCGGCGAGTTCTACATCGCGAAGCTGCGCGAGGAAAAGCTGCGCGAAGCGAGCTACCTGCAGGCGGTGCACGAGACCGGCGCGCGCACCACCCACGACATCAAGAACCTGCTGCAGTCGCTGAACGTGCTGTGCTCGGTGGCCACCGGACCGGACTACCGCGACTCCACCCAGCTCAACGCGCTCGTGCGCCGGCAGCTGCCGCTGGTCGCGCAGCGGCTCGCCCAGACGCTCGAGCGCCTGCAGCGCCCGCAGGCCGAGAGCGAGAGCTACCTGCCGG
>DASQAW010000106.1:0-4948 GCA_035635495.1 Burkholderiales bacterium
TCCTTTTGCGCCGCGGCGCAAGGCGGCGCGCCCTTCAGGATCACCGCGTAGAACGGCGCCGAGCGGAACTCGTCGCGCGCCACGCCGTCCTGCGGCGTCTCGAACGAGAGCTGGTGCGGCTTGAATCCAGGCTGCGGCCACCGCGAGGAGGAGGGCAGCTTCATGCGGTGACGGGCGCTTCCAGCGTCGCCGCCGCCGCGCGCTCGAATGCCGCATCGTCTGCCGAGCGGATGGTCACGGCCGGCGCGTCCGCGAGCTGCGGAAAGTTGCGCGTCGACGAGCGCCGGTACGCGGGATCGTAATGCTGGACGAGCAGCCGCTCGACGAACTCGCGCCACTGGCCCGCCGCGGCGAGGGCTTTCCATTCGCCGATGCGCTCGCGGCCGTGCAGCGCGACGAGGCAGTCGAGCTGCGCCTCCAGCGCGGCGCGGTCGTCGAGGAAGTGGCGATACTCGTCCAGCAGCAATGCCACGCGCGTCGGCAGATCGGTGTCGAGCGTGATGCAGCGCGACGCCCGCATGCGCGTCATCAGCGCCTCGGGCACCTGGATCTCGCCGATCTTCTTCGACTCGCCTTCGACGAACACGCGGCGCGCGCGATCGAATTTCTCCAGCTCGGCGAGGAGCTGGCTCTCGAACCATTTCTGCGACGGCTGCGGCTCGCCCGGCAGTCCGCCCAGCACCGAGCCGCGGTGGAGGGCGAGTCCTTCGAGGTCGAGCACCTGCGCGCCCGCCTTGCGCAGCGCGCCGAGGAAGCGGCTCTTGCCGCTCCCGGTCGGGCCGTGCACGACGATGGTGTCGATCTCGCCCGGCAGCGTAGCGAGCTGCTCGACCACCCAGCGGCGATAGGCGCGGTAGCCGCCTTCGAGCGTCCGCGCGTCCCAGCCGATCTCGCGCAGGATGTGCGCCATCGCGCCGGAGCGCTTGCCGCCGCGCCAGCAGTAGATCAACGGCTTCCACCCGCGGTCGCGGCCCTTGAACAATGTATCGATGTGTCGCGCGACGTTCTGCGCGATCAGCGCGCCGCCGAGCTTCTTGGCCTCGAACGGCGATACCCGCTTATACAAAGTGCCCACTTCGGCGCGCTGCGCGTCGTCCAGCACCGGCGCAGAGACCGCGCCGGGAATGTGGTCGAGCGCGAATTCCGCCGGCGTGCGGGCGTCGATGATCGCGTCGAAATCCTTGAAATTCACGCAGGCCTACTATAACTTCGCAGGTCCCGATGTTCATCCTCCCCCGGCTCATCTCGACGAGCTGCCGCTCGCTTGCGGCGATGATCGGCTGCGCAGTCTGCCGCGGCCGGCGCGGGCGCGGTGGACAGTCCGGAAGTCCCGACGATAGGCCGGCGCCAACCCATCGGTCGCGCTCCGCCGCTCGCCGTTCTCCAGGAGCGATCCATGAATAGAAGACATTTCCTGCAGTCCGCCACCGCCGCCGCCCTCGCCCAGTCGTTCGCCTTGCGCACCGCATTTGCGCAGGAAGGCTGGCGCACGTTCGAGACGGTGACGCGCGTCGACGTGAAGGACGCCTTCGGCGTGGCGCGCGCCTGGGTGCCGCTGCCGCTCGAGGCGGACACCGACTGGCAGAAGACGATCGGCAACAGCTGGAGCGGCAACGCGGCCACCGCGCAGATACGCCACGACGGCAAATACGGCGTGGCGATGCTCTATGCCGAATGGCCGGAGCGCGAGGCCAATCCCACTATCGAGGTGACGAGCCGCTTCATGACACGCGACCGCGCGGTGGATTTCTCGCGCCCCGACCATTCGCTCGACCTGTCCGCGGCCGACCGCAAGTTCTTCACCGCACCGACGGCGCTGATTCCCACCGACGGCATCGTGCGCAAGACCGCGCTGGAAATTACGAAGGGCGCGAAGTCCGACGTCGACAAGGCGCGCGCCATTTACGAATGGGTCGTGGACAACACTTTCCGGGACCCGAAAACCCGCGGCTGCGGCGTGGGCGACGTCAAGTCGCTGCTCGAGAGCGGCAACCTCGGCGGGAAGTGCGCGGACCTGAACGCGCTCTACGTCGGCCTCGCTCGCTCGGTCGGCGTGCCCGCGCGCGACGCCTACGGCATCCGCGTCGCGCCGTCCAAGTACGGCTACAAGAGCCTCGGCACCGGCTCGCCGACCATTACGAAGGCGCAGCATTGCCGCGCCGAGTTCTTCGCGCGCGGCTACGGCTGGGTGCCGGTCGACCCGGCCGACGTGCGCAAGGTCGTGCTGGAAGAGCCCCCGGGCAACCTGCCGGTGAAGGACGAGAAGGTGATCGCGGCGCGCAAGCGCCTCTTCGGCAGCTGGGAGATGAACTGGCTCGCCTACAACATGGGCCACGACGTGAAGCTGCCGAACGCGACCAAGGCGCCGACGCTGCCGTTCCTCATGTACATCAACGCCGAGGCCGACGGCGAGCTGCGCGACCAGCTCGAGCCCGACAGCGTGCGCTACGCGATCACTTCGCGCGAGCTGGGCGCCTAGTGCTTCGCATCCTGGCAGCCGCGCTGCTCGCGGCTGCGGCGGTTGCGGCTGACGCCGGCGAGCTCAAGCGCTGGGAGGGCGGCGCGACGCCGCCGCTCGCGCTGCAGGATCTGTCGGGCAAGCAGCACGATCTCGCCGCCTACAAGGGCAGCGTCGTGCTGGTGAACTTCTGGGCGACGTGGTGCGAGCCCTGCCGCGCCGAGATGCCGTCGATCGACCGCCTGAGGAGCTCGCTCAAGGGCAAGCCGTTCGAGGTGCTGGCGGTGAACCTGGCCGAGCCGCTCTCGCGCATCGAGAAGTTCTCCGCGACCCTGCCGCTCGGCTTTCCGCTCTTGCGCGACCGCGACGGCGCGGCGGGCAAGGCGTGGAAGGCGAAGCTGCTTCCCGCGAGCTTCCTCATCGGCCGCGACGGCAGGATCCGCTACGTCGCCTACGGCGAGCTCGACTGGACGAGCGAGGCCGTGCGCGCGCGTGTCTCGGAGCTCCTTCAGTGAAGCACCTCGCGCACCACGCGCGCGAGCGCGGCTCGCTCGGCCGCCGGGGCGAAGAGCTTGCGCCTCCCGCGCAGCGCGGTCTTCAGGCGCCCGTAGAAGCGGCGGTCATGCGCGGCCTGGGCGAGCAGCGCCGCGAGCGCGCGATCGTCCGCCACGGGGTAGTAGCCGGGATAGCCGGCGCCGAGCATGCCGACGTTGCCCGACATGCGCGACGCGATCACCGGCGTGCCGATGCGCGCGGCCTCCGCGATCACGTTGGCGCCGCCTTCCATCACCGAGCTGACGACCAGCACGTGGCTCTTCGCCATCCAGCCGAGCGCCTGCCGGTGCGGCAGGCTGCCGAGCAGGCGATAGCGCGGCTCGCGCGTCGCCCAGACCTGGGCCTCCTTGCCGAACCATTCGTCGAGCGATTCGCCGACCTGGACCACCTCCATCGCTTCACCTGGCAAATGCGCGAGCGCCGCTACGGCACGCAGCGGGTCCTTCTCGGCGCGCAGGTGCGCGATGACGGCGATGCGAAACGGCGTCTTCGGCGGACGATGCGTAAGGCGCGGATCGGCGGACTGGTAGACCACGCGCGCCTTGTCGCGCATGGTCGCATCGAGCTCGGCGAGGGCGGCGTCCTGCAGCACGATCACGCGATGCGCCATCTCGAGCGAGGCGCGCGCCTCGGGCGAGTCGGGCAGGTCGCGATAGAGGTCGGTGCCGGTGAGCGTCAGGATCAGCGGTTTTTTGGTGCTCGCGTAGCGCGCGATCGACTCATGGCTGCGCCGCGCATGCAGCGCGATCAGCGCATCGCAGGGCTCGCCGTTCCATGCCACGTCGACGCGCACCTTGTGGCCGCTGGCGCGGAGCAGCGTCGCCCACCGCAGCGCCGTATGGCGGTTGCCGTTGCGCAGGCCCGCGCCCGCGGGCGTGACGATGAATAAGCGCGCCATCGACACATTATCTTCAGATCTCGTCGCGGCACGGGACCACTTCGCGCGCGTCACGGCGAACCTCGACGGCGAGCGCCTCTTCGGCCCGCGGCTCGCGATCGTCAACCCGCCGCTCTGGGAGATCGGCCACATCGGCTGGTTCCAGGAGCTTTGGTGCCTGCGCTGGCACGAGGGAAACCTCGCGCGGCCTTCCATCCTGCCGAACGCCGACAAGCTCTACGACTCCTCGAACGTCGCGCACGACACGCGCTGGGACCTGCCTCTGCCGCCTCTAAAAGAAACCCTGGGCTATGTGGCTGCGGTGCTGGAGCAGACGCTTGAGCGCCTCGCGCGCGAGCCCGACAACGAGCGCCTGCGCTATTTCGTGCGCCTCGCCACCCTGCACGAGGACATGCACGCCGAGGCGCTGCACTACACCCACCAGACGCTCGGCTACCCCGAACCGGAATTCGGGGCCAGGACCGGATTGGGGACAGACCTCAAGGTCTGTCCCCACGGCTCTGGCCCCGATTTGACGATCCAGGGTGGAATTCTTCGCCTGGGCGCCGAGCGCGATGAGGAGCGCTTCGTCTTCGACAACGAGAAATGGGCGCACGACGTCGAGCTGCCGCCGTTCGAGATTTCGCCGACGCCGGTCAGCAATGCGCAGTTCCGCGAGTTCGTGGAGGACGGCAATGCGCCGCCGCGCTACTGGCGGAAGATGGACGGCGCGTGGCAGGAGCGGCGCTTCGATCGCTGGCAGCCGCTCGAGCCGGACGCGCCGGCGAGGCATGTCGACTGGAACGAGGCGCAGGCCTACTGCCGCTGGGCCGGGCGGCGATTGCCGACCGAAGCCGAGTGGACACGAGCCGCCGGCGAGATGCAATGGGGCGCGGTATGGGAGTGGACGGCGAGCACGTTCTCGCCGTTCCCGGGCTTCAGCGCCGATCCGTACGCCGACTACTCGCAGCCCTGGTTCGGCACCCACAAGGTGCTGAAGGGCGCGAGCTTCGCCACGCCGCGCCGGCTCGTGCATCGGGCCTTCCGCAACTTCTTCA
>DASQAW010000107.1:0-4947 GCA_035635495.1 Burkholderiales bacterium
CGAGCGCAGCCTCCATCAGTTGGCGGGCGCCTGCGAGTCTGGCAGCGCCTTCACCTGGCCGATCGGCGCCTTCAGCCCGCGCTCCTTGAGGATGTCCTCGGTCCACTTCGACTCGATCGCCTCGGGCCGCAGCTTCTCCACATTGATGCTCTTGATCGAGAACAGGAACGTCGAGGCGCGATTGATGAGCTCGCGTGTCTCCGGCGTGAAGGCGTAGTGCAGGTTGTTACGCACCGCCTGGCCGCCGGCGTTGGTGTCATAGGAACCGTAGAGCGAATACCACAGCACGCGCTCGCCGAAGCCGGTGGTCTGCTCCTTCGCCATTTTCACCACCTCGCCCGCGTTCTTCGGATCGGCGAGGAAGAGCTGCGCATCGAGCTCGGCCTGCAGCCAGCCCTTCACCACGTCGGGCCGCTGCGTGATGAGATCGGCGCGCATGGCGAGAAAGCCGCCGTCGTTCTCCTGCACGCTCGCGCCCGACGCGATGCGCCGCGCGAGCCCCTCCTGCACCAAGCGCGAGGCGGTCGGCTCCCAGATCACCGCCGCGTCGAGCTTGCCGGCGCGGAAGTTGGACGTGATCACCTCGATGTTCTGGTTGAGATACTCCTTCGGGTTGATGTTCAGCTTCTTGAAGGTCGCCTGCGCGTAGCGGTCGGTGCAGGAGCCCTTCGGCACGGCGACCGTCTTGCCGTCGAGCCAACGCAGCGCCTCGGTCGCGTTCTGGAACTTCGGCGCGTCGTTCCGCGCGAGGAAGATGTTGCACTGGTCGAACGCGAGGCCCAGGTTCGCGACCAGGCGCACGTCGGCCACCTCGGTCTTGGTGGTCGAGACGATCGACGGCATGTCGCCCATGTAGCCGATGTTCTGCTTCCCGGCGAGCATGTTGTTGACGATGATCGCGCCCTGCAGGCCGATCTGGAACTCGACGTCCGAGCCCTTCGGCAGGTACTTCTCGTAGAACTTCTTGCCGCGCATCACCACGCCGGACCAGGACTGCGTGTAATAGGGCTGGTAGCCGACCACCAGCTTCACCGGTCCGCCGGGCTTGCCGTAGTCGATGTCGGCGGCAAAGCCCCACGTGCTGAACAACGCTGCAACCGCCGCTAGTGTGAAGCGCCTTCTGTTCATGACTCCCTCCTCTGGGATAGGGGTGCTACTTCGGCATCCGGGACACATCCTGCGCCTTGATGATGCCCAGCGGCAGCGGTGCCTTCGCCGCCTGGGCTACTTTCCGCGCCACCGAGTCGTCGAGCGCGCCGGGCGCCGGCTTGTCGACGTCGATCACCTTGGCCTGGTGCAGGTAAACATAGGTTTCCGCGAGCAGCTTGTGCACCCGGGCATCGAACACGAAAGGCTTCTCGTCGCGGATCGGGCTGCCGCCCGCCGCGGCCGGGATCGCGCCGTAGATCGAGAACCAGGCCATCGGCACCGTGATGCCGATGGTCTGGCTCTTCACGAACTCCGCGACCTTTGTCCAGTTCTTCGGATCGAGCACGTACTGCTGCGCCTCGAGCTCGGTCTTGAGCCAGGCTTCCACGATGTCGGGCCGCGACTTCATGAAGTCCTCGCGCATGGCGATCGCGCCGGCGTCCGAAATGCCGAAGGTATGCCCGGTCGCGACGATGCGCGCCGAGCCCTCGCCGACGATGTCGCCGATGCGCGAGACCGAAGGCTCCCAGAGCACCGCGCCGTCAATCTTTCCGGCGCGCAGGTTGGTCGCGATGACCTCGATCGATTGGTTGAGGATCGCCGCCGGCTTGATCTTGGTGATCTCGATCACCAGGCCGAGAAAGCGATGCGCGCAGCTGCCTTGCGGCGTCGCCAGCGTCTTGCCATCGAGCCATTTGACGGCTTCCTCGGGCGAGGCGAACTTCGGCGCGTCGGCGCGCACCATGATGACGTTGCAGCGCTGGCCCGGCGAAAAGCCGGTATTCGCCACCAGATCGATCGGCGCGACACTGCGCTTGGTGGTGGCGACCACCGCCGGCATGTCGCCGAGGTAGCCGATCTGCTGTTTGTTGGCGAGCATCTGGTTGACGATGATCGAGCCCTGCAGCGCGTTCTGGAACTCGACTTCGCTGCCGGGCGGCAGGTGCTTCTTCCACAGCTCGAGCGCGCGGATCACCACCGCCGAATAGGAGATCGTGTCGTAGGGCTGGTAGCCGACCACCAGCTTGACCGGCTCGGCCGCTGTGGCGCTGCTGGCCACCAGTAGTGCGGTGAGGAAAGCACGGATCATTTGACCCCCGATGTGGCGAGATAGCGCGCGATCAGCGCGGCAAGCCGGCGCATGACGACAAATCCGGCACCCGGATCCTTCTCCAGCACGCCGAGCGCGCTCTTGCCGTTGATGCGCAGCAAGGACGAGCGCTCCAGGCAGCGTGCGCTCGCGATCCGATTCGGATAGCCGTCGAGCAGCGCGGCCCAGCCGAACACTTCGCCTTTTCTGAGCATGAATCCCCCGGGCGCCGTGCGCTCGCCGCGGCCGACGAGGAATTCGACGCGGCCTGAATCGAGCACGAAAAAATCCTCGGACGGGTCGCCGGGGCGGTAGAGCATCGCGCCTGCCTCGTGCGTCTCGCGGCGCGCGAGCTGGGCGAGCTTTTCCAGCGTGGAGGGAGCGAGGCCGTTGAACAGCTCGCCCACATCCAGCGCGGTGCCTTCGGCGCCGAGATAGAGTGCATCGCCTTCGCGCGATAACGGATAGCGCTGTAAAGGCGCTTCCGCGATCCCGCGCGGCTCGCCGGTGCGGATGTCCCACTGCCATAGGTGCATGTGGCAGGTGAGGGTCGAGCCATCGAACAGGCCCTCGCACAGCGGCACGTCCTGGTGCGGGCACACCGCCTGGAAGCCGTAGAACTCGCCGCCCGCGTTCGCCACCACGAGCTTGAGGCCGCCCTCGGCCTCGCACTCCTTGAGACCGTTCTCGGGAATATCCGCGACCTGGCACACGAGGCGCTTTCCCATCAGCTGTACTTGTCGTAGCGGATGTTGTCGGTGGTGAGCTTCGCTTCGAGCAGCAGCACGCGGATCGCCGCATCGACCGCCGGCGGCGGGCCGGCGATGTAGGCGCGCACGTCCTGGTACTTGCCGGCCATGGCGCGCTTCGCCACCTCGTGCACCAGTCCACGCTCGAAGCGCAGCCGGGGCCATTGGGTTTTCGCCGGCGGATCTTCTTCGGAGAGCGCGACCGTGATCTCGACGTTGGTGTACGCGGAAAGCTCGTCCAGGAAGAAAGCGTCGCGCATCGTCCGCACGCCGAAGAACAGCCAGCCGCGATGCCGCGCGAAGTACTGCGCCTCCTCCGCGCGAGCGAGGATCGACATCATGCCGGCGATCCCCGAGCCGCCGGCGATAAGGAGCAGGTTCTTGCCGAGCGCCGGGTCGAAGGTCGCCTTGCCGAGCGGGCCGAAGGTTTCCACGCGCGCGCCGTCGCGCTTGCCGCCGAAGAGCCACTGCGAGAAGCCGCCGTCGGGCTTCTTCTTGACGATGAAGTCGAGGCTGCGGCGGCCGCGCGCGAAGTTGCACATCGAGTAGCCGCGGTAGCCGGAGACGCCTTCGGGCGCGAGCAGGATGAACTGGCCGGCGTCGAAGTCGCGCGGCTCGTCGAACTCCAGCGCGAAGCTCATGACGTCGTGCGTCAGCGCCCGTGGGGAGCGCAGCATGGCGACCGATTTCTGCGGCACGCAGGCGCCGGCGTCCATCGGATAGACGAACTTCGACACTTCCAGCGTCAGCGCCTCTTCCGCCGCGCACTGGCACATCAGGAATTCGTTGGCCGCGGGCTTGACGAACTTCTTGCCCGGCGCCGCCGACCAGCCGTCGCACACGCGGCCGGAGACGACCGTGGCCTTGCACGTGCCGCAGGTGCCGGTGGCGCATTCATACGGCAGGTCGATGCCGGCGCGCAGGCCCGCATACAGCACCTTCTCGCCGGGAAGCGCCTCGAAGTCGTAGCCGCGGTTGCGGGCGTTCACCTGGATGCGCACGTTAGAAGGGGATGTGATAGCCGTAGCCGAGGAGCCGCGTTTCCAGCTTGACCACCCGGCGCGCGAGCTTTAAGGCCGGCAGCTTGATGGTGTCGTGCAGGCGGCCGACGGCGAACAGCTCGGTCGCGCCGCCGTCGAGCTGCGTACGGAAGACCTGCAGCGCCGAAATTACCGAAGCCTCATTTTCAGAAGAATTCACCGTGTAGACGGTGACGTGGCGTGTGAGCGGCGAATGGTCGCTGTTATGGCGCGGCAGATTGGTGAAGAGCGTCTCCATGCCCTTGCGGTCGTGGTCGAGCCACACCATGTCGCGCCGGATCTCGGGGCTGTGCGTGGTGATGGTGTAGCGGAACTCCGCGTCGCAGAGCTCGAGGAAGCTCTTGAAGTCGCGCGCGTCAAGCGCCAGGCAGGAGCGGTAGATCAGCTCCTCGATCGCCTGCCGCTCTTCGGTCTTGATCATCAATACGGCGCGTGCGCCCGACGGCCCATGCGCTTCGACCACTCGGCGTAGTAATGGCGCATGCCGACCTCGTCGTGGATCGTGCTGTTCTCCTCGCGCCCCTGGATCACGTAGCGGCTGTCGGTGCCTCTGCGCATCGCGCGGCCCTGTCCGGTGACGCCGAGCAGATCCTCGTGCAGGTTGCGGCCGAAGGGTCCCCAGATCATGTTGTGGTCGAAGACGCGCTGCGCGCGCTCTTCCGGCGTGTCGCTCTTGAGTCCCAGGCCGCGGAACTCGATCAGCACCTCGTTCGGCCCGAGCGGCACCGAGGTGTCGATGCGCAGGACCGAAGTGCGCAGGTTGTACGTCATCCCGGGAAAGAGATCGACCATGTACCAGCCGCCGCGCGCCATGCCGGGCCAGCCGACCGCGCGCTCCTTCGAGCCTTCGTACTTGTCGTACTGGATCTGCATCGAGCCGACGGTGGCGTGGCCGTTCGGAAACGGCGTGTATTTACGC
>DASQAW010000108.1:0-14038 GCA_035635495.1 Burkholderiales bacterium
AAGCGCGGCGTGCCGTGG
This sequence comes from Burkholderiales bacterium, assembly GCA_035635495.1. Lineage (GTDB taxonomy): Bacteria > Pseudomonadota > Gammaproteobacteria > Burkholderiales > SG8-39 > SCGC-AG-212-J23. Next base: position 19 of record DASQAW010000108.1, read on the forward strand.
AATGCCATGAACACCATGCGGAACGTGTAGGTCGCCGTCACGAATACGCAGGCGAGCACGCAGAGATAGGCGAACAGGTGGCCGGGAGTGCTGGAAGCGTGCACCGCCTCGATGATCGCGTCCTTGGAGAAGAAGCCGGCAAAGCCGGGAATGCCGGCGGAGGAGATCGCGCCGATCAGCAGCGTCCAGTAGGTCCACGGCATGTAGCGCCTGAGCCCGCCCATGCGCCGCATGTCCTGCTCGTGATGCAGCGCGATGATCACCGAGCCCGCCGCGAGGAACAGCACCGCCTTGAAGAAGGCGTGCGTCATCAGGTGGAAGATCGCCGCCGAGTAGGCCGAGGCGCCGAGCGCGGCGGTCATGTAGCCGAGCTGCGAGAGCGTCGAGTACGCGACCACGCGCTTGATGTCGTATTGCGTGAGCGCGACCAGCGCCATCGACAGCGCCGTGATGGCGCCGATCACGAGCACCACGGAGCGGGCCGTCTCCGACAGCTCGTACAAAGGCGACATGCGAGCCACCATGAAGATGCCGGCGGTCACCATGGTCGCGGCGTGGATCAGCGCCGAGATCGGCGTCGGGCCTTCCATCGAGTCGGGCAGCCAGACGTGCAGCGGGAACTGCGCGCTCTTGCCCATGGCGCCGATGAAAAGCAGGATGCAGATCAGCGTCATGTCCGCGTCGCTCTTGGGCGCCTGGGCGAATACCGTGCCGTAATCCAGCGTGCCGAAGCTCGCGAGCAGCAGCGCGATGCCGAGGAGGAAGCCGAAGTCGCCCACCCGGTTGACGAGGAACGCCTTGAGGCTCGCGTAGATCGCGCTCTCGCGCTGGTACCAGAAGCCGATCAAGAGGTACGAGACGAGGCCCACCGCCTCCCAGCCGAAGAAGAGCTGCACGAAGTTGTTCGCCATCACCAGCATCAGCATCGAGAAGGTGAAGAGCGAGATGTAGGAGAAGAAGCGCTTGTAGCCCGGGTCGTCGGCCATGTAGCCGATGGTGTAGATGTGCACCATCAGCGAGACGAAGGTCACCACCACCATCATCAGCGCGGTGAGCCGGTCGATGAGGAAGCCGATCTGGAAGGGCGTGTCGCCGACCGTGAGCCAGGTGTAGACCGTGTCGTTGAAGGTCTCGCCCTGCAGCACGTCCCAGAAGATGACGCCGGAGGCGAGGAAGGAGAGCAGCACCGAGAAGATCGTGACGCTATGCGCGCCCTGGCGCGTGATGAAGCGCCCGCCCAAGCCCGCGACGAGGGCGCCGACGAGCGGCGCGAAGGCGACGATGAGGGCGAGGAGCTTCATCCCTTGAGCTGGTCGAGGTCCTCGACGTCGATGGTGTTGAGGTTGCGGAACAGCACCACCAGGATGGCGAGGCCGATGGCCGACTCGGCGGCGGCGACGGTCAGGATGAAGAACACGAATACCTGCCCGGCGATGTTGCCGAGGAAATGCGAGAAGGCGATGAAGTTCAGGTTGACGGCGAGCAGCATCAGCTCGATCGCCATCAGCAGCACGATCAGGTTGCGGCGGTTGAGGAAGATGCCGACCACGCTGATCGCGAAGAGGATCGCGGCCAGCACCAGGTAATGGGAGATCTCGAGCATCATTCCTTCTCGGCCGGCATCGTCACCAGGCGTACGCGCTCGGCCCGGCGGGCGCGCACCTGCTCGCTTGGATGCACGACGCGCGTGTCCTTGCGCCGGCGCAGCGTCAGCGCGATGGCGGCGATGATCGCCACGAGCAGGATCACCGCCGCGATCTCGAACGCGTACGCGTAGTCGGTGTACAGAATCCGGCCGAGCTCCTTGGTGTTGCTGTAGTTCGGCGGCAGCTGGCGCGGCACGGTGCCGTAGTAGTGGTAGGCGACCACGGTGATCATCTCCCACACCAGGATCACGCCGACCACCAGCGCGAGCGGCAGGTTCGTCCAGAAGCCCTCGCGCACGCGCTCGAGGTTGATGTCGAGCATCATCACGACGAAGAGGAACAGCACCATCACCGCGCCGACGTAGACCACCACCAGCGCGATGGCCAGGAACTCGGCGCGCAGCAGGAGCCACAGCCCCGCGGCGGTGAAGAAGGCGAGCACCAGGAACAGCGCCCCGTGCACCGGGTTGCGCGCGGTGATGACGCGCAGGCCGGACAGCAGCAGCACCGCCGCGAAGGCGTAAAAGATCGCGCTCTCGAACATTCTTCTTTGTTGTGCCTAGCGGAAGCGGGCGTCCTGCTCCCGGTCCTTCGCTATCTGCTCCTCGTAACGGTCGCCCACGGCGAGCAGCATGGGCTTGGTGTAGTAGAGGTCCCCCCTCTTCTCGCCGTGGTACTCCAGGATCCGCGTCTCGACGATGGCATCGACCGGGCAGGCCTCCTCGCAGAAGCCGCAGAAGATGCACTTCGTCAGGTCGATGTCGTAGCGCGTCGTGCGCCGCGTGCCGTCGGCGCGGCTCTCCGACTCGATGTGGATGGCGAGCGCCGGGCACACCGCCTCGCACAGCTTGCAGGCGATGCAGCGCTCCTCGCCGTTCGGATAGCGGCGCAGCGCGTGCAGCCCGCGGAAGCGCGGGCTCATCGGCGTCTTCTCCTCGGGGAACTGCACCGTGATCTTGCGCGCGAAGAGATGCCGCCCGGTCAGCGCGAGGCCGCGCAGCAGCTCGAGCAGCATGAAGGAGCGGACGAAGTCGATGAGGCGCGTCATCGGATGTTTTCCTGCCGACCCCCTGTCAAGGGGGTCGTGAGCCGAAGGCGCAGCGGGGGGTTGGCTTTCGCGAAAATCAAAACCCCCCGCTCGCTAGAGCTCGCTTCCCCCCTTGACAGGGGGGCGGCCACACCGCGAGCAGACAGCATCAGCTCCATATATTCCACGGCGTCTGCATCCACAGCCCGATGACCGCGATCCAGACGAGGGTGAGCGGAATGAAGATCTTCCAGCCGAGCCGCATGATCTGGTCGTAGCGGTAGCGCGGGAAGGTCGCCCGGATCCACAGGAACATCGAGACGATCAGGAAGATCTTGAGCAGCAGCCAGCCGAACGGCGGGATCCAGTTGAACACGACCGAGTCGATCGGCGACTGCCAGCCGCCGAAGAACATGACCGCGCAGAGCGCGCTGATCAGCAGCATGTTCATGTACTCGGCGAGGAAGAACAGCGCGAAGGTCATGCCCGAGTACTCGATCATGTGCCCGGCGACGATCTCGGATTCACCCTCCACCACGTCGAAAGGCGCGCGATTGGTCTCCGCGATGCCGGAGACGAAGTAGACGACGAGCATCGGCAGCAGCGGCAGCCAGTTCCAGGACAGGAACGTGAGCCCCTTCGAGGCGAAATAGCCGCGGCCCTGGCTGTAGACGATGTCGGACAGGTTGAGGCTGCCCGATACCATCAGCACGACGACCAGGGCGAAGCCCATCGCCAGCTCGTACGACACCATCTGCGCCGCCGAGCGCATGGCGCCGAGGAAGGCGTACTTCGAGTTGGACGCCCAGCCGGCGACGATCACGCCGTAAACGCCCATCGAGGAGAGCGCCATGATGTAGAGCAGGCCGGCGTTGATGTCGGCCAGCACGATGTCGGGCGAGAACGGGATCACCGCCCATGCCGCGACCGCCGGCATGATGAACAGGATCGGCGCGAGGATGTACAACGCCTTGTTGGCGTTGGTCGGCAGGATGACTTCCTTGAACAGGAGCTTCACGCCGTCGGCGATCGGCTGCAGCAGGCCCCACGGTCCGACGCGGTTGGGCCCGATGCGGATCTGGATCCAGCCGATGAGCTTGCGCTCCCATAGCGTGAGGTAGGCGACCGCGAGCATCAGCGGCACCACGATCGCGACGATGAAAGCCAGGCTCGTCACCGTCGCATACGCCGCGGGGCCCCAGGTCGTGCCGAGCTTCGCGCTGCTGAAATTGAAGAGCCAGTCGAGCATCACGCCGCCTGCTGCACGGTGGCTTTCTCCACCTGCACGGTGCCGAACATCGGCCCGAGCGTCGCGGTGCTCGGGTGGGCCGCGGCCACGCGCACGCAGCCGTCCGGGAGCTTGTCGTCGAGCGCCGCCATCAGCCGCGCCTCGCCCCCGCCCTGCTTCACCCGCACCGGCTGCCCGGCGCTCACCCCGAGTTGCTGCAGGAGCCGCGAGTTCATCCACGCCCGCGGCGGCTGCGCTTCCTTCGTCTTCTGCAGCGGCGGCGAGCGGCGCACCAGCGGATCCGCGAAATAGATCGGCACATCGGCGATGCGCTGGAGGCCGCCGGTCCGCGCCGGCGCGGCCGGCGCGGCGCCGATCTGGTTGGAGAGTAGCTTGCCGATGTCCTTGCCCTCGAGGCAGGCGCGGCGCACCTCTTCGATGGTGTCGAACTCCATCGCGCGGCGGCCGAGGAAGGTGCCGAGCACGCGCAGCACCTTCCAGCCCGGCCGCGTCTCGCCGAGCGCGTTCACCGTGGCGTAGAAGCTCTGCGCGCGGCCCTCGATGTTGACGAAGGTGCCGGCAGTCTCGGTGAATGGCGCAATCGGCAGCACCGCATCCGCGTAGTCGAGCCCGATCCTCCAGGGCGAGAGCTGCACCACGAACTCCGCGTCGCGCAGCCCGATCAGCGCGGCCTGCGGGTCGGCGCAGTCGAGCGCGGGCTCCGCACCGAGCACCACGATCGCCTCCTTCTTCAGGACATCGGCCACGCTGCCGCCGCTCGGCAGGCCGGCGATGTAGCCGCCGACTGAATTGGCCGCTTCGCCGATGAAGCCCACCTTCACGCCCAGCGCGTGGGCGGCGGCATGGATCTGCGAGGCCTGCGGATGCTGCTCGGCCCACGCGCCGATCAGAACGGCAGCGTTCTTGCCGCCTTTCAGCGCTTCGCCAAAGCCGGCGATGGCGCCGACGATTTCCGATGGGGGAACCACCCTGCGGCTCGCCATCGGCATCAGCCAGTCGTCGTCCACCGAATGCAGCATGTGGATCTGCGCGCGGCGCTTTGCCGCCTGGCGCAGGCGGTGCGCGATCAGCGGGCTCTCCTTGCGCAGGAACGAGCCGATCACGAGCACGCGGTCGAGCGTCGCCACCTCGGCGATCGGCATGCCGAGCCACGGGACGCCGTCGCGCTTGTAGAAATCGGCGTGACGCAGGCGGAAGTCCGCGGTGCCGAGCTTGCCGGCGAGATAGAGCTCCTCCAGCGTCGAGTGCGGCGACGCCAGCACGCCGACGTCCATGTTCTTGAGTCCCGCGGCGACGAACTCCATCGCCTCGTGCCAGTCGACCTCTTCCCACTGCCCGTCCCGCTTGATCAGCGGGCGCTGCAGGCGCTCGGGCGAGTTCAGCCCCTCGTACGAGAAGCGGTCCTTGTCCGACAGCCAGCACTCGTTGATCGCTTCGTTCTCGAGCGGCAGCACGCGCATCACCTTGCTCTGCTTCACCTGCACGACGAGATTGGAGCCGAGCGCGTCGTGCGGCGAGACCGCCTTGCGGCGCGAGAGCTCCCAGGTGCGCGCGGTGTAGCGGAAGGGCGCGGAGGTGAGCGCGCCCACCGGGCACAGGTCGATCATGTTGCCGGAGAGCTCGGACTCCACCGCGCGGCCGACGAACGAAACGATCTCGGCGTTCTCGCCGCGGCCGGCGAGGCCGAGCTCCATGATGCCGGCGACCTCCTGGCCGAAGCGCACGCAGCGCGTGCACTGGATGCAGCGGCTCATCTCCTCCGCGGCGACCAATGGGCCCAGCTCCTTGCGCAGCACGACGCGCTTCTCTTCGGTGAAGCGCGAACTGCTCGGGCCGTAGCCGACCGCGAGATCCTGCAGCTGGCATTCGCCGCCCTGGTCGCAGATCGGGCAGTCGAGCGGATGGTTGATGAGCAGGAACTCCATCACCCCGTTCTGCGCCTTCTTCGCCCCCGGCGAATGCGTCCACACCTTCATGCCGTCGGTCACCGGCGTGGCGCAGGCGGGCAAGGGCTTGGGCGCCTTCTCGACCTCGACCAGGCACATGCGGCAGTTGGCGGCGATCGAGAGCTTCTTGTGGTAGCAGAAATGCGGGACGTAGACGCCGAGCTTGTTGGTCGCGTCCATCACGGTCGAGCCGTGCGGCACCTCGACCGGCTTACCGTCGACTTCGAGCTTGAGGTTGGCCATCTAGGCGGCCTCGGCCATGTGCGGCTCGTGCGCCTCGTGGCGCGCGCCGGCGCGGCCCCATTTCGGTTCTATGTCCCCGGTGACGAGGCACCGCTTGTGTTCGATGTGGTGCACGAACTCGTCGTGGAAGTGCTTGATGAAGCTCTTCACCGGCAGCGCCGCGGCGTCGCCCAGCGCGCAGATTGTGCGGCCGGCGATGTTGTCGGAGACGTTGTCGAGGAGGGCGAGGTCCTCCATGCGCCCGAGGCCCTCCTCGATGCGATGCACCACCCGGTACAGCCAGCCGGTACCCTCGCGGCACGGCGTGCACTGGCCGCACGATTCCTCGAAGTAGAAATAGGACAGCCGCTCGAGCGCGCGCACCATGCAGGTCCTGTCGTCCATCACGATGACCGCGCCGGAGCCGAGCAGCGATCCGGCCTTGGCGATCGAGTCGTAGTCCATGTCGGTCTTCATCATGATGTCGGCGGGCAGCACCGGCATCGACGAGCCGCCCGGGATCACCGCTTTCAGCTTCCGGCCCGGCCGCACGCCGCCCGCCATCTCCAGGAGCTGCGCGAACGGGATGCCGAGCTTCACTTCGTAGTTCCCCGGGCGCTGCACGTGGCCGGTGACGGAGAAGAGCTTGGTGCCGCCGTTGTTCGGCCGGCCGAGCGCGAGAAAAGCCTCGCCGCCATGGCGCACGATCCACGGCACGGCGGCGAAGGTCTCGGTGTTGTTGATGGTGGTGGGCTTGCCGTAGAGGCCGTAGCTCGCCGGGAACGGCGGCTTGAAGCGCGGCAGGCCCTTCTTGCCCTCGAGCGAGTCGAGCAGCGCCGTTTCCTCGCCGCAGATGTATGCGCCGTAGCCGACGTGGGCGTACAGCTCGAAGTCGTAGCCCGAGCCGAGAACGTTGGCGCCGAGATAGCCGGCGGCGCGCGCCTCGGCCAGCGCCTCCTCGAACTGCTCGTAGATCTCCCACACCTCGCCGTGGATGTAGTTGTAGCCGGCGGTCGCGCCCATGGCGTAGCCGGCGATGATCATCCCCTCGAGCACCGCGTGCGGGTTGTAGCGCAGGAGGTCGCGGTCCTTGCAGGTCCCGGGCTCGCCTTCGTCGGAGTTGCAGACGACATACTTCGGGCCGGGAAACTGGCGCGGCATGAACGACCACTTGAGCCCGGTCGGGAAGCCGGCGCCGCCGCGGCCGCGCAGCGCGGATTTCTTCAGGTCCGCGATGATCGCCTCCGGCGCAATCCTTTCCCCCAGAATTTTCCTGAGCGCGGCATAGCCGTCGCGCGCCTGGTAGTCCTTGAGACGCCAGTTCTGGCCGTCGAGGCCTTGCATCAGGATGGCGTCGGGTCCGTAGTCGAGCATCACTTCAGCTCCTGGAGCAGCTGGTCCAGCTTGTCGTTCGTCATGTAGTCGCGCATCTTCTTGTTGTTCACCAGCAGCACCGGCGCCATCGCGCAGGCGCCCATGCACTCGCCTTCCTTCAGCGTAAAGCGTCCATCGGGCGTCGTTTCGTTGAAGCCGATGCCGAGCTTCTCGCGCAGGTGGTCCGCCGCGTCGAGCGCGCCCTGCAGGCCGCAGGGCAGGCAGGTGCAGAGCGTGAGCTTGTATTTCCCGGTCGGCTTCAGGTTGTACATCGTGTAGAACGTCGCCACCTCGTAGACCGCGACCGGCGCCATGCCGAGGTATTGCGCCACCGCGTCCATCGTCTCGCTGGACAGCCAGCCCTTCTCGTCCTGCGCGATGATGAGCGCGCTCATCACCGCCGACTGCTTCTGCTCGGGCGGGTACTTGGCGATCTCGCGGTCGATCTTCTGCAGCGACTCGGACGACAGCATCAGACTTCGCCCTTCCAGTAATCGACGTTGCCTGAGGCGGACTCGGTCGAGTGCCGCCATTTGCCGTCGTAGGCGATGATCTTGCCCGAGTCGGGGTATTCGCAGATCTCGGGATCGGTCATGGTGCTGATCGAAAGGAAGGCGAGGTCGGCGTCCGAGTCGTTGATGATCTGATGCGCCGTGTCGGGGCCGCCGACCGGGCAGCAGACGACGTCGCCGGCGCGGATCCTCCGCGTCTCGCTGCCGTAGCGCAGCGTGCCGGTGCCCGAGACGATGAAGAACATCTCCTCCTGCGAGCGATGGCTGTGGAACGGGCAGCCGCGCTTGCCCGGCGGCAGGATGTCGAACGAGTAGCCGAGGTCGCGCGCGCCGAGCAGCGGCCCGATGCGCGCGCTGCGCCACTCGAACTTGTCGCCCCTGGCGCCGTGCTCGAGCTTGAGCTCGTCGAGGTTGACCACGTTTTTCAAGACCAACCCCCCGCTCGCCTGCGGCTCGCTTCCCCCCTTGACAGGGGGGCGGCAAGAAGAGCGGCCTTCACCGATCGATCTCTCCAAAGACAATATCCTGGGTACCAATGATCGCCACGGCGTCGGCGATCATGTGGCCGCGCGCCATCTCGTCGAGCGCCGCGAGGTGCGGGAAGCCCGGGGCGCGGATCTTGAGGCGGTAGGGCTTGTTCGCACCATCTGAGATGAGGTAGATGCCGAACTCGCCCTTCGGCGCTTCCACCGCCGCGTACACCTCGCCCTCCGGCACGTGCAGGCCCTCGGTGACGAGCTTGAAGTGGTGGATGAGCTGTTCCATGCCCAGCTTCATCTCCGCGCGCGTCGGCGCCGCGATCTTGTGGTCGTCGACCATCACCGGCCCCGGATTCTTGCGCAGCCAGTCGATGCACTGCTTGACGATGCGGTTGGACTGGCGGAACTCCTCGATGCGCACGAGGTAGCGGTCGTAGCAGTCGCCGTTGCTTCCGACCGGGATGTCGAACTGCATCCGGTCGTAGACCGCATAGGGCTGCTTCTTGCGCAGGTCCCAGGCGACGCCCGAGCCGCGCAGCATCGGCCCGGTGAAGCCGAGCGCCAGCGCGCGCTCCGCCGAGACCACGCCGATGCCGACCGTGCGCTGCTTCCAGATGCGGTTCTCGGTGAGCAGCGTCTCGTAGTCGTCGACGCACTTCGGGAAGCGCTCGGTGAAGTCCTCGAGGAAGTCGAGCAGCGAACCCTGGCGGTTCTTGTTCATCTGCTCGATGGCTTTCTTATTGTGGAATTTCGAGGCCTCGTATTGCGGCATGCGGTCCGGCAGATCGCGGTAAACGCCGCCCGGCCGGTAGTACGCCGCGTGCAGGCGCGCGCCCGACACCGCCTCGTAGGCGTCCATCAGGTCCTCGCGCTCGCGGAAGCAGTAGAGGAAGATGGTCATCGCGCCGATGTCGAGGCCGTGCGCGCCCAGCCACAGCTCATGATTCAGGATGCGCGTCACCTCGTCGAACATCACGCGGATGTACTTGGCGCGCTCCGGGATCTCGACACCGAGCAGCTTCTCGATCGCCATGACGTAGGCGTGCTCGTTGCACATCATCGAGACGTAGTCGAGCCGGTCCATGTAGGGCACCGACTGCAGGAAGGTCTTGTGCTCGGCGAGCTTCTCGGTCGCGCGGTGCAGGAGGCCGATGTGCGGGTCGGCGCGCTGGATCACCTCGCCGTCCAGCTCGAGCACCAGGCGCAGCACGCCGTGCGCCGCCGGATGCTGCGGGCCGAAGTTCAGCGTGTAGTTGCGGATCTCGGCCATTATTTCTCGTGCGCGTAGTTCGGCTCGCGCACGATGCGCGGCGTCACCTCGCGTGGATCGATCGTCACCGGCTGGTAGACGACGCGCTTCTGCTCGGGGTCGTAGCGCATCTCGACGTAGCCGGACAGCGGGAAGTCCTTGCGGAACGGGTGGCCGACGAAGCCGTAGTCGGTGAGGATGCGCCGCAGGTCCGGATGGCCCTCGAAGATGATGCCGTAGAGATCGAACGCCTCGCGCTCGTACCAGTTGGCGCCAGGCCACACCTCCACGAGGGATGGAAGCACCGGAAAGGCGTCATCGGGGCAGAAGGAGCGGACGCGCAGCCGCACGTTGTTTGAGATGGAAAGGAGATGCACCACTGCGGCGAAGCGCGCGCCTTCTCGTGGCCGGTCGCCGTAGGCGGCGTAGTCCACGCCGCAGAGGTCGATGAGCTGCTCGAAGCCGAGCTGGTCCTTCAGCTTCTGGGCGGCGGCGAGGTGATCGGCCGCCGGGACCTCGATGGTGAGCTCGCTCACGCGCTCGGTGGGGCGAAAGCCCGCCTGCACGAGAGCGTCGTGCAATTTCTGAAGGCGAGGCGTCATCTAGCGATGGTGTTGGTGCGCTTGATCTTGTTCTGCAGCTGCACGATGCCGTAGAGCAGCGCCTCCGCGGTCGGCGGGCAGCCCGGAACGTAGATGTCGACCGGGACGATGCGGTCGCAGCCGCGCACCACGGAGTACGAGTAGTGGTAGTAGCCGCCGCCGTTGGCGCACGAGCCCATCGAGATCACCCAGCGCGGCTCGGCCATCTGGTCGTAGACCTTGCGCAGCGCCGGCGCCATCTTGTTGCAGAGCGTGCCGGCGACGATCATCACGTCGGACTGCCGCGGGCTCGGGCGAAACACGATGCCGAAGCGGTCGAGGTCGTAGCGCGCGGCGCCGGCGTGCATCATCTCGACGGCGCAGCAGGCGAGGCCGAAGGTCATGGGCCAGAGCGACCCGGTGCGAGTCCAGTTCACGACCTTGTCGATGGTCGTCGTCGCGAAGCCTTGCTGCAGTACGCCTTCTATTCCCACTCCAGCGCGCCTTTCATCCACTCATAAACGAACCCCACCGTGAGAATGGCGAGGAACAGCATCATCGAAAGAAACCCGGCGAGCCCGATCTCGTTGATCACCACGGCCCACGGAAAAAGAAACGCGATCTCGAGGTCGAACAGGATGAAGAGGATGGCCACCAGGTAGTAGCGCACGTCGAACTTCATCCTTGCGTCCTCGAACGCCTCGAAGCCGCACTCGTAGGGCGAGAGCTTCGCCGGGTCGGGATGGTTCGGCGCGAGGAGCTTACCCAGCACGATGGGCGCGACGCCGACGCCGAGGCCGACCAGGAGGAACAGCAGGATCGGAAAATATTCTGCGAGCATGAATTCTGGTGCCCACGAGCAGACTCGAACTGCTACGGCTTTTTAGGCCACTAGCCCCTCAAGCTAGCGTGTCTACCAATTTCACCACGTGGGCTAATCTAAGAATTATCCCCTAAAAATCACTGCGGTACCTGTTTGTCCTTCGGCGCTTCGGTCGGTGCGGCGGGCGGCTGCGCGGCGGGCTTTTCCTCGGCTTTCGGCGCGGGCTTTTCCACCTGCTGCTTGCGGATCGCATCGATCACGCCGCCGCCTTCCTCCGTCGGGCGCCGCGTCGCCACGTAGGCGAGCGAGAGGCTGAGGACGAAGAAGAGCGCGGCGAGCACCGCCGTGGCGCGCGAAAGAAAATTCGCCGATCCGGTGGCGCCGAACAGGCTGCCGGAGGCGCCGCCGCCAAAGCCCGAGCCCATGTCGGCGCCCTTGCCGTGCTGCAGGAGCACGAGTCCGATGATCGCCAGCGCGACCAGCACGTGAAGGATGATGAGAACGTTCGTCAACATTTCATGAACCTTTCGCACCTGCGGCCCGCAGGATCGTCAAAAATTCTGCCGCCACCAGCGACGCCCCGCCGATCAGGCCGCCGTCGACGTCGGGCATCGCGAAAATCGCCGCCGCGTTCTGCGCCTTTACGCTGCCTCCGTAGAGGATCGGCGTATCGGGCGGCACACGCAGCCGCAGGAACGCGTGCACTGCCTGCGCCTGCTCGGGCGTCGCGTTGCGCCCGGTGCCGATCGCCCACACCGGCTCGTAGGCGAGCACCCCGCCGGCGAACTCGACCGCGGCGAGCTGCCGCGCCACGATCTCCTCGGTGCGTCCGGCCTCGCGCTCGCCAAGGGTCTCGCCGACGCACAGGATCGGCGTCAGTCCCGCGGCGCGCGCCGCGGCGAACTTCGCCCCCGCCTGCGCATCGGTCTCGCCGAAGAGATGGCGGCGCTCCGAGTGCCCGACGATCACGTAGCGGCAGCCGAAATCCGCGAGCATCGCCGCCGACACCTCGCCGGTATACGCGCCCTGCGCATGCTCGCTCACGTTCTGCGCGCCCCACGCGATCGGCGTGCCGCGCAGCCGCTCCGCCACCTGCTGGAGATAAACGAACGGCGGACAGACCGCGCATTGCGCGCCCGCATTTCCGATCCCCGCGAGGATTGCATCCAGGAGCGCACGGTTCGAAGCCCGGCTGCCATGCATCTTCCAGTTGCCGGCAACCAGCCGGGTGCGTGCCATGCGCCTGAATTTTACCGCATTGCACTATCGCCCCAGTACATTCAGCGGAGCCCGCGGCGCAAGTCGTTTAACAGGCGCGCGCCAGAATGCGCGCGCGCACCGGCGAAGTGGCAGAGTGGGGAGATGCTACGGTCCGCAACGCCGTCCACGTTGGTTCGAGTCCAACCTTCGCCTCCAGCTTCTTTTTTCTCCATGGGATGACCGCCTGCCCGGCGCTGTTAGCCAGGGCAACGGGAGGTATCCATGAAGGTGAACTTGATAGCGGTGATAGGCCTGCTCGGCGGATGCGCGAGCGCCGGCTCCGATTGCGGACCCGACTGGTACGCCATCGGACAGCGTGACGGGGTGCTTGGCGTGCAGATGCAGTCGCAGGCCGAGAGATATGCCGCACGCTGCACTGCGCAAGTCGATCAAGCGCGCTATGCCGAGGGCTGGAGCGACGGTTTCCGCAGGCGGCCGATTCCTCTCTGGTGACCTAAGTTCCGCGTAGTTCCGCCGGGCGGCGCGTAACGGACTACGCGCGGTCGCCAAGGCGTCATCAGTCCGGGTTATAGTGGAATTGCACGAGGGATTGCCTGATCGCCGAGTGAGCGCCGATAGCTCGCCGGGATCGGCAAGCCCCTTGGGCAACCTCTCTAGAATCGCCGGGGCGTGCTCCCGGACCAAACCCAGGTTCTCATCATCGGCGGCGGCCCTTGCGGCCTGATGCTCGCTAACGAGCTCGGCCGTCGCGGCATCAGCGCCCTCGTCCTCGATCAGAAGCCCGGCACTGCCTTCAATCCGCAGGCGAACGCCACCCAGGCGCGCACCATGGAGCACTACCGGCGCCTGGGCTTCGCCGACGAGATCCGCGCCCTCGGCATGCCGGCGGACTTCCCCACCGACATCGCCTACTTCACGCGCTTCGCCAAATACGAGCTGGCGCGCTTCCGCCTCCCCTCCTCGCGCGAGGCGCGCCAGCTCATCACCACGCTCTCCGGTTCGTGGAGCGCGGCGGAGCTGCCGCACCGCGTGGCGCAGAAATTCGTCGAGCAGGTGCTGCGCCGCCATGCCGAGCGCGTCGCCTCCGTGCATTACGGCTGGCGGGCCACCCGCTTTGCCGATCTGGGCACTCACGTGGAGGCGCTGGCCGAGCCCGCCGAAGGCGGCAAGCCGGTGAAGGTGAGGAGCGCCTACCTGGTCGGCGCCGACGGCGCGCGCAGCCTCGTGCGCCAGTCGATGGGCTGGCGCCATACCGGCGAGACGGGCGTGACGCGCGACTTCGTCGGCGGGCGCATGTACGCGGTCTATTGCCGCGTGCCCGATTTCTATCGCGCGGTGCGGCACGCGCCGGCCTGGATGAATGTGAGCTTCAACCGCGAGCGGCGCGCCTTCATGCCGGCGATCGACGGCAGCGGACAATTCGCCTTTCATACACAGCTCAAGCCGCACGAGGACGAGGCGCGCATCGACGAGGCGGGCGCGGCGGCAATGGTGCAGCAGGCGATCGGCGCGCCGCTCGAGGTGGCGGTGCTGGCGCGCGACACCTGGACCGCCGGGCATGCGCTGGTCGCGGAGCGCTTCGCTGAAGGCCGCGTGTTCATCGGCGGCGATGCGGCGCACCTCTTCACGCCGACTGGCGGCCTCGGCTACAACACGGCAGTCGAGGACGCGGTGAATCTTGGCTGGAAGCT
>DASQAW010000109.1:0-4370 GCA_035635495.1 Burkholderiales bacterium
TGCTGCGGGATCTGGGCGACGGTGATGAGCCACGAGGAGACCAGCGCCGCGGCGACGAGGAACATGATCACCGATGTCGTCTTGGCGGCGCTGACGAAGACCTCGAGGAGCTGCGCAAAGTTCAGCTCGCGGTAGACCACCATGGCGACGAACAGCGCGTAGACGGCGGCGACAACGGCCGCCTCGGTGGGCGTGAATACGCCGAAGCGCAGGCCGACCAGGATGATGACCGGAAGGAACAGCGCCCAGGCCGAGTCGCGCACCGCCTTCAGCACCTCGGCGGCCGACTTGCGCGGCGGCACCGGGATCGCCTCGCGGCGGCTCAGCCACCACCACGTGGCCCAGAGCGCCGCGCCGATGAGCAGGCCGGGCACGATGCCCGCGAGGAAGAGCCGCGTGATGGACACGTTGGCGGCGACGCCGAAGATGACGAAGCCGATCGAGGGCGGGATGATCGGGGCGATGATGCCGCCGGCGGCGAGCAGGCCCGCCGAGCGCGCCTTGTCGTGCCCCGCGCGGACCATCATCGGCAGGAGCAGCGCGGTCAGCGCCGCAGCGTCCGCCACGGCCGAGCCGGAGAGCGCGGCGAGCAGGCACGAGGCGATGATCGCCACGTAGCCGAGGCCGCCTCTCACATGGCCGACGAGCGCGAGCGCCACATCGACGATGCGCCGCGAGAGCCCGCCGACATTCATGATCTCGCCGGCGAGGAGGAAGAACGGCACGGCGAGCAGCGTGAAGCTGTTCGCGCCCTCGATCAGGTTCTGGGCCAGGATCTGCGGGTCGAACAGGTTCAGGTACCACATTAGCGCCACGCCGCTCACCAGGAGCGCGTAGGCGATGGGGATGCCGAGCGCCATCGCGCCGATGAGCGAGCCGAGGAACACGCCGATGGTCAAGGTTTCTCCTCGCTGCCCTTGATCATCACCAGCTCATCCTCCGCCAGGCGTCCGCTGAGGATGCGCCAGAGATCGCGCAGCAGGAGCGGCAGCGCGCATGCGGCGAACACCACGCCGGTACCGTAGACGAAGGCCATCGACGCGCCACTGACGGGTGCCTCGACATTGAGATTGATGCGTGCCTGCGCCAGCGAGCCGGAGAAAAGCAGCCACGTGGCATAGAGCATCAGGAGATGGCCCACCACCAGGCAGATTTTCTTGCCGAGCACCGGCAGGCGAGAGACAAGGAAGTCGCTGCCGAGGTGGGCGCCTTCCTTCAGCGCGACGATCGCACCCAGGAACGTCACCCAGAGGAACAGCCAGCGCGAGAGCTCCTCCGAGACGACGATGCCGGAGTTGAAGGCGTAGCGCAGCACCACGTTGCCGAACACCATGACCACCATCACCGCGAGAAAGCCCGCGATGAGGATCTCGATCAGGCGGCAAAAGCCTTCGATCGCCCGGTTCACCCGCTGTCCTCCTCTCTCAGTTGCAAATGCTAAGAGGCGGCGTATGATTCGTCAAGGGCGATTATCGAAATATAGGGCGATTATCGAACATGGCCGATCCAAACTACATGGCGTCGCTGGCGCGGGGGCTCGAAGTGATGCGCGGCTTCTCGCGCGAGAAGCGGCAGATGTCCATTGCGCAGCTCTCGCAGAAGACCGGCATTCCGCGCGCCTCGGTGCGCCGCTGCCTCTACACGCTGGCGCAGCTCGGCTACGTCGCCAGCCCGGATGGGCGCAGCTACTCGCTGCAGCCCAAAGTGCTCGGTCTGGGCCACGCCTATCTGTCCTCCACCCCGATGGTGGTGGCCGCGCAGCCCTTCCTCGACCGCGTGAGCGAGGCGGTGAACGAGTCGTGTTCGCTCGCCGTGCTCGACGGCGAGGACATCCTCTATCTCGCGCGCTCGGTCACCTCGCGCATCATCTCGGTGACGCTCAACGTCGGCAGCCGTCTGCCGGCGCATTGCACCTCTATCGGCTATGGGCTGCTCGCGAACCTGCCGCCGCGGGAGCTGGACCAGTGGCTGGCGAAGGCCGAGCTGAAGCCGTTCACCGAGCGCACGCTGACGTCGAAAGAGAAATTGCGCGAGCAGCTCGCCCAGGTGCGCGAGGCCGACTACGCCATCGCCGACCGGCTGATGGAGCTCGCCGTGCGCTCGATTGCCGTGCCGGTGCGCAACAGCGCCGGCACGGTGGTCGCTGGCATCAACGTGATCGTCGAGGCCGGGCGCGTCTCCCTGCGTGACATGCGGACGTTGTATCTTCCGCATCTCCAAGCTGCGGCCGCCGAGCTAGGGGCGCAATTGGTGCCATGACCAAGCCCTGCATCATCACCGTCGCCATCACCGGCTCACTGCCGGGGAAGAAGGACAACCCGGCGGTGCCGATCTCGCCGGCGGAGCAGGTCGAGTCGACGCACGAGGCCTTCGAGGCCGGTGCAACGCTCGTGCACCTGCACGTGCGCGATGAGGAAGGCAAACCGACCTCCGACCCCAAGCGCTTCGCCAAGGTGCTCGAGGGCATCCACAAGCACTGCCCCGGCATGATCACGCAGCTCTCCACCGGCGGTCGTTCGGGCACCGGCCGCGAGCGCGGCGGCATGCTCTCGCTCAAACCCGACATGGCCTCGCTCGCCACCGGCTCGGTCAACTTCCCCACGCGCGTGTACGAGAACGCGCCCGAGCTCATCGACTGGCTCGCGGGCGAGATGGTCAAGTACCACGTGAAGCCGGAGGTCGAAGCGTTCGATCTGTCGATGATCTTCCAGGCCGCCACCCTGCAGAAAGCCGGCAAGATCAAGGGCCCGCTGCACGTGCAGTTCGTGATGGGCGTGAAGAACGCGATGCCGGTCGATCGCGAGACGTTCGATTTCTATGTGCGCACGCTGAAACGCCTGGACGCGAGCGCGACATGGACTGGCGCCGGCATCGGCAAGGAACAGATCACGCTCAACCGCTGGTCGCTCGAGCTCGGCGGCCACTGCCGCACCGGTCTCGAAGACAACGTGCGCATGAGCCGCGAGAAGCTCGCGCCGTCGAACGCGGCGCTGGTGAAGAAGGTCGTGGAGCTCTGCGCCGAGTACGGCCGCCGCCCGGCGACGCCCGCCGAGGCGCGTAGCATATTGGGCCTATGAGACTCGCCTTCCTGCTCGCCTTCACGGTGATTTCATTCGCTGCCTCGGCGCAGCCCTATCCCTCGCGGCCGGTGAAGATCGTGGTGCCGGCCACGCCAGGCGGCGCGATCGATCTCATCGCGCGCACGCTGGGCGAGAAGCTCACCCCTTCGCTGGGCCAGCCGGTCGTCGTCGAGAACAAGCCCGGCGCTGCTAACAATCTCGGCACTGACTACGTCGCGAAGAGTCCGCCGGACGGCTACACGCTGCTCATCATCGCCTCGAGCCACGCGACCAACAAATGGCTCTACAAAAATCTGCCCTACGACCCGGTAAAGGACTTCGAGCCGGTGGTCTACACGCACATCGTGCCGCTGCTGCTTGCCGTGCATCCGTCGGTGCCGGCGAAGACGGTATCGGAGCTCACGGCCTGGGTGAAGGCGAATCCCGACAAGGCGATCTACGCCTCGAGCGGTCCGGGCAGCTCGCTGCACATGGCGGCCGAGCTCTACATGAGCATGACCGGCACGAAGATGCAGCACGTGCCTTACAAGGGCAGCTCCGCGGCGCATCCCGATCTGCTGGCCGGCCGCACGGCGATGATCTTCGACACCATCACGGCGGTGCGCGCACATGTGAAGGCCGGGACGCTGCGCGGCATCGCGGTCACGACGCTGAAGCGCTCGAGCTCGATGCCCGAGCTGCCCACCATCGCGGAGTCCGGGCTGCCGGGCTACGACGCCAGCACCTGGGGTGGGATCCTCGCGCCCGCGGGCACGCCCAGGGACGTCGTGGCGAAGCTGAATGTCGCGATCAATGCCGCGCTCAAGCAGGACGACGTGCGCTCAAGGCTCTCGGGCGCCGGCGTCGAGATCCAGGGCGGCACGCCCGAGCAGTTCGGCGACGTGATCAAGGCCGAGATCGAGAAATGGGGACGCATCGTCAAACAGGCGGGGATCGAGCCGGAATGACCACCAAGGAAAACCTGCCGGAGCCCACCAATCCGCTCGGCATCGACGGGCTCGAGTTCGTCGAGTACGCCACGTCGCAGCCGCAGCAGTTCGGCGCGCTCCTGCAGAAGATGGGTTTCGCGGCCGTGGCCCGCCACCGCTCGCGCGAGGTGATGCTCTACCGCCAGGGCGGGATGAACCTGATCGTCAACGCCCACGAGGCCACCTCGAGCATGCCGGCGCTCTCGGCGTTCGCGCTCCGCGTGCGCGACGCCGCGGCGGCCTACCGGCACTCGCTCGACCTCGGCGCCTGGGAGATGCCGACGCGCGCCTCCGCCATGGAGCTCAACATCCCGGGCATCCA
>DASQAW010000110.1:0-8518 GCA_035635495.1 Burkholderiales bacterium
CACGGTGATGGCGTTCGGCCGGCTCGCGCCGCGCAGGATCACGCGCACGAACTCGCCCGGACGCAGGATGCCTTCGGCGTTCGGCAGCTCGGCGCGCGCCTCGCGCGTGCCGGTGTTGGGCGACACCTTGACGTCGGAGAAATTGAGCCTGCCCGTGTGCCCATAGACGCTGCCGTCGGCGCGGCGCAGGGTGACCTCGAAGGCGCCGTCCTTGGGCAGCGCGACGCGGCCCTCCTGGACCTCCCTCGCGAGGCTCGCTTGCTCGTTATCCGGGATGCCGAAGTTCACCCAGATCGGATCCACCTTGGTGATCGTGGTCAGCAGCGCATCCGGACCCGGAATGAGCGAGCCTTCCTGGCGCAGCGAGCGGCCGCTGATTCCCGACAGCGGCGCCTCGACCTTGGTGTAATTGAGATTCAGGCGCGCCTCCGTCAGCCGCGCCTTCGCCGCCTTGACGTCGGCGGCGCCGATCTCCTCGGCCGACACGGCGTCATCGTTCTCCTTCTGGCTCACCGCCTTCTCGGCGTAGAGCGGCTTCAGGCGCGCGGCGTTGCGCTTCGCCTGCTCGAAGCGCGCCTGCGCCGCCACCACGTCGGCCTCGGCGCGCGCCGCCACCGCCTCGAATTGCGCCGGGTCGATGGTGTAGAGCGACTGGCCCTCCTTCACCGGCCCGCCCTCGGCGAAGTTGCGCTTGAGGAGGATGCCGCCGACGCGCGCGCGCACCTCGACCTCGCGCGAGCCCGCGCTCTGCCCCGGATACTCGAAGACCAGCGGCAGCGAGCGCGGCTCGACCGTCACCACGCTCACTTCGGGCGGCGGCATGCCCATGCCGGGATGGCCGCCCTTCTTTTCCGAGCCGTTGGACTGGCCGCAGGCGGCAACCGCGAGGGACAAAAGCGGCGCAAGCAGCGGAGCGAAAGGCAGAAGACGGCGCATCGCGGACTCCGGAAAGGGATTGCGACAGATGTTACTGGGTAGTACCATCGATGTTACTGATCGGTAACATTGCTTGTCAAGCATGGCGCGTATGAAACGACATCCGGATCAACCGCCGCCGCGGGAGCGCATCCTGCAGGCGGCGCGCGAGCTGTTCTACCGCGACGGCATCAATGCGGTCAGTGTCGATGCCATCGCGACCGCCGCCGCCACGAACAAGATGACCCTCTACCGCCACTTCTCGTCGAAGGACGAGCTGGTGGCGGCGTACCTGAGCGGCCTCGCCGCCGAAGGCGACGCGCTGTGGGACAACGCGCGCGCCGCGCACCCGGGCGACCCCGATACGCAGCTGCGCTATCTCCTGAAGCGCGCGTCGCAGTTCGCCGCCGAGGAATCCGCCGGCCGCGGCTGCGCCCTCGCCAATGCGGCGATCGAGCTCGCCGAGCCGCGCCATCCCGCCCGCCGGGTAGTCGAGGTGCACAAGCGAAAGCAGCGCGAGCGCCTGGTCGCGCTGGTGCGCGCGGCCGGCTACGCCCGCCCCGAGCGCGTCGCCGACGAGCTGTTCCTGCTGGTCGAGGGGGCGCGCGTCAGCCTGCAGAGCGTCGGGCCGGCCGGCCCGGGCGCCCGGCTTTATGCCCTCGCCTGCGAGCTGCTCGACTCGGCCCCCAAAAGGAAGGCCGTCAAAGCGTAGCTGCGGTCTCATACCCCAAAGTCGGTCGGCACGGCCGCAATTCGACAGTCACGAAGAAAAAAAGGGCCTCCCGACGCCGCCGTTCCCGTAGGAGAGGAGGAGGAGGACCGGGGATTTCGGTCGGGAGGCCGCAGAGGGTTCAGTTCCGGGTCGATACCTTCATGGCGCTGCGGTTCTTGGCGGCCAGCGTCTCGATCAGGCCGTCGATGCCGCGGTTGCGCACTTCCTCGGCAAAGCTGCTGCGGTAGGTCGCCACCAGGCTGATGCCGGCGACGCGGATGTCGAACACCTTCCAGTCGGCGGCGGTCTTTTCCATGTCGTATTCGATGACGATCGGCTCGGCGCCGGGCTGCTTGATCACCGAACGCACGGTGACCTCGGTGTCGCCCGGACGCATGCGCAGCGGCCTGAACTCGATCGCCTGGTCGCGGTAGCCGGCGAGCGCGCCCGCGTAGGTGCGCACGAGGAGCGAGCGGAACTCGCGCGTCAGCTCCTCCTGCTGCTCGGGCGTGGCATGACGCCAGTGCACGCCGAGCGCGATCTGCGTCGTGCGGCGAAAGTCGAAGTGCGGCAGGACTCTCGCCTCGACCAGCGCGGCGATCCTGCGCTCGGCGCCCGTCTGCAGATCCCTGTCCTGGCGGATCGCGGCGATCACCTCTTCCGAGACGCCGCGCACGAGCGCGTCGGGCGCGAGCTCGGCGGCCGCGACAGGCGCAACGAGCGCCCAGCAGGCGAGCGCGAGCGCTCTCAGCCCGGCCGGCATGTCGCTGGCGCCACCGCGCTGGGCGCGAGTGGCGAGGAGCGCACCGCCGGCAGCGACGAGGTGCTTCATAGCGGCCCCACCGTGTGCCGGCGGCGCTCGTCGAGCATCCGCTGCGCGAGTCCCGGCTGGTAGGACTCGAGGCCGATGTCTCTCAACACGTGGGACTCGGGGCGCGCACGCCGGCCCCCGAAAAGCCGCAAGAGGGAGCCGAGAAACTCCGCTATGCGCCCGGTGCCGAGCGGTTGTGTCGCTTTCTCCATACGCACAGGGTACGGAGCCCGCGTTACCGCCTTGCGTCGCGCTGGAAACAGTTTGTTGCGCGCTTGTATACTCGCCGCGATGGACGCAGCGCGGATACTGGTGCATGCGGCGCCAGGTTACAAGTTAAAGTTAACTTGAAGTCAAGCGCCGGCCGGGCTAGGCTCGGGCCATGGACCCCCTGCTCACGATCCAGGAGATTGCGCGGCGCAGCGGCGTCGCCGCCTCCGCGCTGCGCTTCTACGAGGAGCGCGGCCTGATCCGCTCGCAGCGCTCGGGCAGCGGCCACCGGCGCTTTCCGCGCGAGGTGCTGCGCCGCGTCGCCTTCATCGTCTTCGCGCAGCGCGTCGGTCTGTCGCTCGAGGAGATCGGCGCCGAGCTCGCCAAGCTGCCCGAGAGCCGCGCGCCGAAGGGGAAGGACTGGTCGCGTCTCTCCAGCCAATGGACCGCGCGCATCGACCAGCGCATCGCCGAGCTCCAGCGCCTCAAGGCCGGCCTTACCGAGTGCATCGGCTGCGGCTGCCTGTCGCTCGGCCGCTGCCAGTACGCGAATCCCGCCGACCGCGCCGCGCGGCTCGGGCCGGGGCCGCGCTACTGGATCGGCGACCGGGCTCCGAAGACCTGACTATTTCGGGAACGGCGAAGCGTCGAAGTAGATGTCGAAGCAATCGATCTTGCCGTCCCGGACCGTGAAGATCTCGGCGACGTCGCTTTGGAACCGCGGGCCCTTCGGCGGCTGCAGCTCATAGCGCGTCAGCGCGCAAGCCGTCGCGCCGTCGACGATCAGGCTCCTCACTTCCACCGAGGCCACCATCGAGAAGAAGCGTCGCGTCGACTCGAGATAGGTCTGCTTGCCGAGGAGACGCTTCATCGGGCTGATGAAGCTGGTGAACGCCATGTCGTCCGCGAGGAACGATTCCCAGCCGTTCCTGCCCTGGAGCGCCTTGAAATAGTCCTGCACCACTGCCTTGGTCGCCGACATGTCACGCCTCCTCGAGGTAGCGCGCCAGCTTCTCGAGCAGCGGCTGCCAGCCCCGCTGGTGGCTGTCGCGCACGCTCTCGTCGAAGAACTGCTCATGGCGGAAATCGAGCTCGGTGCCGCCGCGCGCTTCCTTGAACACGATCGTCACCAGCGACTCGCGCTCGGGGGTGGTGCGCGGCCAGCTCCAGGTGAAGACCAGCTTGCGGTTGGGCACCACCTCCTTGTAGACGCCGGCGCACTCGTGGGCCCGGCCGTCGGCGCCGCCGAACACGATGCGGTAGCGCCCGCCGACGCGCACGTCCAGCTCGACGAGCGACACCGCCTCGCCGGGCGCCGCGCCCCACCACTTCTTCAGGGCTTGCGGGTCGGTCCACGCGCGCCAGACCTTTTGCGGCGCGACCGGGTAGTGGCGCTCGAGGGTGAGGAAGGGCTTCTCTTTGACCGGTTCCATGGCTGCAGCTCCTCTTGCTGGTAGAGATAACGGCCGAGCGCGTCGAGCCGCTCGGTCCAGAACTTCTCGTAGCGCGTGATCCAGGCCGCGGCCACCTGGAGCGGCGCCGCGGCGAGCCCGCAGCTGACCACGCGGCCTTCCTTGCTGCGCTCGACCAGCCCGGCGTCCTCGAGCACGCGCAGGTGCTTCATGAATCCCGGCAGCGACATGTCGTGCGGCGCGGCCAGCTCGCTCACCGCGGCATCGCCGCCGCGGCCGAGCGCCTCAAGGACGCCGCGGCGGGTGCGGTCGGCGAGCGCCGTGAATACGCGGTCGAGCTGCTCGTCGCTATACTTAACCATTAGGTTTAGTATCAGCCCGCGGGCGCGACGCTGTCAAGGCCCCCGGCGGCGGCTATTCCTCGGCCAGGCTGGCCACGTCGGCGCGCAGCTTGGCCGCGTCGCGCCCCGGCGGCGCGCCGAAGAAGCGCGCGTACTCGCGGCTGAATTGCGACGGGCTGTCGTAGCCGACGCTGAAGCCAACGTTCGCCACGTCGTCGCTCTTCGCCATGAGGCGCGTGCGCGCTTCCTGCAGCCGGATCTGCTTCTGGTATTGCAGCGGGGTCATGGCCGTCGCCGCGCGGAAGTGGCGATGGAACGACCGGGCACTCATCGCCACGCGCTTGGCCAGATCGTCCATCGGCAGCGGCTCGGCGTAGTGCTCGCGGATCCAGCGGATGGCGCGGCCGACCCTGGCGAGGCGGCTGTCGGCCAGGCCGATCTGCCGCACCATGCCGGCGTGGTCGCCGCACAGCAGCCGCCAGACGATCTCGCGCTCGATCAGCGGACGCAGGATCGGGATGTCCGAGGGCCGCTCGAGCAGGCGCAGCAGTCGCACCACGGCTTCCAGGAGCTCGGCCGGCGCCTCCCGCACGTCGAGCCCGAGCCGCTCATTCTCTAGACGATTGTCCGGCGCGGTCTCGAGCAGCACGGAGGCGATCAACTCGGGCCGCAGCGCGAGGCCCATGCCGAGGAACGGCGCCTTCTGGCTCGCCTGCGTGACGCGCGAGGTGACCGGCAGGTCGACCGAGACGACGATGTAGTGGCCGGCGCGATACTCGAACACGCGGTCCGCCAGCACCGTGCGTTTCGCGCCTTGCGCGATTACCGCCAGCAGAGGCTGATCGATGCTCGGCATCAACTCGGTCGGCTTGAACGCCGCCTTCACGGTGAGCCCGGGGAGAAGCGACGCGATGTCGCCGTTGCCGGCATGGCGAGCGATCAGGGCGCGCAGTTCAATCAGCTGTTGCACAGGCGCCATCTCACATCAGCGCGCCGATGGAAGCAAGCGCGGCTGCCACGATTGGCAGGATCGTGCAAGAAGTCGGAGCGATCGATCTACCGTGCCGGGTGCCCGACGCGCTGTAATGCCAGCAACACAGGAACGGCAAAGCATGCGCATCGAACGATTGATTCCCTGCCCACCGGACAAGCTCTGGCAGGCGCTCATACGGCACGCCGAGGCCACCGAGCGCGGCGTGATGCTCGTCCTGCCCGGCGGCCTGCCCGACGCCGGCAAGATTACGCGCTACGACTCGCGCAAGCTCCTCGAGTGCCGAGGGCACGGGAGCGTCGTGCGCTGGGAGCTCGCGCCGCGGGCCGAGGGCATGACGCTGTTGGCGGTCACTTGCGCGCCAGACGACGAGCGATGGCTCGGGTTCCTCGACAGCATCACATGCATCGACTAGTTGACGCCCTTGGGCCAGGCGCGCATCGCCGCGCGCGCGGTCGCGACCAGGCTCTTGCGCGACGCCCCGTCGCGCCCCTGGATCGCCATGCCCTGGAAGACGGTGGTGTAGAAGTCGGCGAGCGCGCCGGTGTCGGTGCCGCGCGGCAGCTCGCCTTCGCGCACCGCCCGGTCGAAGCGCGCCTTCAGCACGCGCTTGGGCGCGGCACGCCGCTCGGCGAGCGTGGATTGCAGACGTTCGTCGCCGCACTGCGCGGTCGAGAGCATGCAGCCGCGGCATTCGGCGTTCGTCAGCTCGCCCGCGGCGGCGAGCAGCAGGCCCTCGATCGCCTCCCGGGCGGTGGCTGCTTCCTCCAGCTGCTGCACCACGTTTTCGCGGCGGCCCTGCTCGTAGCGCTCGAGCGCCGCGAGGTAAAGGTGCTCCTTGTCGCCGAACGCGGCGTACAGGCTCGGCGGGTTGATGCCCATGGCGCGCGTCAGATCGCTCACCGAGGTGGCCTCGTAGCCCTGGCGCCAGAACACCTGCATGGCGCGCTCCAGCGCCGTGTCGCGATCGAACGACCGCGGCCGCCCGCGCTGCACCGCCGCGGTGCTCGGATTCGCGTCGGGCTTTTTCATAGTGCTCGATACTAAATTGTCAACTGCCATGAAGCAAGCCGGAACATCCCGGTAACGTTACATCTGTAGCGCACGCTAAACAAAGACGTTGACACTGCGCGTCGCGCCTCCGTACACTGGCGGCCGTTCTGTAGTGATCGTTATAGAAAGGAAGACCCGCCAATGCCCCTCTTTGCCCCCCGCCGCCGCCTGCTCGCCGCCGCCACCGTCGCGGCCCTCGCCGTCCTCGCCGGCGGCGCGCTTTACCTGCGGCCGCTCAGCGCCGAGAACAAGCCGGCGGCCGCCCAGCCCGCGGCGGTCCCGGTGCCCGTGGTGACGCTCGAAGAAACCAGCGTCAGCCTGTGGGACGAGTTCTCCGGGCGCCTCGAGGCCGTGGAACGGGTGGATGTGCGCTCGCGCGTCGCCGGCGCGGTGAAATCGGTGCACTTCACCGAGGGCGCGCTGGTGAAGAAGGACGACCTGCTGATGACCATCGATCCCGATCCGTACGCCGCCGAAGTCGACCGCGCGCAGGCGCAGGTCGTGGCGGCGCAAGCGCGGCTGTCTTACGCGAAGAGCGAGCATCAGCGCGCGCAGCGCCTGTGGGCCGAGAGCGCCATCGCGCAGCGCGAGCTCGACGAGCGTGTGAACGGCGAGCAGGAAGCCGATGCCAACCTGCGCGCGGCGCAGGCCGCGCTGCAGTCGGCGCGCCTCAACCTCGGCTACACCCAGGTGCGCGCGCCGGTCGCCGGCCGCGTCGGCAGGCTGGAGATCACCGTCGGCAACCTGGTGGCCGCCGGCCCGGGGGCGCCGGTCCTTACGACTTTGGTGTCCGTGAACCCCATCTACGCCAGCTTCGATGCGGACGAGCACGTCGTGCTCCGCGCACTGAAGGAAGGCAAGCGCGACGTGCCGGTCGAGGCGGAGACCGTGACCAACGGCGGCACGCACCTGCATGGCCGCCTCCAGCTGATCGACAACCAGGTCAATACGAAGAGCGGCACCGTGCGCGTACGCGCCGTGTTCGACAACAAGGACGGCAGCCTGATCCCCGGGCAGTTCGTGAAGCTGCACATGGGCCGGGCGAACAGCGAGCCCGCGGTGCTGGTGAGCGAGCGCGCGGTCGGCACCGACCAGAGCAAGCGCTTCGTGATGGTGGTCGGCGAGGACAGCAAGGCCGCCTACCGCGAGGTGACGCTCGGCGGCACGGTCAACGGCCAGCGCATCGTGCTCTCCGGGGTCAAGCCCGGCGAGCGCATCATCGTCAACGGCCTGCAGCGGATCCGGCCCGGCACGCTCGTTGCGCCGCAGCCGGCCACCGAAAGCTCGGCGGCGCGATAACCATGTCCTCGCGCCACGCGCCGCTGCTCCTCGGCGGCCTCCTCTCCGCGGCCGCCGCGACGGTTTCGGGCGCCCTGCTTCTCCTTTGCGAAGCGGCGCTTTCCGAGCCGCTCGCCGTCGCGCTCGCCTACTCGCTCTGGCTGCTGCCGTAGAAACACTCAGGGAAGGACTGTCCGTATGAACCTGTCACGCTTCTTCATCGACCGGCCGATCTTCGCGGGCGTGCTGTCGGTGCTGACGTTCCTCGGCGGAATCATCGCGCTGCGCTTCCTGCCGATCTCGGAGTACCCGGAGGTCGTGCCGCCGTCGGTCGTCGTGACGGCCAACTACCCCGGCGCCAACCCGAAGGTCATCGCCGAGACGGTGGCGACGCCGCTCGAGGAGCAGATCAACGGCGTCGAGGGCATGCTCTACATGTCGAGCCAGGCCACCACCGACGGCCGCATGACGCTCACCGTCACGTTCAAGCTCGGCACCGATCCGGATCTCGCGCAGCAGAAGGTGCAGAACCGCGTCGCCCAGGCCGAGCCGCGCCTGCCCGAGGAAGTACGCCGCCTTGGCGTGACCACGGTGAAGAGCGCGGTCGATTTCACGATGGTCGTGCACCTCGTGTCGCCGAGCGAGCGGTACGACGTGAACTACCTGCGCAACTACGCGCTGCTCAACGTCAAGGACCGCCTGGCGCGCATCGACGGCGTCGGGCAAGTGCTGATGTGGGGCGGCGGCGACTATGCGATGCGCGTCTGGCTCGATCCGCGCAAGGTCGCCGAGCGC
>DASQAW010000111.1:0-7645 GCA_035635495.1 Burkholderiales bacterium
GCGCGGGCGCTGGTGATAAGGCCGGCAGTGCTGCTGCTGGACGAGCCGCTGTCCAACCTCGACCTGAAGCTGCGGGAGGAGATGCGCGTCGAGATCGCGGGGCTGCAGCGGCGCCTGGGCATCACCACGGTGTTCGTCACGCACGACCAGGGCGAGGCGCTGGTGATGTCGGACCGCGTCGCGGTGATGAACGCCGGCCGCCTCGAGCAGGTCGGCACGCCGGCGGAAATCTACGAACGGCCGGCATCGCGCTTCGTCGCCGAGTTCATCGGGCGCATGAACTTCTTCAGCGAGGGCGGCCGGCTGATCGCCATCCGGCCCGAGCGCGCGCAGCTGGCGAAGTACCGGCCCGCGGACGGGTTCGCGCGGCCGGGGAAGGTCGGGCAGGTGCTTTATCTCGGCGCGACGCGCGAATACCACCTGAAGCTGGACGGCGGCGAGCGCGCGCTGGTGGAGGCGCCGAACGACGGCAACGCGCCGCGCTTCGCGGCGGGCGACCCCGTCTGGTTCACTGCACCGCGAGAGAACTGCTTCGAAATGCCGGCGAAGTAGCCATCAAGGGCGTCTCGCCCTCGATGGTGGTGCGGTGCATGTGGCGCCGATACTTCTCGTCGTCGAACGGCGTGGCGCAATGCTGCGCGCAGCGGTTGTCCCAGAGGACTGCGTCGCCGGGACGCCAGCGGTGCCGGTAGACGAGCCCCGGGCGCACGGCGAATTCCTGCAGGTAGCGGATGAGCTCGGCGCCTTCGGCGGCAGGCAGGCCTTCGACTTCGCAGGCCCAGCGCCCGACATAGAGCGCGGTCCAGCCCGACTGCGGATGCTTGCGCGTGATGGGGTGCCAGACGTCGGGGCGCTTGCGCTTGTCTTCCTCGGTCAGCGCGGGGAGATGCGGGTAGTGCACATGGTGCAGCCGCACGCGGCTGAAGCAGGCGCGGCGCCCGATGATCGCCTTTCGGGTGCCGGGATCGAGCGACTCGAAGGCGCCGTACATGTCGGCGAAGAGCGTGTCGCCGCCTTCGGGCGGGAGCTCGAGCGCGTAGAGGAACGAGCCGGCGTTCGGCAGCGCCTTGTCCTCGCCGTCGGAATGCCAGCCCCAGCCCGCGCGCTTCATGCCCAGCGCCTTGCCG
Organism: Burkholderiales bacterium; assembly: GCA_035635495.1. Classification (GTDB taxonomy): domain Bacteria; phylum Pseudomonadota; class Gammaproteobacteria; order Burkholderiales; family SG8-39; genus SCGC-AG-212-J23. The sequence continues at coordinate 1,128 of DASQAW010000111.1, forward strand.
CCTTCCTCGAGGTTCGAGACGACGAAGATCTCGGGATGGCCGGCGAGGTTGTACTGCAGCGGCTCCATGATGTGCAGCGGGCCGAAGCGCCGGGTAAAGGCGATGTGCTGCTCGGGGGTCATGCGCGCGTCGCGGAAGACCAGGATGCTGTGGCGCGTCCAGGCGCCCTCGATCTCGGCGAAGGTCGCGTCGTCCATCGGCCGCGAAAGATCGGCGCCGATCACTTCGGCGCAAAACTCACCCTGGATGGGGCGGACCGTTAGCTTCATCCGTCGTACGATTATGCCGCATGGACATCAACGCTCGCATCACGCGGATCGCCGAAGCGCGGAACGAGGAGCTCATCGCGCTGCGGCGCAAACTGCACGAGCACCCGGAGCTCGCGTTCGAGGAGCATGAGACGGCCAAGGCGGTGAGCGGCTTTCTGTCGAAGCTCGGCATCAAGTTCCGCGCGGGCGTCGGCAAGACCGGCGTGGTCGCGGTGATCGACGGCGCGAAGCCCGGCAAGACCGTCGGCATCCGCGCCGACATGGACGCGCTGCCGATCCTCGAGCAGACCGGGCTGCCGTTCGCGTCGAAAGTGCCGGGGAAGATGCACGCCTGCGGGCACGATGTGCATACGGTGATCGCGCTGGGCGTCGCAGCAGCGCTGGCGGAGCTGCGTGGCGAGCTCGCCGGGCGAGTGAAGCTGATTTTTCAGCCGGCCGAGGAAACCCTGAGCGGCGCGCAGGCGATGATCGCCGACGGGGTGCTCGACGATCCGAAGATGGACGTCGTGCTCGGCTATCACAACTGGCCGGCGGTCGAGGCGGGGAAGGTGGGCTACAACGCCGAAGTGGTGATGGCATCCGCCGACGCGTTCGACATCACGCTCAAGGGCCGCGAAGGCCACGGCGCGCATCCGCACATGGGCATCGACGCGCTCGCCGCCGCGGCGCATTTGGTTTCCCAGCTCCAAACCATCATCAGCCGGGAGGTGAAGCCGATCTCGCCGGCGGTCCTCACGGTCGGCGAGCTCCACGCCGGCACCGCGCGCAACATCATCGCCGGCACGGCGGCGCTCAAAGGCATCGTGCGCACGATGGAAGCGGGGCTCTCGGAGAAGATCGAGCAGGCGATGCGCCGCATGCTCGAAGGCATCAAGACCGGCATGCGCGTCGATTACACGCTCGACTGGAAGCGCGTCGCGCCGGCGCTGCGCAACCACAAGCCGACGCTCGAGCGCCTGCTGAAGAGCGCGCGCGAGGTGCTCGGCAACGAGAACGTCTACGAGCTGCCCGAACCGTCCATGGGCAGCGAGGACTTCGCCTGGTTCGCCGAGAGAGTGCCGGCGGCGCACCTGCGCATCGGCTCGAAGATCGACGGCCTCGACACCGCGATCCACCGCGCGAACTACGACTGCAACGACCTCGCGATCCCCATCGGCGTACGCGTGGTCACGCGCGCGGCGCTGGATCTCGCCGGCTCCTGAAAAAAAGGGGTCAGAGCAATTTTCTTGTAACTACTGATGCGCGCAGGTGTTACAGGAAAATTGCTCTGACCCCTTTTAGGTTTTCTGCTTCGCGAGCGCTTCCTGGAGGGTCTTGGTAGCGCCGGAAATGTCGGGTAGCTTCTCGCCGCTGTCCAAACGTTTTCTGGAAGCAACCTCCGCATCCTGCATGCCGATGGCGCGCTCCGCGGCGGCCTCGGCTTCCTGCGGGTCGAGCACGACGATGCCGCATTCGTCTGCAATCACGACGTCGCCCGGCTTCACATCGACGCCGCCGCAGCTCACCGGCACGCAGAACTCGCCGGCAAGGCCGATGCGCTTGGTGGTCACTGCCGAGAGGCCGCGGCACCAGAGCGGCACGCCGTACTTGCGGATCTCGCCGATGTCGGTGGCGACGCCGTCGATGACGACACCGGCGATCTTCGCCACTTTGCAGGCGTAGGCGACGAGGCCGCCGAAGGCCGCATGGCGGTGGTCGCCGCAGCGGTCGATGACGAGGACGTCGCCCGGACGCACCTGGCCGAGCGCGTAGCCGACGATGGTGCCGTCGACGCCCGGCGCGCGCACGGTGACCGCCGGCCCGGCGATGCGCACGTCGGGCTGCATCGCGCGGATCGCCGGATCCATGAAGCCCCAGTTGCGGAAGTGGCCGATGGTCGCGGGCTCGGCGCGCACCAGCTTCTGGACCAGGCGCGCGTCGAGCGAGGAAGGGAGAGGATTAAGAGTGAACACCGCGAAACTCCTTGACGTCGGCGAGCGCGGCATCGCGCAGGCGCCCGACGTCGCTGCCGGCGTTGATCATGTGGTAGCCCCGTTGGAACATCTCGCGCCAGGTCGTGCCGGGATGCGGCACGGTGCCCATCGGCTTGCCGCTGCGCTTGATGCCCTCCTCGGCGCGCGCGATGAGCTTCGCCACCTCCGGGTGCTTGAGGTCGCCGAGCTGGCCGACGGTGCCGGAGAGGTCGTGCGGCCCGATGAAGAGCACATCGACGCCGTCGACGGCGGCGATCGCCTCGACGTTGTCGACTGCCTTGGGCGACTCGATCTGGCACACGATGAGCAATTCATCGGCCGCGCGCTCTTTGTACCGGGGGCCATTGATGCCATAGTCCGACGCCCGCGCCGATCCTAGCGCCGAGCCGCGGCGGCCGGCCGGCGGATAGCGGCAGGCGGCGACTACCGCGCGCGCGTCCTCGGCCGTCTCGACGTTCGGCACCATCACGCCTTCGACCCCGGCGTCGAGCACGCGCTTGAGGTAGTTGGGGTCATTCGACGGCACGCGCACGATGGAGGTACAGCTCGGCGTGGCCGCCATCGCCTGCAGCGAATGCAGGAGCGCCGAGGGCTCGCCGAAGCCGTGCTCCTGGTCGAGGAGCAGGTAGTCGAAGCCGCACAAGGCTAGGACTTCGATCACGGCCGGCGCGCCGAGGACGGTCCAGCAGCCGAGCGCGCGCTTGCCGGTCCGCAGGCGCGCCTTCAAAGCGTTTGGGCGGAACATGGTCCAAGCATACAATTTCGAGCCATGAATCGGAGCAGTGCCGCGCTGATCCTCTGCTTCCTGGCCCTGGGCTGCGCCCAGTCGCCGGTGGCGCAGTCGCCGGAGAGCCTGCTGAGCGACGAGCTGTTCGCTGCGCCCTCGGAGCCCGTCAGCGTCGCCGAGGTGTTCGCGCTGAGCGCCTCGATGCGAGAATTCCTTGAAAGCGAGCTTGCGCCGCACTACAAAGGCAAGCGCCAGGCGCTGATCGAAGCGGTCAGCCAGGGGCAGCTCAAGCTCGAGTACGACAGCGTGCGCACGCGCAACGCGGCCGAGGCGTTCCAGGCGAAGTCCGGCAATTGCCTCTCGCTCGTGATCATGACCGCGGCGTTCGCCAAGGCGATGGGACTCGACGTGCAGTACAACAGCGCCGCCTTCGGCGATCTGTGGAGCCGCAGCGGCAACATCTATTTCCTGAACGGCCACGTCAACGTGACGCTCGGCAAGCGCTACTCCGACCCCCGCACGCTCTACGACGCGGCCGAGCTGATGACGATCGACTTCCTGCCAGGCCACGAGCTGCGCGGCCTGCGCACCACGCCGATCGACGAGCCGACGATCCTTGCGATGTACCTGAACAACCGCGCCGCCGAGGCGCTGCTGCGCGGGCGCCTCGACGACGCGTACTGGTTCGCGCGCGAGGCGATGGGGCAGAGCCCGCAGTTCATGGGCGCGTACAACACGCTGGGCGTGGTGTACCTGCGCCGCGGCGAGCCGGCTAGGGGCGAGCGCGTGTTCCGGCGCGTGCTCGAGCGTGAGCCGGAAAACACGCGCGCCTGGGCGAACCTCGCGCTAACTCTCGAGAAGCTCGGCCGGCGCGCCGAAGCCGCGGTCGCGGACCGCGAGCTCGCGCGCATCGAGCGTCATGCGCCGTTCCACTTCTTCCACCTCGGCATCGCCGCCATGGAGGCCGGGGACTTCAAGGCGGCGCGCGCCGCCTTCGCCAAGGAAGTGCGCCGCGCGCCCGAATACCATGAGTTCCATTTCTGGCTCGGGCTCGCCGAGCTCAGGCTCGGCAACGTCGATGCCGCGCGCAGCGAGCTCGCGCTGGCGCTGGAGTACAGCACCACGCGGCGCGACCACGACCTCTACGCCGCCAAGCTCGACCGCCTGTCGACCCGGCGCCAGTGATGCAGAAGTGGTTCGAGCTCTACCGGGCGATCGTCATGCCGGCGCAGTGCGATATCTACGGGCACATGAACGTGCGCCACTACGCCGCATGCTTCGACGACGCCGGGTGGCATTTCCCGAAGATGGCCGGCCTCTCGCTCGAGGACATCCGCGCACGCGGCCTCGGCACGGTCGTGGCGACGCTCGGCATCGACTTCCACCACGAGATCCGCGCCGGCCAGCTCGTGCTCATCAAGGGCGCCGTGATCCGCGTGGGCACCAAGAGCTTCAGCCACGAGATGCGCCTCTACGAGGTCGACTCGATGACCCACTGCGCGACGCAGAAGACGGTCGAGGTGTGCTTCGACACCCGGGAGCGCAAAGGCGTCGCGCTGCCGCAGGACGTCAAGGCGAAGCTGCAGAAGATCTGCATTTCCTAGAGGAGATTCCCGATGGCCAAGAAAGCGAAGCCCCGGCCCAAGAAGGCGGCGAAGAAGCAGACGGTGAAGAAGGTGCAGCCGATCCCGAAGGGCTACCACAGCGTCACCGCCTATCTCAGCATCCGCGACGCCGCGCAGGCGCTCGAGTACTACAAGAAGGCGTTCGGCGCGAAAGAGGTGCTGCGCATGCAGGGGCCCGACGGCAAGGTGGGGCATGCCGAGATCAAGATCGGCGATTCGCACGTCATGATGGCCGACGAATTCCCGAACATGGGCTTCCTCGGGCCGCTGGCGCGCGGCGGCACGACCGTCCAGCTGATGATCTACGTGAAGGACGTCGATGCGACAGTGGACCGGGCGGTCGCGGCCGGCGGCAAGCTCAAGCGTCCCGTCCAGGACCAGTTCTACGGCGACCGCAGCGGGACCATCGAGGATCCGTTCGGCCACGTCTGGACCATCGCCACCCACGTCGAAGACGTGCCGCCGGCGGAAATGCGCCGGCGCAGCGAAGAGGCGATGAAGAAGATGGCGAGCGGAGGCTGAGCCTTACCGCTGGGAGGGGCTGACCGCGCCGCGCCGCATGTCCTCGTAGTCGTCCTTGCTCTGCGCGCCGACGGATGAGGCGCCGTCGCTGTCGTAAGAGGGCAGGCGGCTGCCGGTGCGGTAGGTACCGCTCGGTGCCTGCTGGCGGGCGGCGGTCGGCGCGGCGGAGGCCGGCGCCTTGGCGCCTGGTTCTTCCGCGGGTGTAGCACAGCCGTAGGAAGCGCCGCAGAGCACGGCGGTGAGCAGAACGAGGCGGAAATGCATTCTGGGACTCCCTAGGTTGGTTGAGCCGGAGTGTAGCCAAATGCCCGACACAGATCTAGCGCAGGTCCTGGCAGCCCTTCGCCGCGTCGGCCGCGAACACGGTGCCGCCGGCATAGGTGAAATAGAGTTTTTTCTGGCTGCGTGCGACGTACACGCGGTGCGTGCGCAGGAAATCCATGCCGAGCACCATCTGGGGCAGGTCGGCGAGCGGCGCGGCGCTCTTCAAGATCTCGCCGAAGCGCAGCACCGGGTTGCGGATCGTCTCGTTGCCGATGGCGAAGCTCTCGAACGACGCGCTCCAGTAATCCACGGGCTTCCTGCCGATGCCGATGCTGCATCCCGCGGCCGCGACGCCGGGGCTCTGCGGCGTCATGCCGAAGCGCGCCGCGTCTGGCGTCGTCAGGGCCGATACGGTGGTGCCGGTATCGAGTGCAGCCCGCAACGGCCGGCCGTTCACCGCGACCGTGAACATCGGGCGGTCGCTGCTCTCGAGCGCCGCTTCGCCCGCGCCGCCCTTTGCCCAGTAGGCGAGCGAAACGCCTTGGCAGTCGCGCGGCTCGAACAGGCGCACCGCGCGGTTCGGCAGGTCGAACTCGACGTCGGTCGCCGAAAGAAAGTCCTCGCCGAGGACGAGCGCGATCTCGCCTTCGAAATCCTGGCTGGCGGCGAGGAGCACATTCCAGTCGCGGCGTGTCGCCGGGCCGATCCGCAGCTCTTCGATGCGCACGGCCTCGACCGGCCGGTCGCGAGGGATCGCGTACATGCCCTTGGCGGAGGCGTCGTAGCGCGTGAGCGTCAGCCGCGTCGCCGCCGAGCGCGTGATGAAGCTGCGCTCGGAGCCGCTGTCGATCAGGATGGCGATCTTCTGGCCGTTGATCTGGCCGTCGATGACCGGCAGGTTGCGCTCGAGGCGCACCGTCCATTCCTGGGTGCGCACCAGCTTGCAGTCCTGCGGCGCCGCGGCGGCCAGCCCCGAAAAGGCGAGCGCCGCCGCTGCCGCTAGAAACATCGAAGTCTTCATTGGCAGTTCTCTCCTTGGCGATGGCGTTAGGATACCTCTCTATGTCCCGCACAAGCTGGCGCACGCCGGCGGTGGTGCTCATCTGCGGTGGCCTCATCCTGATGCTCGCGCTCGGGA
>DASQAW010000112.1:0-1836 GCA_035635495.1 Burkholderiales bacterium
GGCCGGCGGGGTGCTGCGAGTCCCAGCTGTTGGCGCCGTAGCGCGGGTCGTGGATCCTGTTGCGCTGGATGATGGCGCGCTCGAGCGTGGAGACCGCCTCGCACCGCACCGCCGCGTCGTAGTCAACGCCGTAGTCCCAGCCGCCGCTGGCGCGAAAGCGCCCCCAGCCGCTGATGTCGTTGCCTTCGATGACCACGTCATGCGCGCCGCTCTTCAGATCGATCGCATCGGCCTGCGCGCCCTTGAGCGTGAGGCCGCGCACGATCACGTAAGGCGCGGAGATGGTGACGTTGTTGCGGTAAGCGTTCTGCACGTCGATCGTGGTGCCGGCGGCATCCGCCTGGTACACGACGTAGCCGTTCGGCGTGCCGCCCTGCGTGATCGTGAGCGGTGTGCTCCGAATGCCGGCCGGCAGCGTGATCGTCTGCGCAACCGGGAAGTTCTCGCTCCAGGTCCTGACGGAGAAGCCGGCGCTCGGCGACTCGCCGGGCAGGCCGATCTGCACTTCGTAGGTCGTGCCCGGGTCGAGCTGCACCAGGCTGCCGCGGCACTCGGCGTTAGCCGGGTCGTACCACATGTTCACGCCCTGGCGGAACGATGCGTCGCCGGTCTTCCGGAATATCACCGAGCAGCCGTCAGAGCCCGGGTTCGACGGCGGCGTCCAGTAGAGACCGATGGACTGGAACGTCGGTACCGCGCGCGCGCCGTTGATGGGCAGCCCGGAGATGCCCGTCACGGGCGCTCCTGGAGTCAGCGTTTGCGAAGACTGTGAACCGGGTTGCGCATTTCCACCGCCGCCACCACCGCCACAACCCGCGAGAAAGACGAGCAGCAGGGCACGGAATGAAATCCCCAGCGAACGACATCGCCATTGCATTCACGCTCTCCCTTAACGAGCATCGCCACCGCGTGGCGTGGCGAAGCAGTTGCGCCTTGTTCAAAAACAGAATGGCGCTTGTTAGAGTCCATTTTAGGTTCGTCAAAACCAAAAACCGGGCGGCGCGTGACGGACGGTTGCGGTGTACGGACGAGCGGGCGCGCCGCGCGCGAGCAACCCGCGCCCCGATTACCGGCTCAGGTGTTTGCCCACTACCGTGGGCCGTCCTTCGACTACGGATTCTCCTGCTTCAGTACGCGTCGGATAACGTCCGCCACGACGTTCCTCGTGTAGGGCTTGGTGACGTAGCCGTCGGCGCCGAGCGCGAGGCCTCGGCCGATATCGGCCGGCTCGCGCTTCGCCGTGAGCATGACGATTGGCAGCGAGCCGAGCGCCTGGTGGCGTCGCAGCCTGGCCAGAACGTCGAAACCGTCGCCATCGGGGAGCGCCACGTCGAGAAGCAGCAGATCAGGAGCGCCATCATCGAGCATCGTCTGCAGGAAGCCGTTCACCGAGTTCGCGACCCGCACGCGGTAGCCGGCCATGCTGATCCTGAGATCGGCGAGCGCCAGCTGATCCGGATCGTCCTCGACGATCAGGACGGTGGTGTCGGCCGGCGCTTTTCCTGCCGCGGCCCGCTCCCTCAGTCGATGCGTGGCGACATAGGCGCCGCTGCTGGCGAGCGCGTCGCTCGCGGCCTGCGTATCCTGCTTGAGACGGTCGCGGTCGAGGTCGCTCAGCTTCAGCGTCCAGTCAGCGGCGGCCGCGAAATCGGTGAGCGCTTCCTCGCCTTCGGGCACCGCCTCGATCAGCCCGATCTCCTCCATCTCGCCGAGCCAGTCGTCGAGCATGCTTCGCGAAATGCTCTTCAGCATGGTGCTGATCAGGCCGGCGTGGCCCTGGAAATCCATCAGCCACAGGATTCGCCGGTAGTCCGACGGCACCGCCAGGTCCTCGCC
>DASQAW010000113.1:0-1641 GCA_035635495.1 Burkholderiales bacterium
ATGGCTGCAGACCGTGTGCAGCGAGATGCCGAGCGCCTGCGCCATCTGCGCGTAGGTGAGTCCCGCGGCGAGCAGGCGCACCACTTCGCGTTCGCGCGGCGTGAGTTTGAGCATGACGGACCTCCGTTCTTTCACTGGGGCACGCAACCAACGGCGTTGCGAGCGAGGGTTGAAAAGGGACCAGGAGCGCCGTGAGAAACGGTCATGACCGCGCTCCGCGCCACAGGTGTCCGGAGAGCAGGCACGCCGCGACGATCTGCGCGCCACCAACCGCGAGTAGCGCGAGCGCCGCGACAACGAATGGTTCAAGGCTGTAACTCATCTTCTTCTCCCTGCCGGCTTGATCCGGCTACAGCCTCTACAGCACGGTGTATGCCAATCCCCTAAGTCATTGATCGCACTTGGATCACCATGCTGCTGGTCGTTTTGGAGGTTGCATGGAATGTGGGTGGGCCGTACATTGAATGCATGTCGAGTTCCGGTCTCGGTTCAGCCGATCGCGAGTTCTTGGCCGCGCTCTCCGACGTCGCGTTCGGCAATCCCTTCACGCCGGAGCGGGTCGCGCTCATTCGGCGGCTCGCGCCGGACGCACCGGGGGATCTCTCGCAGGATCGAGAAGCGCTGGCGCGAGTCGTGGCGCCGAAGCTGCGCGCACTGGCTGGCGCGCACCCCGGCGCCGCGGAGCGGCACCTTCTCGAGTCGGCGTTCGCGTACGTGGCGTACCACCGCTACGTGCCGATGCTCGATGCGCACATCGAGCGGCAGGCGCAGCAGGCCGGCGCGCCGCTGTCGGTGCCGTTCGGCGAGGACGCGGTGCGCGATCTCGTGCAAAGCGGCTTCACGGAAGAGCGCGCGGTGAAGTTCTTCAGCTTCTTCTTTCAGCTGCGGCGCGCCTTCTACTTCATCGAGCGCACGCTCGCCGGCAAGAGCGCGTCGATGGAGGAGCTACGGCGCGCGCTCTGGAACAACATGTTCACGCACGACATGCGCACCTACGAGGCGGCGCTGTGGAACCGGATGGAGGACTTCGCCACGCTGCTCTTTGGGGAGACGGGCACCGGCAAGGGCTCGGCGGCCGCCGCCATCGGCCGCTCGGAGTTCATCCCCTACCTGCCCGGCGAGCGGCGCTTCGCCGCCAACTTCGCCGAGAGCTTCATCGCCATCAATCTCTCGCAGTTCCCCGAGACGCTCATCGAGTCGGAGCTCTTCGGCCACCGCAAGGGTTCGTTCACCGGCGCGATCGATCACCACCAGGGCGTCTTCGAGCGATGCAGCGCGCATGGCGCGCTGTTCCTCGACGAGATCGGCGAGGTCGGCGTGCCGGTGCAGATCAAGCTGCTGCAGGTGCTGCAGGAGCGCACGTTCACAACGCTCGGCGGACGCGACAAGAAGCGCTTCTCCGGCCGCGTGATCGCCGCGACCAACCGCCCGATCGCCGAGCTGCGCCAAGGCGGGCGCTTCCGCGAGGATTTCTACTATCGCCTCTGCTCCGACGTGATCCATGTGCCGACGCTGCGCCAGCGCCTGCGGGAATCGCCCGCCGAGCTCGCGGAGCTCGTCGAGCTGCTGGTCGGGCGCACCGCCGGTGCGTCGGGCGGCGACCTCCCCGGCTTGGTGCTCGAGGCGCTCGAGCGCGATGTG
>DASQAW010000114.1:0-1942 GCA_035635495.1 Burkholderiales bacterium
GCGGCGCGCTTCGAGGCGCGGGTCGCCTCCCTGGCCGCTTCGATCCGCTTCTGAGCCGTTAGCACCTAGGAGCTACTAGCGCCTAGGAGCTATTGAACGGCGGCGCGGCGCAATTACGATCAGTGCGTTCAATGGCGAAAACAGCAGCCGTATTGTTCGTCGTCCTCGCTGCGTGGTCGATGCCGTGCGCGGCGCTCGTCAGCGAAGGCCATCGAGGCGTGTTTGCCGAGGCCGGGAGCTTTCATGCCGCTGCCGCGCGCGTGCTCCGGCCGCGCGCGGTGCAGCCGGAGGCACACGGCGCGCTGCTCTTCGCGGCACTCGGCCTAATCGGGCTCGCGGCGCGGCGTCGTTGGTTAGCGCTTCGCGTCGACGATTGACGACGGCGCGGCATCCATCCGCTGTAAAGATCGAGAACTATCATTCGACGCACATGAATCGCCTGACCGCGATGTTTTCCTTATGTCTCGCGCTGTGTGCCTGCGGCCAGAGCGCGGCGCCGGTGAGCGTGGACGCCGTTTCGCTGCCGGAGCTCGACGCGATGCTTGCGCGCAACCCGCAAGCCGTCGCCGCGCTCGCCGCACGTGCGCGCGAGCAGCGGCTCGAGCGCACGCCGAGCGTGGTGCAAGCGTTGGAATCGGCGCAGGGCGAGATCCTCGCCCGCGCGTACCTGCAGCTCGTGGCGCAACGGCAGCCACGGCCGAGCGCCGAAGAGGTGCGCAAGTACTACGCCGAGCACCCGGAGCTCTTCGCGCAGCGGCGCTTGTTCAGCCTCGAGCAGATCGAAGTTACCTGCGACGCCGCGCGCAGGGCGGAGCTTGTCGCCGCGCTGCGCGAACACGCCGTGCACAGGCTCGGCACGGACGCGATCGCCGAGTGGCTCCGGGCGGGCGACGTGCAGCACGCGGTGACCCGTGGCGTGCGCGCGGCCGAGCACATTCCGCTCGAGCTGCTGCCGCGGCTGCAGGCCATGCAGGCGGGCGAGCTGCAGATGGTCGAGACCGACGGCCAGACCTTTTTCCTCGTACGCCTGCTCGGCACGAAGGCCGCACCTCTGGACGAGGCAGCAGCGGCGCCGCACATTGAGCAGTTTCTGCTGAAGCGCCGCTGGCGCGAAGCGCTCGACATGGAGCTACGACGGCTATGACAAAACTGAACCTATGGAGCGCGGCACTCGCCCTGGCGGTGAGTGCGGCAGCGCAAGGGCAAGACCCGGCCATCGAATACCGGCTCGGCGCGGGTGATGGCATCCGCATCTCCGTGTTCCAGAACCCCAACCTCACGCTGGAGACGCGTGTGAGCGAAGACGGAACGATTTCCTACCCGATGCTCGGCCGCGTGCGGATTGGCGGCATGACGCTGTCGGGCGCCGAGCAGAGGATTGCCAAGGCGCTGCAGGACGGCAACTACATCAACGAGCCGCAGGTCAGCATCCTGCCGGTGCAGATCCGCTCGAGCCAGGTGTCGGTGCTCGGCCTCGTGAACCGGGCGGGGCGCTTCCCGCTGGAAACCTTCAATACGCGCGTCTCCGAGATGATCGCCATCGCCGGCGGCGTCTCGTCGGCGGGCGCGGATCTCGCCATCCTGAGCGGCGAGCGCGCGGGCAAGCCCTTCCGCAAGGAGATCGACATCCCGGCGCTTTTCCTCGGCAAGGGACTGGATGACGACGTCACGGTCGTCGGCGGCGACGTGATCTACGTGCACCGCGCGCCGATGTTCTACGTCTACGGCGAGGTGAATCGCCCCGGCTCGTACCGCATGGAGCGCGGCATGACCCTCCGGCAGGCGCTGGTGCAGGGCGGCGGTCCTTCCGCGCGCGGCACCGAGCGTTCGCTCAGGCTGTGGCGCGGCACCGGCCAGCAGGTCGAAGTGCGCAACCCCCGCCTCGATGATCTCGTGCAGCCCGACGACGTGCTGCAGGTCGGCGAGAGCCTCTTCTAAGGCA
>DASQAW010000115.1:0-3974 GCA_035635495.1 Burkholderiales bacterium
GGGCGGCGCGCCGCGCTACGAGTTCCACGATCCCGATTTCTGCCGCTGCGTGTACGTCGGCGGCGAGCGCGAATACGCCGAGCTGCAGCGCGTGCGCGCCGCGCGCGTCGATCAGCACTACCGGGAGCTGCGCGCCTTCAATCCCTCGGCCAATTCGCCCGGGCCCATGGTTTGGGGTGCCTGGAATCCGCAGGGCCTGGACCTGGAATGAAGCGTCGCCTGCGGCTCATCGAACGCCCAAGGCCCGTCCCTGTTACCGCTGAAACGCAGCGTACCGGCCCCGTCACAGCGCCGACACGCGGGCGCCGCACCCTTGTAGCGTCGAGACGAAGGAGGTTTCCAATGATGGACGATCGAATCGTTGCAGAGGGTTCCACCGGTCGCGCAGAGCAGTTGCAAGCCCGCGTGGCGGAGCTGTTCGAGCGGCTGCCGATGCTGTGCGGCTTCTACGTCACGCCCGAGCTCGACGTGATCGAGCTTTCGGTGCACACCTGGCCCGGCTGGGTGCCGGGGCGCCAGCTGCACGACGAGATCCGCGACGCCCTCGAAGACCTCGTCTTCGACGACAGCGAGCAGACCGCCGAGCTCCTGCAGGGACGGACCTTCGCGCGCGCGTTCCACTGAGCAGCCCCGGTGGGGAACCTGCACGACCTGTTCGACCGCTTCGGCGTGGTGATCGTCTTCGTCAACGCGCTCCTGCATGAGCTGGCGGTGCCGATCCCGCTGACGCCGACCGTGCTCGTGGCCGGCGCGGCGACCTCCGAGGTGCTCGCGTTCGTCACGCTGGTGCTGGCGGTGGTACTCGGCAGCGTCATCGGCAATGCGCTCTGGTTCGCCGCCGGCCGGCGCTTCGGCGGGCAGGTGCTCGGGCTCCTGTGCCGCTTCTCCCTCTCACCCGACACCTGCGTCGCGCGCAGCGCCGACGGCTTCGGCCGCTGGGGCGCGACGTTCTTCATCATCGGGCGTTTCGTACCGGGCGTGTCGCTCGTCGCGCCGCCGGTGGCCGGCGCGCTCGGCATGCGATGGTCCAAGTTCCTCGCGCTCACCGCGCTCGGCGCGACGCTCTGGGCGGTAGTTGTGATCCTGATCGGCGTCGCGCTCGAGCCGGCGATCATCGCCTCGCTCAAGGCGCTGGCCATGGTGCCCGCCGGCATCTGGCTTGCCGCCGGCCTGCTCCTCGTCGGCACCGTGCTCTGGCGGTTGCGGGCGAGGCGGCGCGCGGCAAAGGCGCTCGAAGTGCCGAGGCTCGGGGTCGCCGCGCTACGCTCGGCGCTGCAATCGGCAAAGGCGCCCGTGGTGATCGACGTCCGCGGCAGCACCATGCAGCAGCTCCTCGCGCAGCGCATTCCCGGTGCGATTACGCTCACTCTCAAGCAGTTGGAGGAGCATCCCCTCGAGGAGCTTGGCGCCCGCGGCGCGGTCGTCTATTGCAACTGCCCGAACGAAGCCTCCGCCGCCGCCGGGGTGCGCATCCTGCAGGCGCGCGGCCACTTCAACGCGCAGGCGCTCCTCGGCGGACTGGACGCCTGGATCGACGCCGGCTACGAAATTGAAACCGGTGGCCCGGTCGTGACGATTGCCACGCGGGAGCCGGCGAACGACGCAGGCATGTCGCATTCGGCATCCACATTGAAGGCGTGACAGGTTTCGCTCGCTTCCTCCTCCTCCCCTTCGCGAGCGCAGGGCGGTCCTCCGGGACCGCCCTTCTTATTTAAAGGAACTCGGCAATGTCCGACACCGGCATCGACCCGATGCGCCGCGGCCTGCTCATCGGCAGCGCGGCGGCAGCGGCTAGTTTTGCACTTCCCCCCATGGCGGCGCTCGCCGCCCAACCCACGCAAGGAGAAAAGCGGATGAGCACCATCACGACCAAGGACGGCACGCAGATCTATTACAAGGACTGGGGCAGCGGACAGCCGATCGTGTTCCATCACGGCTGGCCCCTGTCGGCCGACGACTGGGACGCGCAGATGCTGTATTTCCTCGCGCAAGGCTATCGGGTGATCGCGCATGACCGCCGCGGCCATGGCCGCTCGAGCCAGACCGCCACGGGCAACGACATGGACACGTACGCCGCGGACGTGGCCGAGCTCGCGGCGCACCTGAACCTGCGCGATGCGATCCACGTCGGGCATTCGACCGGCGGCGGCGAAGTTGCCCGCTACGTCGCCAAGCACGGCCGCGGCCGCGTGGCCAAGGCGGTGCTGGTCAGCGCCGTGCCGCCGATCATGGTGAAGTCCGCCAGCAACCCGGGCGGCACGCCGATCGAAGTGTTCGACGGCTTTCGCGCCGCCCTCGCCGCCAACCGCGCGCAGCTCTACCGCGACGTCCCGGCCGGCCCGTTCTACGGCTTCAACCGCCCGAACGCCAAGGTGTCCGAGGGCCTCATCGGCAACTGGTGGCGCCAGGGAATGATCGGCGGGGCGAAGCCGCAGTACGACTGCATCAAGGCTTTCTCGGAAACCGACTTCACCGAGGACCTGAAGGCGCTCACCGTGCCCGTGCTGGTGATGCACGGCGACGACGATCAGATCGTCCCGATCGCGGACTCGGCGCTGCTGTCGGCGAAGCTCGTCAAGAACGCCACGCTGAAGGTGTATCCGGGCTTTCCGCACGGCATGTGCCAGGTGCACCCGGAGGTCATCAATCGCGATCTCCTCGAGTTCATCCGCTCGGGCAGCAAGGTCGCATCCGCCCAGCCGGAGCGTGTCATCTGACACAAAGGGGCCCTGCGCCGACACGCAGGGCCCAAGCACTCGCCTCAGAGTGGCCGCAACGCTTTCGGGGAGAGATGGACATGGTCGGTCTGACACCGCTCGGCACGGTGCACACGGCGGTCAGCCTGGTGGCCGTCGTCGCCGGATTCATGGCGCTCGTGCGCCACAAGGAAATTTCCACCCGCTCGGGTGCCGGCTCGGTGTTCTTCTGGGGCACGGTGCTGACCTGCCTCACGGGCTTCGGCATCTTCCAGCACGGCGGCTTCGGCAAGCCGCACGTCCTCGGCATCGTCTCGCTGATCGTGCTGGCGGTCGCGTTCGCGGCGGAGCGGCGCGGGACCTTTGCGCGGCTTTCGCGCTACGTCGCGACGCTCGGATTTTCGCTCGCGCTCTTCCTGCACTTCATTCCGGCGACGGTGGAGACCCTGACGCGCTTCCCGCTGGGCGCGCCCTATCTCTCCAACCCCGACGACCCGAAGGCACAGCCGATCATCGGCTTCTTCTTCCTCGTCTTCCTCATCGGCGCGGTGCTGCAGGTGTTGCGGCTGCGGCGCTCGCCGGTAGCTGATGCGGTCCCAGAGGAGGCGGTATGAACAAAGGCTTGCGCACGCTCATCGTCTTGTTCGCTGCGCTGGCCCTGCCGGCCATCGCTCAGGAAGCCAAGCTGCCGAAGGGATTCGTTGCCTCGAACGCGACGGTCAACGGCGCGCGCATCCACTACATGGTGGGCGGCAAAGGCCCCGTGGTGGTCCTGCTCCACGGCTACGCGCAGACCAGCCACATGTGGACGCCGCTCATGCCGCTGCTCGCGACGACGCACACCGTGATCGTTCCCGACCTGCGCGGCTTCGGCGGCTCCGAGCGCACGCCGGGCGGCTACGACAAGAAGACCATGGCGCAGGACGTCCATGCGCTGGTGCAGAAGCTCGGCCATGACAAGGTGAAGGTCGTCGGCCACGACATCGGCCTCATGGTCGCCTACGCATACGTGGCGCAGTACCCGGCGGAGACGCAAAGGGTGATCCTGATGGACGCGTTCCTGCCCGGCGTGGGTGACTGGCAGCACGTGTGGCTGCTACGCGACCTCTGGCACTTCCATTTCTACGGCGAGACGCCGCTCGCGCTGGTCAAGGGCCGCGAGCGCATCTACTTCGAGCACTTCTGGAACGACTTCGCCGCCGACCGCACGAAATCCGTGTCCGAGGCCGACCGCCGGATCTACGCCAAGGCCTATGCGCGCGACGGCGGCATGCGCGC
>DASQAW010000116.1:0-2453 GCA_035635495.1 Burkholderiales bacterium
CGAGCCCTACGACCCGCGCACCGGCAAAGGCGTGGTCGGCCGCAATTTCTGCTACCAGGTCATGTCGCACACGCCGGCGTTCTACAAGGACCGCTGGATCAATCCGTTCATGGCCGCCGGCGCCTCGCAGACCTGCATCGATGAGTTCAACGGCGACAACTTCGACCACACGGGGCTCGGCTTCTTCGGCGGCGGCTACATCTACGCCAACGTCACCAACGGGCGCCCGATCGGCTCGCGGCTTGTGCCGCCGGGTACGCCGCGCTGGGGCACGAAGTGGAAGCAGGCGAACGCCGATTGGTACGCGCATGCCTTCCAGTACAGCGTGCACGGCAGCAACTACCCGCACCGCGAGAACTACCTCGATCTCGACCCCGACTACCGCGACGCTTACGGGCTGCCGCTGCTGCGCATGACCTACAACTTCCACGACAACGACTGGAAGATGAGCGAGTACTGCACGAAGAAGGCGCACGAGATCGCGCTGGCTTCGGGCGCGACGCTCGTCAGCCCGCCGCAGCCGCGGCGCGGCGACTTCGATCCCGGCATCTACCAGACGACGCACGTCACCGGGGGCACCGTCATGGGCGCCGATCCGAAGACGAGCGTGGTGTCGCCGCATCTCCAGCACTGGGACGCCGAGAACTTGTTCGTCGTCGGCGCCTCGGTCTATACGCACAACTCCGGCTACAACCCCACCGGTCCGCTTGCCGCGCTCGCACTGCGGCTCGGCGATGACCTCGTGAGCTATGCCGCCCGCCCAAGGAGGCTCTAGCCATGATGCGCCAGCTTCTGCTTGCCGCCAGCATTGCCGCCCCGCTCGCCCTCTCGCACGCCATCGCCGAGGCGCCACCGGCCGCCTTCGCCGCCTGCTCGGCCTGCCATAGCGCCGACGGCGCGAACGGCGTCGGCCCGACGCTGAAAGGCGTCTACGGGCGCAAGTCCGGCACGGCGAGCGGCTTCACCTACAGCCGCGCGATGCGCAGCGCTGGGCTGACGTGGGACGAGAAGAGCCTCGACAGCTTCCTCGCCGATCCGCAGAAGGCGGTGCCCGGCAACCACATGCCTTTCCCCGGCGTGCCGGACGCGAAGCAGCGCGCCGACGTCATCGACTACCTGAAGACCGTGAAGTGACTCCAAACCCGACGGAGGACCTCCCATGATCATGCGATTCCTCACCGCTGTACTCCTCGCCGCTTTCATGACGCTCGCCAGCGCCCAGAGCGGCAAAGCGACCATCGTGCTGGTCCACGGCGCGTTCGCCGAGTCGGCGAGCTGGAATCGCGTGATCGCGGAGCTCCTCGCCGGCGGCTACCCGGTGGTGGCGGCGGCCAATCCGCTGCGCGGCATCAAGAGCGACGCGGATTACGTGGCCAGCATCGTCAAGGGGATCAAAGGCCCGGTCGTGCTCGTCGGGCACTCGTACGGCGGCGCGGTCATTACCAATGTGAGCGCCGGCAACGTCAAGGCGCTGGTATTCGTCTCCGCCTTCGCGCCCGACCAGGGCGAGGCTTTGGGCGAGCTGGGCGGGCGTTTCCCCGGCAGCACGCTCGGCGCGGCGCTCGCCGCGCCGGTCGTTCTCCCCGACGGCGGCAAGGATCTCTACATCCAGCAGGACAAGTACGCCTCGCAGTTCGCCGCCGACGTACCCGCGAAGGAAGGGCGGATCGGCGCCGTCACCCAGCGGCCGATCGTCGAGGCCGCGTTCGGCGAGCCCTCCGGCGCGCCGGCGTGGAAGGCGCTGCCCTCGTGGCACATCTACGGCGACGCCGACAAGGCCATCGCGCCGGCGGCGATGAAGTTCATGGCGGAGCGCGCCGGCTCCAAAGAGACAGTGGTACTCAAAGGCGCCTCGCACGTGACGATGGTTTCCCAGCCGAAGGCCGTCGCCGCGATCATCAAGCACGCCGCGGCGTGGGGGCAGTCGTGAACGAGCCGCGCGATTTTCTGCAGCAACTGGACGGCGATCTCGACGCGGGCAGCTGGATGCCTTTCATCCCGCTGTTCGCGCTCGCCGTGCTGCTCGGGATGTTCCTGATCTACATCGAGGTGCTCCGCTAGTGCCGGGTTACGGGTTGGCCGGCGGCATGGGCAACGAATACCCGAGTCGACGCCGCCGTCGGCCGCTGATCTAAGACAGTTGTCGCAAATCGGGCGTCGCACGTCGCAGAGTTGTTACCCGCGCGCAATAGCTTTGCGCCATGGATGACTACCGGGGAGTCGCGCTAGGGGTCGAGTCAGCCTGGCCCGCGCTCTACCCAATCTCGGCGGCAAAGGGGGCGAACCGCATGCGCTCGATACTGGTTTCCGTTCTGGGCGTGGCGCTGGCGCTCGCCGGGCTCGCCATCCTCGCCGGCTGCACCAAGCCCCAGGCGCAGACCGCGGCGCCGCCGCCGCCCGAAGTCTCGGTGATCGAAGTGAAGGCCGGCCAGGTCAACGTCTACGACGAGTAC
>DASQAW010000117.1:0-2511 GCA_035635495.1 Burkholderiales bacterium
GGTGTAGTCCAGGTTCTCATCGGGGGCTAAAGCGAGCAAGCGCTCGATTGCCTTATCCGCGGCCTCAAGGACGGCCGGCACAACGGCCGCGGCCGCTCCGGATCCACCGGAAAGCGGGCCCGGCGGCAGCCGCGTGTCCCCGAGCACAACCTCGACCTTGTCGAGCGGCAGCCCCAGTCCTTCGGCGGCAAGCTGGGCCACGATCGTATAGCTGCCGGTGCCGATGTCCTGGGTGGCGCAGGACACGCGAGCCGTCCCATCGTCACGCAGCTCCACGGTCGCGGCGCATGGGAAGCGCGCGGCCTGCCAGGAGCAGCCCGCCATTCCCCAGCCGAGGGTCAGCCCGTCGCGCTTCATCGAGCCGACGCGAGGATCGCGCTGCGACCAGCCGAATTTCTCCGCGCCGATGGACAGGCATTCCTTCAGGTGGCGCGAAGAGAACGGGAGGTTCAATGCTTCATCGATCTGCGGCTCGTTGGCGAGGCGCAGATCGACGGGGTCCATGCCGAGCGCGAGCGCGAGCTCGTCCATCGCCGACTCGGTCGCCCAAAGGCCCGGCACGGCGCCGGGTCCGCGCATCGGCGTGGGCGTACCCACGTTGCGCCGCGCCAGCGCGGAAGTGATGCGCAGGTTGGGCACGCTGTACATGTGCGGCGTGGCCTCGGCGCAGTTCTCCTTGTAGTCATCGAGAATCGAGGTGTGATTCACCCAGTCCTGCCGCAGCGAGGTGAGCCTTCCGTCGCGCGTCGCGCTCAAGCGGATGCGCTGCTGCACGCGCGGCCGGTGTCCCGCGCTCTGGAACATCATCCGGCGGCTGACCACCAGCTTCACCGGCCTGCCGAGCTGCCGCGCGGCGGCCGCCGCGAGCGCCGACTGGGTCCAGGGCCACAGCTTGCCGCCGAAGCCCGAGCCGAGGAATTTCGTGATGACCCGGACGTTGTCGTTCGGCACGCCCAGCATCTGCGCAAGCACGTTGCGGTGGTTGACCACCCCTTGCGAGGTCTCGTACAGGGTGAACGTCGATCCGTCCCACAGCGCCACGGAAGCGTGCAGCTCTATGGGATTGTGCGTCTCGGGCGGCAGGCTGTAGGTCTCGTCCACCTGGATCTCGGCTTCGGCAAACGCTTTGTTCGCGTCGCCGCGCTCGCTTTCCACCTTCTTGTTCGTCTCCGGCGCGAGGCGCTCGTCCACGTTCGGCTGCTGCTCGCGGTAGGTGACCTTCACCGCATCCGCCGCCGCGCTCGCCTGCGCGAACGTGTCGGCGAGGGCCAGCGCCACGTACTGCCCGTAATAGCGGACGATGTCGTCCTCGAGTGGCGCGCGCGTCTCGTCGACGCGCACCATGTCCGCGCCGAATTCGTGATTGACCGTGGCGCGAGAGAGCCTGCCGATGTTCTTGCGGTGGAGGATCGCGCGAACTCCCGGCATCCTCTCCGCGGCGCTCGTCTCGAGCGCCAGGATCTCGCCGTTGGCGATCGTGCTGCAGACCGGCACCGCGTACACCATGCCCGGGAAATGATGGTCCGACGTGTACATGGCCTTGCCGCTGACCTTCAGCGGGCCATCGACGCGTGGCGTCTTCTTTCCGATGACGGACGTCATCGCGCTGCTTCCTTCAGCGCATGCACGAGGCAGCGCCTCGCCAATTCCACCTTGAAGCCGCTCTGGCTCTGCGGCCGGGCGTCGCGCAGCGCGGTATCCGCCGCCCGGCGAAAGGCCGGCTCCCCGACTGGCTGGCCGGCGAGCACTTCTTCGGCCTCGGTCGACCTCCAGGGCTTCGTGCCGACGCCGCCGAGCGCGATGCGGGCGCGCGCGATCCTGCCGCCTTCGACATTGACCACCACCGCCGCCGACGCGAGCGCGAATTCATACGAGGCGCGGTCGCGCAGCTTGAGATACAAGGACCGGCTTCCAGGAACCGGCGTCGGCAGGGTCACGTGCGTGATCAGGTCGCCCGGCTCGAGCAGCGTCTCGCGCTGCGGCTTGCTCCCCGGCAGCAGGTGGAAATCCGCGATCGCGATGCTGCGCCCGCCGTTGATCCCCTGCACGTGAATCGTCGCCTCCAGGGCCGCCAGCGCCACGTTCATGTCCGAGGGATTGGTGGCGATGCAGTGCTCGCTCGTGCCGAGGATGGCGAGCGTGCGGTTCGCGCCGCCGATCGCCGAGCAGCCCGTGCCGGGCTCGCGCTTGTTGCACGGCGTCGCGGTGTCGCGGAAGTACATGCAGCGCGTGCGCTGCAGCAGGTTGCCGCCGGTGGTCGCCATATTCCTGAGCTGGCCGGATGCGCCGGCAAGGAGCGCCTGGGAGAGCACCGCGTAGTCGCGCTGCACGACGGGATGGCGCGCGAGATCCGCATTGCGCACGGTGGCGCCGACCTTCAGACCACCCCCGGCAAGCGGCTCGATCTTGTCGAGCCCGAGGCGGTTGATGTCGACGACCCGCTCCGGGCGCTCGACGTTCAGCTTCATCAGATCCAGCAAGGTGGTGCCGCCGGCCACGAAGCGCACGCCG
>DASQAW010000118.1:0-5835 GCA_035635495.1 Burkholderiales bacterium
GTTTTCATTGGATCTCCCTTGTATTGGGGGCACTCACGAAGAGTTGCCGTGACAGCACGCGAAAGTCTATCACCGCGTAGCGTCCGGATACGTCGATGCGCGCGCGCTGCTCGCCGGAGCGAGTCTGTAACGTGACGTCATGCACACCAGGAGGCAGGCGCGCACGCGCGATCGCCACTTCTCCAGGCAGGGTGCGCCAGGTGCGGTCATCCGCCGACTGCAGGAGGGCAGTCAGCGCAAACGCCGCGATGCCCGCCGCCGCGGCGGAGTCCTTGTGGGCGCCGCGCTGCGCCTGGTACTGCAGCATCGCGCTCGCCGTCGCCCGCACCGTCGCGCGCAGCATGATGCCCGGCATGTCGTCCTTGAGGCTGCGCCGCGCCATCAGGTCGATGCTGGTGATGCGGCTGAGCGGCAGGCGCTGCGCCCCGCCGATGGTGAGCGCCAGCGGCGTGTCGTCCACCGGGCTCGGCATCAGCAGCGGAAACGAGAACGGCACGATGATCATCTTCTCGGCCACCGGCACCGGCAGGCGGAACGACTGCGAGCGCAGCGCCGGCGCCGCGCCCGACGAGACGATGAACAGCACCTCGGTCATCCCGTCGCCGGGCCCGCGCAGGCGGCTCTCCAGGCCGCCCAGCGCTTCCTCGAGCGCCGGCTGGTTGGGCTGCAGCTCGTTGGCCTGGCGGTAGCCCGGCGCGGCCAGGCTCGGCTCGGCCAGCGCCTCGTAGATGAAGCCGGCGAGGTAGTGCGACAGCGCGCTCTGGTAGCTGTTCTTCAGCGCATTGACCTCCGCGCTGTCGATCGTCTCGACCGGGTAGCCGTTCAACTCCTTGAAGCTGGTCACTGCGCCGCGCTTCTTCGCCTCCGCTTCCACCTCGGCGATCGCGCGCGCGCGCGCCTCGCCGATCTGCGCCTCCAGCTCGTGGGTCTGCTTGATGGCCACGCGCGCCTGCTCGAGCTGCCCCATCGCCAGGTGGTTGAGCGCCACGTAGGTGAGCAGCATCACCCTCTCGTAGTCGTGCGCCTCGTAAGTGCGCAGCCTGTCGCTGACCACGTAGCTCGAGGCGCTGCGCAGCAGATCGGCCGCAGAACGCTCGCGCGATTCGAGCCGCGTCTGCGCGGCCGCCCACGCCTTCTGGCTGTCGTCGTAGCGGCTGCTCAGCCGCTGCAGCATGCCGAGCTCGAAGTAGTAGAGCAGATCCTTGTCCGACGAGGAATTGCTCGCGTTGAGCCGGCTGATCGCGCTGTCGAGGTTGCCGCCCGATGCCTGGCCGAGCGTATGGGCGAGCTCGGCGTCGTAGCTCCGCGTCGCGGCGCAGCCCGCCAGGCCCAGCATGAAGGCGACTGCGATCGATCGCCTGGACGGCATAGCTTCCCCTTGCGGCCGCGTCGGCTTGTTGGAACGGCCATCTTACGCGGGCGGGCCGCCGCGCGGAGCAGCCGGTGTGTGACTTACTTGGCCAGATTCACGTAGCGCTGCGGCCGGGCGGGATTCGCCTTTGCGGCGAGGAAGTGAGGCTGCACTTTCACCCCGAGCTCCTTCAGCTTCTCCGCGCGGTGCTCGGGCGACGGATGCGTGGAAAGAAACTCGGCCTGCCCGCTGCCGATCTTGCCCATCTTCTCCCACAGCGTGACCGCCGACCTCGGGTCGAAGCCTGCGCGCGCCGCGAGCTCGATGCCGATCTGATCGGCCTCGGCTTCGCTTTCGCGGCTGTTCGGCAGCCCGATGGCGACGACCGCGGCCGTCTGCATCAGACTGCCGCCCGCGTTTCCTACGCCGGTCGCCGCGGCCAGGATCTGCACGCCGATGTCCGTGCTGCGGGCGACCGACATGCGCTCGCGCGTGTGGTCGGCCAGCGCGTGGCTGATCTCGTGCCCCATCACTTGCGCGATCTCGTCGTCGGTGGCCTTGAGCTGCTCCCACATGCCGCTGTAGATGGCCATCTTGCCCCCCGCCATGCAGAAGGCGTTGACGGTCTTCGGATCGTTGATGACCTGCACCTCCCAGCGCCAGCCCGCCGCTTCCGGACGGAATTTGATCGCCTGGGCGATCAGGCGGTCGGTGATCTCCTGCACCTTCTGCGTGCGCGCGCTCTCGCGCTCGACCTGCTTCTTCTTGTCGAGCTCGCCCATCATGTCCTTGTAGGCGGCCGCCGACCCGCTGATCGCCTCGGACTCGGACACCAGGCCGACCAGCTGGCTGCGGCCCGTGATCGGGTTGGTGGTGCAGCCCGCCAGCGCCACAGCCGCCGCGACGAGGATGAGAGCGATTTTCACTGGGCGGATTTTAAGGTCTGCCGGCGTGGAAGATGTAACTGATTGTGTTCGGTTTTCTCCCTTTTTCGGCATTGCGGCGGCGCTAGATGATCCGGTCACGATCGGCCGCTAGAATGGGTTGGCTGTGTTCGACGCAATACCCGGCAAGCGCAGGACCAAGAAGCTGGTCGAGGAGCCCCGTTTCGCCCATCCCCCGCTCTGGATCCACGAGTCGCTGGCCGCGATCCTCGGAAAGGAAAGCCCGTTGCTGATCTCCCGCCGTCGTGAAGCGAAGAGGCGTGCCCTGCTGCAGATGCTCGATCGCCTCCCCATTCGTAGCGAACGCGCAGCGCAGGTGTCCAAGCCGGCGCCTGGTTCGGCTGACCTCACCCTGCCGAGGGCCATCCCGGGCATCTCGCCCCGCGCCCAGAAGTAGAGCTGGGCGCAGGGCCTGAGCCCGACTCAGGCCGCTTTCTTAGCCCGCGCCGGCAGCTCGCCGATCGCGGTCTTGATCGCGTCCTCGACGCGCTCAAGGAACACGAACTCGAGCTTCGCCTTCGCCTCGGCCGGCACGTCCTCGAGGTCCTTCTCGTTCCTCTTGGGCAGCATCACCGTCTTGATGCCGGCGCGCAGCGCCGCGAGCGTCTTCTCCTTCACGCCGCCGATCGGCAGCACCAGGCCGCGGAGCGAGATCTCGCCGGTCATGGCGACGTCGGAGCGCACCGGCACGTCCAGGAGCAGCGAGACGATGGCGAGGAACATCGCCACGCCCGCGCTCGGGCCGTCCTTGGGCGTCGCGCCCGCCGGCACGTGGATATGCAGGTCCACTTTGTCGAAGGGATCGCCGATGAAGGTCTTGGCGAGGGTGAGCGCCGCCTGCGCCGACTCCTTCATCACGTCGCCGAGCTGGCCGGTCAGGATCAGCTTGCCCGACCCGGGCACCTTGGAGGCCTCGATGAACAGGATGTCGCCGCCCACCGGCGTCCACGCCAATCCGGTCGCCACGCCGGGCACCGAGGTGCGCTGCGCCACTTCATTCTCGAAGCGCTGCGGGCCGAGGATGGCATGCAGGTCTTCCGGCTTGATCACGATCTTGCCGGAGGCGCCTTCCGCGATGCGCATCGCCGCGTGGCGCAGCACCGCGCCGATCTCGCGCTCGAGGTTGCGCACGCCCGCCTCGCGCGTGTAGTCGGCGATGATCTTGCGCAGCGTTTCCACCGGCAGCTCGAGCTGCTCGGGCTTCAAGCCGTTGGCCTCGAGCTGGCGCTTCACGAGGTAGCGCTTGGCGATCTCGAGCTTCTCTTCCTCGGTGTAGCCGGGCAGGTGGATGATCTCCATCCGGTCGCGCAGCGGCCCCGGGATCGTGTCGAGCATGTTCGCCGTGGTGATGAACATCACCCGCGACAGGTCGAAGTCGACGCCGAGGTAGTTGTCCCGGAAGTGGCTGTTCTGCTCCGGGTCCAGGACCTCGAGCAGCGCGCTCGACGGGTCGCCGTGGAAGCCGCCCTGGCCGAGCTTGTCGATCTCGTCGAACATCATCACCGTGTTCTTCGACCCGGCGCGCTTCAGCGCCTGGATCACGTTGCCGGGCAGCGCGCCGATGTAGGTGCGCCGGTGGCCGCGGATCTCGGCCTCGTCGTGCACGCCGCCGAGCGCGATGCGCTGGAACTTGCGTCCCGTGGCGCGCGCGATCGACTGGCCGAGCGAGGTCTTGCCGACTCCCGGCGGGCCGACGAAGCAGAGTATCGGGCTCTTGCCGGTCGGATTCAGCTTGCGCACGGCGAGATGCTCGAGGATGCGGCGCTTGATCTTCTCCAGGCCGTAGTGATCCTCGTCGAGCACCTTGCGCGCCTCGGCGATGTCGATCGATTTTTGCGGCTCGTCCTTCCACGGCAGCTCGGCGAGCCACTCGAGGTAGGTGCGCAGCATCGAGCCCTCGGCCGAGCCCTCGCCCATGCGCTGCAGGCGCTTCAGCTCCTTCGTGGCGTGCTTGTACACGTCCTCGGGCATGCCGGCCTCGTCGGTTTTCTTCTTCAGCTCGGCCAGCTCCGCGCCCGTGTCCTCGTCCTCGCCCAGCTCCTTCTGGATCTGGCGCATCTGCTCGCGCAGCACGTGCTCGCGCTGGCGCTCGTCGAACTCCTTCTTCGTCTTGTCGCCGATCTCCTTGGAGATGCGCAGCACGCCGACGCGGTCGGCGAGCATCCCGAGCACGAGGTCGAGCCGCGTCGGCAGGTCGAAGGTTTCCAGGAGCTTCTGCTTGTCCTCGAGCTTGACGTCGAGGAGGTTGCCCACCATGTCGGCGAGCAGCGCCGGCGAGGTGAGGCCCTGGACGACGACGGCGAGCTCCTCCGGCGCGTTCGGCAGCAGCTGGATCGCCTCGACCGCCTGCGCCTTGAGCTGCAGGAAGCGCGCCTCGACCTCGGGGGTCATGTCCTCCTTCGTCTCGATCATCTGCACGCGCGCGACGAGGAACGGCCAGCCTTCGAGGAACTCGAGCACGCGGAAGCGGCCCTGGCCCTGGACCACCATGTGGTGCGCGCCCTCGCCGCCGGTGATGTAGCGCACGATCTGGCCGGTCGTGCCGACCCAGTAGAGATCGTTCGGCGTGACCTCGTTCTTCTGCGGATCCTTCTGCAGGAGGAAGCCGACCTTCTTCTCGGAGCGCACCGCTTCCTGGGCGGCCGCGACCGAGACCGGCCGGCCGACCGTGATCGGCGAGATCACGCCGGGGAAGAGCACCGTGTTCCTCATCGGGATGAGGATCAGCGCGTCCTCGGGCAGCGCCTTGAGCGCGCTGTTGCGCGCCTTTGCCGCGGGCACCGCCTGGGCCGGTTCCTTGTCCTGCGCTAGCACCTTGTTCATGCGCCTTCCTTCTTCTTGAAGAGCAGTGTCAGCACGCCGTCGGCGAGCCGTCTCTCGACGAGCTCGAGCGGCGCGTAGGGATCGCCGAGCGGCAGGCTGATCTGGCGCTCGAAGCGTCCGTATGGAATCTCGATCCGATGGATGCTCAGCGTGTCGCCTCGGCACGGAAACGGCCGCGCCGCGGAGATCGTTAGCCCCGCCGGATCGAGCGCGATGGTGATGGAATCGGCGGCGACGCCGGGCAGCGCGACCTGCACCTGCACGTGCTCGGCGCTCTCGGTGATGTCGGCCGGCGGCTCCCATGAGGCCGCGGCATGGTGAAAGAACTGACGCTGCAGGCGCCCGGCCCGGTCGAGCATCGACAGGGCTTCGCTCCACATCCAGTTGGAAATATCGCGCGATCTCACTGCGGCTAGATGGCGGCAAAAACGCCCGAATCAAGCCTGCTGCAAGAAACGCTCCAAATACGTGAAACCGAAGGGTTATTCGGCGCGCGACAGCGCAGCCTTCGGCTGCTTGTGGCCCGCCTGGTGGAGCAGCCACTTGCGAAAGGCGACGACGGCCGGCCGCTCGGCAATGACCTCCGGGCAGACGAGGTAATAAGCCGACTGCGGCTTGAGCTCGATCTCGAACGGCGCGCAAAGGCGCCCGGAGGCGAGATCGGCGTCGACCAGCGGCCGCAGCGCAAGCGCGATACCGAGCTTCTGCGACGCGGCT
>DASQAW010000119.1:0-5757 GCA_035635495.1 Burkholderiales bacterium
ACCTCCCGTGCACTTTGCACGCGCACCTTGCTAGTAGCTGGCGCGACTACCCGGGTAAACGCGTGGCTTTAGCTGTTATCCTTGCGTCCGCATGTTCAAGCTGATCCGAATGAAGAAGCGCGGGGACAAGCTTCCCGCCGAGTTCCGCGTGGAATGGCTGGAGAAGAACCGCGAAGTCCGCAGGACCGCGAACAAGGTCGTCGCCAGCGTGATCGCCGACGGCAAGCCCCTCGGCGACGAGCCGATGTACGACGGCGTGGCCGCGCTCTACTTCCCCACCGAGAAGGAGGCGCGCAACGCGGACGACAAGAACCTCGGCAGGGAGGCGATCAGCGTGGTGGCGGATGAGAGGGTGCTTTTCGAGCGCACCGGCGCGACGCTCAAGCCGCTCGGGCAGCTCAAGGTGATCCTCGCCTCGGTGCGGAAGAAGGAGCTCAGCGCGGCGCAGTTCAAGGATGCCTCGCTCAAGGGCTATGCCAAGGCCGAGAGCAAGGCGCTGATGGATTCCGGCATCCAGAGGATCGTGGCGAGCTTCACCGTGCCCGAGAAGGACCAGGGCGATGCGGCGTTCGACGTCATGCTCGAGATCTACTTCTCCACCACCGACGAGCTGAAGGCCGCTTTCGGGAGTCCCGTCATCGGCATGCTGAGGAAGGACGAGGAGACGCTGGTGCAGCTCGACGCGCCCGAGATCCGCATCGTCGCCGAGGAGCACGTCCTCTAAGAACCGCGGCGCTGTGCCTGGGCGCCCGCGCCCAGCGGCATCGCCATCAGGTTGGCGAGGCGTGGATCGGCAGCCGGCTGCTGCCCGGGCGTGAGCTTGGCGTAGAGTTCCTTCGCCGCCTGCGCGATGTCCTCGAGCGCGGCGAGACGGTTGCGAGCCGCATCCACCACGTGGTCGATCTGCTGCGGCACGCTTCCGGGCGCCGGGCGGCGCCCGCGCTCGCGCGCCAGATCGCCCGCCAGCGCGCGCACCTTGTCCACGTAGCTTTGCCACGCGGGTTCCTGCTCGGCGGTGAGCTTCAGGTCTTCGCGCAGCTCCTCGATGGTGACTTCCAGCGCATCGACGCGCGGCTCGGCGCCATTCGCTTTGTCTGCCGGGCGATCGCCGCGGCGCCGGCCGCCGAACTGGGCCAGCGCAGGCGTCGCGGCCGCGGCGACCATGAAGCCCAACGCGGCGCGCTTATTCATAGCGGATCGGGAGCTTGAGCGCCTGCGCGCGCTGCTCGGCGGTGAGGAGCCCGTAGACGCTGCGCATCGCCTGCAGCCGGATGCCGGCGACCTCGGCAAGCGCCTGCGCCTCGGCCTCGAAGGCCTCGCGGCCGCGGTCGCTGTCGAGGCTGGCCGCGATCGCGAGGTCCTCGAGCGCCTCGTGCGCGCGGCGCGACGCCTGCAGGCGCTCGCGGACGACCGGCGCCAGCCGGTAGAAGATCTCGAACACCTGGTCCTGCTGCGCCTGGCTGAGGTCGAGCTGCTGGAGCCAGGCCGGCGGCCCCGCCACCTGGGCTTGCGCCACGCCGGCGACCAGCAGGGCCAGCACAGCGACCGCGTAGCGCAGCGCTTTCATCCCTGGCGGCGCTCGGGCGCCTGGTCCATCCGCTGCCGCTGCTCCGGGGTGAGGATCTCGCGCACGCGAGCCATCGTCTGCGCGCGCATCACCGCGAGCGCGGCGAGCGCCTTCGCCTGCGTGTCGGCGAGCTGCCGCGCGCGGCCCTCGTCGAAGCGATCGGCCCTGGCGAGGCTGCGCAGCTCCTCGCGCGTGCGGCGCACCTGCTTCATCTGCTCGTGCACGGCGGGCGCCTGCTCGTGGAAGATCTTGAAGACCTGGTCGCGCTGCGCTTCGGTCAGGCCGAGCGCGCGCAGCCGCATCATCGAATGGCCGCGGTGCTCGCTGCCATCGGGCGGGAGCTGCGCCGACGCGGCAAGAGGCCCGAGCCCGAGGGCCAGGCTGCTGGCGAGGAGAAAGTTGGTGACGTGCTTGCGGTACATGATGGGATCCTCCTATGGGATGGTTGTGGCGGCAGTGTCCGCGGCGGCCCGCTAAAGCACGGTTAAGCCACGGTAAAGCTAGGTAAAGAGCCCGCTCCTCGAGGACGACGCGCAGGGCCGCCGCTATCATCCGCCGCTATGAGCGCGCAGGTCCTGCTGGCCGACGACGACGTCGAGCTCTCCGGCATGCTCCGGGAATATCTCGAGCGCGAAGGCTTCGGCGTCACCGCCGTGCACGACGGCGAGGCGGCGGCGCGCCTCGCGCTCTCGGGCGGCTACCAGATCGTGGTGCTCGACGTGATGATGCCGAAAGTCGACGGCATCGAGGCGCTGCGCCTGATCCGCCAGACGAGCCGCGTGCCGGTGATCATGCTCACCGCGCGCGGCGACGACGTCGACCGCATCGTCGGGCTCGAGCTCGGCGCCGACGACTACGTGCCGAAGCCCTGCACGCCGCGCGAGCTGGTCGCGCGCCTGCGCGCGATCCTGCGCCGGGCGCAGCCGCCGGCGGACGGCGGGCCGCTGGAAGTCGGCGCGCTCACGCTCTGGCCCGAGAAGCGAAGGGCGCTGTGGCGCGGCCGCGAGGTCCACCTGACGAGCATCGAGTTCAACGTGCTCGAAGTGCTGATGCGCAACGCCGGCCGCGTGGTCGGCAAGCACGAGATCTCCGAGCAGGCGCTCGGCCGGCCGCTGGCGCGCTTCGACCGCTCGATCGACGTGCACCTCTCGAGCATCCGCCAGAAGCTCGGCGAGGGCGGCAAGCTCATCCGCACGGTGCGCGGCCTCGGCTACCACCTGGTGAGGGAGTAGCGTGGGCCGCCTCTTCTGGAAGATCTTCATCGGTTTCTGGATCGCGCTGGTCGTCGCCGCGTTCGGCACGGGCACCGCGGTCTGGGTGCAGCGCCTCGAGCGCGCGCGCGAGGCGCCGCAGCAGGACCTCGCGGTCGGCCCGCCGCACCGCATCGCGATCGACATGGCCGCAGCGACGCTGCGTCACGGCGGGGTCGAAGCGCTGCGCCAATGGATGAACGACTGGCAGGGACGCCGTCCGCTGCCGGTCTTCGCCGTGAACGACGAGGGGCGCGATCTGCTTGGACGCGAGGTGCCCGTCGCAGCGCTCGCGAGCGCGCGGGAGCTGGCGGCGCGGGGAGCCGATGGCCAGGGCGTGCGCCTGGTCGCCGCGCCGGGCCAGGAGAACTTCCTGCTCTTCGTGCCGCGCGGCTTTGCGCCGGAGCCGCCGCGGGCCGGCGGGAGGCGGGAGCCGCCGGTCGCGCCGTGGGAGGTGATCGTGATCGGCATCACCACCAGCCTCGCGTTCAGCGCGCTCCTCGCCTGGTACCTGGTGCGCCCGATCCGCAGCCTGCGCTGGGCCTTCGACGCCGCGGCGGCGGGGCGCCTCGAGACGCGCGTCAGCCCGCTGATGGGGCGCCGGCGCGACGAGATCGCCGACCTCGGCCGCGACTTCGACCGCATGGCGCAGCAGCTGCAGACCCTGGTGAACGCGCAGCGGCGCCTCCTGCACGACGTGTCGCACGAGCTGCGCTCGCCGCTCGCGCGCCTGCAGGCGGCGATCGGCCTCGCGCGGCAGAGCCCGGCGACGCTCGAGACCTCGCTCGAGCGCATCGAGCGCGAGGCGACGCGCCTCGACAGCATGGTCGGCGAAGTGCTGGCGCTCGCGCGCCTGGAGGCGGGCACCGCATCGCAAGGCAGGGAGCGCATCGACCTCGCCTACATCGCCGCGAGCATCGCCGAGGACGCGCGCTTCGAGGCCGAGTCGCTGAACCGCGGCGTGAGCTTCAATGCGACCGGCGATGCGCCGGTGATCGGCAGCGCCGACCTCCTGCACCGCGCGGTCGAGAACGTCGTGCGGAACGCCGTGAAGTTCACGCAGGAAGGCACGACCGTTGAAGTGCGCGTGCACACCACCCGCACCTCGGCCGTCCTCACGGTCACCGACCACGGCCCCGGCATCACGCCGAGCGAGCTGGCGAAGGTCTTCGATCCTTTTTACCGGGGCGACGCCGGCCAGGGCACCTCGGGCTTCGGCCTCGGCCTGGCGATCGCGCAGCGCGCGGTCGACGCGCACGGCGGCGCGATCCGCGCCGCGAACGTCGCCGGCGGCGGGCTGCAGGTCGAGATCGAGCTGCCGCTCGCGCACGGCTGAATCGCCTGTCCGTTTTGCTTAACGCAGCTTTACCCGGCGCTAACGTCCGTTAACGGAGCGCGCGCCTATGCTGCGATTCCTCCCTGTCGTACCTTCGGCACGCCCTCCTCCCCTTTAGCGGCGTGCCATTTTTTTTAGCCTTTACGATCGAGCTTTGCCTCCATCTCCTTCACCCGCTCCCGCAGGCCCATGTTCTGGGCGATGACTACGCAGAGCATCGCTATCACGATCACTTCGATCCACAAGTCACCCAGCATCATTTCTCCCCCTAGATTCTTCCTTAGCGCGATGAATCGCCAAGACTGAGCCGGATTGTCAGGCTTGCCCTTCGCCTTCGCAAATTTGCTGTGTTTTCTGGCTTACTCAGCTTTACGCACACTTGACCGCGCTTAACACGCCCGGCGACGAAGCTGCGGGCTCCTTCAACCCCAAGGAGTCACCATGAAGAAGAGAGCCATCGCCGCATTCCTCCTCGCGCTGTCGAGCGGGATCGCCAGCGCACAAAGCGCGAGCAGCAAGCCCGGCTGGTACGCCGGCCTCGACCTCGGGCGCAGCCGCCTCGGCGTGGACGGCAGCGACATCGACGGCGCGCTCGCCAACCAGGGCGCGCTCGGATCGAGCAGCCTCGATCAGAGCGACACCAGCTTCGGCATCAACGGCGGCTTCCGCTTCAACCGCAACTTCGCCGTCGAAGCCGCCTGGGAGCGCCTCGGCGACTTCTCCTACAGCTCGAACACCGGCACCGACACGATCGACGGCAAGTTCAAGGCGAACGCGGTCTCGCTCGCCGGCGTCGGCATCTATCCGTTCACGCCGAACTGGTCGATCTACGGCAAGGCCGGCATCGCGCGCACCAGCGTCGACCTCGACGCGAACTCGCAGACCGGCGCCACCGCGGTGTCCAACCAGTCGCACGACGGCGTCGGCGCGCTGTTCGGCGCCGGCGTCACCTACGACTTCGACGGCGGCGTCTTCACCAAGCTCGGCTGGGACCACTACGCCAAGGTCGGCGACGGCTCCACCGGTCAGGGCTCCATCGACACCTACTCGGTCGGCGTCGGCATGCGCTTCTGATTTCCGAAGCAACCGGAGACCGGCGCCGTCCGGTCTTCGGACCCGCCGCAACCAAGTCCCTCCAGTTACCAGGTCAGCCGTTTTTGCCGTCCGTCCGGCCGCAGAACCATTTCGCGCGGCGAATCAGATCCCTGACCCGTTTTCAGTCGGATAACACGGCGCCGTGCGAGCGTTACGTGCGCTAACGCACTGATTCGCGGACCCTTCACGCCGGGCGTCACGAGTCCTTGGCTATGATAGGCGGCACTTCTTCTGATGATTTCACGTTAGAACGCATCGAACGGGTTCCCGCGCTAAACGCTAAATGAGGAGGGATTGAGAATGACACTATGCCCAATCGCTTTAGTAGTCGGCTGCAAGAAATGTCCGGCATTTTCAGTCTGCCCCCTGAAAGGTGTCATCGGTGATTACAAACCGGACGAGACACAAACGAAGCAGCACGCGGAGAACGCGCCGGGCGGCGAAAAACGGGATGGGTAGCCGAAGACGACGAGCGCGCTGCGTTCTAACCTTTCACTGCAACGGACGGC
>DASQAW010000120.1:0-5307 GCA_035635495.1 Burkholderiales bacterium
GGGGTCATGACTTCACCATGTGGAGAGTGAGTCGGAGCTCCGCCTGCACGGTGCCCTCGCGCCGGTTCTCGCGCTTGAGCGAGATCTGGTCGAGCGAGAGCACCGGGATCTCGGCGAGCGAGCGCTTGAGGAACTCGCGCATCTGCGTGTAGCTGCCATTCAGCGGCAGCACGATCTCGTAGCGCTGCAGCCGTCCGCCGGCATCCTGCGTCTTGTAGCTCGCCGAATGCAGCTCGACGCCCGTCGCCCTGCCGATGGCGTAGAGCTTGGCCAGCCAGTCGGTCGTCGCCTCGGGTTTCTCCAGGTATTGGTAGAGCGCGCCGAGCTTCTCGGCGGCGTTCGCGCTCTGCACCGCGCCCAGGTCGCGGCCGATGCCGGCGCGCGCCTCGAGCACGCGGTTCCTCTCCTTCAGCGGCTGGAGCACGAACATCATGAACAGCGCCGCGCCGATGAAAAGCACAACGGCTGCGACCCCTGTGGCGCCCAGCTCGTGCCGCAGGCGATAGAGGTGCTGCCTCATTTCTTCACCTCGTTCCAGGCGGCCGAGATGGAGAAGGCGACCGGTCGCTGCGGGTCGTCCTGCTTCACCTCGTGGCGCACGAGCTGGACGTTGGAGAGCGCGTCGGCCTGGCTCAGATTCAGCACGTAGCCGAGCGCGGCGAGGTAGTCCTTGCTGTCGCCGGAGATCTTCACCGTGCCGGTCTTCATGTCGGGCTCGATGGCGAGCAGCGCCACCTGGTCGGTGGCGGCGGACTCGAGCGCGGCGAACAGCCTGGTCCACGGCAGCCCCAGGCGCTCGACCGTGTCCCGCGCCAGCGCCAGCTCCTCCGGCGACACGTTGGCCGGGGCCTTGCGCGGCTGCCCGCGCGCGACGACGGTCTCGTTCGCCTTCACCGCGCGGCCGAGCTGCGCGAAGGTGAATGCCAGGTCGCCCGTGACGCCGAGCGCCACGGCGAGCAGCACGCGCCCGGCCCAGCGGGACCGGGGCGCGCGGCGGACGAAGTCGAGTTCCAGACGCTGCATGAATGGGCTCCTTTACTCGCCGGCCGCTTTACTCACCGGCCAAGGCCAGCTCGCGGTAGCCAATCGCCTCGGTGCGCCAGGCGTCGTACATCTCGGTGTTGAATTCGCTTTCGGTGCAGACGATCACCCGCGTGACCGGCTGCGAGAGGCCGAGGAACGCGCTCTCGCGCTCCAGGATCTCGGGCAGGACGTGGCGCCAGCCCTTCTCGACGCGGCGGCCGCGGATGGCGATCCACGCGCCGCGCTGGATCAGCGCGAGCGTCAGGCGGCCGGGCTCCTCGACCACGATCCAGCAGGAGCCGTTGCCGACGCTCTTGCGGATGCGGTTGAACGCGGCGACGAGGAACGGCTGCACCGAGGCGAGGTGCAGGCCGGCGGCCGTGAAGACGTCGGCCAGGCGCGTGATGAGCGCACGGTCCACCGCACAGGCGAGGCGCGGCCCGAGCGGCGCCGTCCCGGTGAGGTTGACCTGCCACTCCGCCGCGCGCGGACCGTGCAGCGCGTTGAAGCGGTGCAGGGCGAGCGCCTGCCACTGCTCGGGGGTCTTCAGCGTCTCGTTGTACCCGAGCAACGCGTAGCGCACGAACTGGTCGGCGAGCACGACCGCGGCCGTGCCCTTGTGGCCGGCGAGCGCCGTGCGCAGCGCCTCGAGCGGCGCGGCCCAGGAGCCGTCGGCTGCGGCGATGTCCACCGACTTGGCGCCGGTGATGTGGATCCGGTCGGCGGCGAGGCCGATGCGCAGCTGCTTGTTACGCCACGAAAGTGACACGGTTGATCTCCTCAATGCTTGTTTCACCGTTGTTGACCAGCCGCATGGCGGCCTCCCTCAGCGGCAGCGTGCCGGCGGCACGCGCCGTTTCCTTCAGCTTCCTTGCCGGCGCGCGGGCGATGATCAGCTCGCGCAGCTCGTCGTTCAGCACCAGGAGCTCGCCGATCGCCTTGCGGCCGCGGAACCCGCTGCCTCTGCAGTCGTTGCAACCTTTCGAGCGGCAACGGGTGCAAAACACGCGCACTAGCCGCTGCGCCAGCACCGCGTTCAGCGCCGAGACCAGGTTGTAGGGATCGACGCCCATGTGCATGAAGCGGCCGAGCACGTCGAACGCGTTGTTCGCGTGCACCGTCGTATAGACCAGGTGTCCGGTGAGCGCGGACTGGACGGCAATCTCCGCCGTCTCCGGGTCGCGGATCTCGCCGACCATGATGCGGTCGGGGTCGTGGCGCAGGATCGAGCGCAGCCCGCGCGCGAACGTCAGGCCCTTCTGCTCGTTCACCGGGATCTGCAGCACGCCGGGGAGCTGGTACTCGACCGGGTCCTCGATGGTGATGATCTTGTCCAGGCCTTTGTTGACTTCCGTAATGGTCGCGTACAGCGACGTCGTCTTGCCGCTCCCCGTGGGGCCGGTCACCAGCAGCATGCCGTACGGCTCGGCCGACAACTGGCGCATCCGCCCGATGACGTCCTGATCGAATCCCAGAGAGTCGAGCGTCAGCCCCTTGAGCTGATCGCTCAACGCACGGCGGTCGAGGATCCGCAGTACGGCGTCCTCGCCGAACACGCTCGGCATGACCGACACGCGGAAGTCGATGTCGCGGCCTTCGCGGCGTGCCTTGAAGCGGCCGTCCTGCGGCACGCGGCGCTCGGCGATGTCGAGCTCCGACATCACCTTGATGCGCGAGATCACCTGCTCGGCGACTTCGGTGCCGGGCACCGACTCGGCGGGCGTGA
Organism: Burkholderiales bacterium; assembly: GCA_035635495.1. GTDB lineage: Bacteria > Pseudomonadota > Gammaproteobacteria > Burkholderiales > SG8-39 > SCGC-AG-212-J23. The sequence goes on from DASQAW010000120.1 coordinate 2,750, forward strand.
GCACGCCGTCGACGCGGTATTTGATGGTGAGGCCGCTCTGCGTGGACTCGAGGTGCACGTCGCTCGCGCCGGCCTTGATGGCGTCGTACAGCGTGGACGCCACCAGGCGCACGACGGGGCTGTCGGTCTCGCTGATGGTCTCGAACGACAGGTCCTGCGCGCCATCGGCGGCGGGGCCTTCGGCTTTCAGCTCGGAGGCGACGCCGTCCATCGCGCGCATCTGGGATTCCTGCCGCGCGATGTAGTCGGCGACGTCCTGGCGGCGCGCCAGGCGGTAGCGGAAGGGCAGCGCGAGGCGCTCCTCCAGCCAGTCCTGTGTGTCGAGGTCGAACGGGTCGCCGAGCACCACGGCGATGGCGCCTTCGCCGTTGCGCAGCGCGACGCAGCCGCGGCGCGTCGCCTCGCCGTACGGGACGAGGTCGAAGGCCGCCTCGGCGGCGCACATCTCCTCGAGCGTCACGCCCGGCATGTGCAGCGCCTGCGACAGGTGCTCGACGACCTGCAGGCCATGCTCGCGTTCCAGGGCCTCGATCTTCATTTGATGTTTCCCGCCAATTCGAAAATCGGCATGTACATGAGCACGACGACGAAACCGATCGCGACGCCGAGGAACGCCATCAGCACCGGCTCGAAGGCGCGCGTGAACCAGTCGACGAAGCGCGCCACCTCGTCGTCGTGGAAGCGCGCGATCTGGCCGAGCATGTGGCCCATGTCGCCGCTGCGCTCGCCGACGAGCATCATTCGCGCGGCCACCGGCGTGGCGAGGCCTACGGCGCCGAGCGCGGCGGACATGGCGTGCCCTTCTTCGATCAGCGACCTGGCGCGCGCCAGCGGGGGGCGCAGGTGCGACGCCAGCAGGCCCTCGACCATCTCGAGCGCGCGCAGCGCGGGGATGCCGGCGCGCATCAGCATGCCCGCCGTGCGATAGAGGCGCGCGAGCTGGTAGGTCTTCATGCGTTCACCGACCGCCGGCATGCGCCACACGCGCAGCATGAGCGCGGAGCGCAGCCGAGGGCGGCTGAGGCCCCACGCGCACGAGCCGAAGGCGAGAATAAAAAAGGAAAACAAAACCAAGCCATGTTTTCCTACAAAGCTGCCGAAGCCGAGCAGGAGCTGCGAGAAGAAGGGCAGCGTGTGCGCCATGTCCTCGTAGACCTGGGCGAAGCGCGGCACCACGTAGAGCATGAGGAAGCCGAGCACCAGCGCGCCGACCACCACCAGGATCGCCGGGTAGATGCTGGCGGAGATGACCTTCTTCTTCACCCGCTCGAGCTCTTCCTGATAGGCGATGTAGCGCGACAGCGCCTCTTTCACGTTGCCGGTGCGCTCGCTCGCCTTGATGGTGGCGACGTACAGCGGCGAAAAGTGCTGCGGCAACGCCGCCACCGCTTTGGAAAACGGCTCGCCGCGGTGAATCGAGGCGACCAGTCCGCTCAGCACCTGCTGGCGCTCACCCGCCACGTCCTTCTCGGCGAGCGTTTGCAGCGCCTCGACGAGGTTGAGGCCGGCCTCCAGCAGCGAGAGGAGCTCGATCGAGAAGAGCGAGGTCTTGAAGGCGCCCGCGCGGCGCAGGCGCGGCATGGACCGCCTTCCATCGATGGAGAAAACGCTGAGGCCGCGGCTCTCCGCCATGCCGCGCGCGTCGGCCTCGCTCGCGGCCTCGAGGCTGAGAGCGATGACCTGCTGCTGCGCGTCGAGCGCATGGACGTTGAATTGCATCTACCTGGCGAGCGTCACTTGCTGGTTGAGGCCGATGTCGGCGTCCTCGCCCGAGCCGCCGGGCTTGCCGTCGCGGCCGAGCGAGTAGAGGTCGTACTCGCCCTTCGAGCCCGGCACGCGGTACACGTACGCCCGGCCCCAGGGATCGCTCGGCACCGCCTTCTTGAGGTACGGGCCGCTCCAGTTCGCCTCGTTCGCCGGCTTGCTGGTCAGCGCCTCCAGGCCTTGCTCGGCCGTGGGGAAATGGCGCGTGTCGAGGCGGTAGTGGTCGAGCGCCTTCTCCAGCGAATCGATCTGCGCGCGCGCTACCTGCACTTCCGACTTGCCGACCTGCCCGAAGTAGCGCGGGGCGACGTAGCCGGCGAGCAGCCCGATGATCACGATCACCACGAGCAGCTCGAGCAGCGTGAATCCCTTGAATCTCGACATCGACTCCTCCCTTTCTTCCACTTGTAGTTCCGTGGGTTAACGCTTTGTAGTTCGGCCTATGACAGTTAGCAGATGCTGTGCCAGCTTTCGAAAGCCTTTCGTTTCAACCGCTTGCGCATTGGCTGTCGAGCGCTTTCCGAGCGCGCTGTGGGCCTCGCCCGACAGGCTCCCCGCGCTAGAGCTCAAGTCACTGTTTCGATGCGGCTTCCCGTGTCGGCCGCAGCCGACCCTTTTACGAAAAAAAGGCCGGTGCTCGCGCACCGGCCTTGACAACAAGCACTACGTTTCTTAGCGGCTGCCGTTCACGCCGAACGTCATCGCCGGCTTGCCCGCCTGGTGGGCGCCCATGTCGGGCGCGGACGCGTCGTCGTTGAAGTTGGGGAGGCGAACGCCCGTGCCGTAGCCCGCAG
>DASQAW010000121.1:0-4956 GCA_035635495.1 Burkholderiales bacterium
AGCAGGTCGTGCGCCAGGTAGCGCTGGCGGAAGGTCTCGAAGTCGATCTCGTCGGCGGCCTCGAGCTCGCGCTGCTTGAGGAGCGACTCCGACGCGAGGCGCGAGAAGCGCTCGCGCACCTCGCGCGGGAACTCGAGGTGCTGGAGCATGGCCTTGTGCAGCGTCGACTCGATCAGCGCGAAGCGCACGAACGAGTGGTCGTGGTTGCGCGCCATGGCGTGCAGCACGCGCGCCGAGGGCGTGCCTTCCGCATCGGCCACGAGCTTCTGCGCCGCCGCATGGGCCTCGCGGTAGGCCGCGCCGCCGAACGCGCGGTCCAGCGCGGCGGCGATCGGCTCGCACTGCGCCACCACCTCCTTCGCCCAGTCGTAAAGCGGGGCGCGGCGGCCGTTTCGCTCGAGCACGAGGCCCGGCTCGCGGCCGCGCACGGCGGCGGCCTGCTGGTTGCGCGCGATCTCGCCGATCTCCTGCGGCGTGTCGGGCGGGCTCCCGCTCACCAGGCAGTGGAGCAGGAAGGTGTCGAGGAAGCGGCAGGCCTGGGGCCAGATGCCGATCGGGCAGAAGGGGTCGAGGTCCATGAGCCGCACTTCCACGTACTCGACGCCGCGCTGGCGCAGCGCGTGCAGCGGGCGCTCGCCGCGCCTGATGCGGCGCTTCGGCCGGATCGTGCTGTAGAACTCGTTCTCGATCTGCAGCAGCGTGGTGTTGAGCTGCTTGTAGTCGTCGCCCACGTGGATGCCGATCGCCTCGTAGGGCGGATAGGGCTTGGTCAGCGCGTCGTAGAGCGAAGCCGTGTAGTGCTCGAGATCGTTGTAGCTCACGCTGAGCGATGCCTGAGCGTCGCTCTGGTAGCCCAGGCGCCCCATGCGCAGCGAGGTCGCGTACGGCGCATAGTGGGTGCCGGGCGCCAGTTCCTTCAGCTCATGGTCGCGCCCCGCGACGAAGCTGGAGCACACGGCCGGCGAGGCGCCGAAGAGGTAGAGCAGCAGCCAGGACTCGCGCCGGAAGTTGCGGATCAGGCCGAAGTACTGCTCGTCGGTCACGCCGGGCAGCGAGAAGTTGTAGTGGATGCCGGAGATCGCCTGCATCCGGCGGCCGTAGCGGTGCGCGAGGCCGAGGCGGTAGACGGTCTTGGCGCGGCCGACATTCGAGATGCCGTAGCGGCCGATCGGGATCAGGTGATCGGAGGGCAGGTGGCACGGCATGCTGGCGCACCACAGGATTTCCTCGCCGATGTGCCGGTACACCGCCTGGTGGATCTGCGTCAGCTCCTCGAGGCAGCTCTCGACGGTCTCGTGCACGCCGGTGATCAGCTCGAGCTGCGACTCCGAAAAGTCGGTGGTGATGTGCGGATGCGTCAGCGCCGCGCCCAGCGCCACCGGGTGCAGCGTCTGCGCGAGCGTGCCGTCGGACCGCACGCGCAGGCTCTCCTTCTCGATGCCGCGGCGGATGCCTTCGAGGTTTTGCGGGAGCTCCATCGGGGAAGGCAGAGGGTAGCAGACCGCAATTCGGCGTCAGCCCCGTTTCGTGGAACATCTTCAGCGGCCCAGGACTGGACGCATATACAGTATAGTGCCCGGATGGAGGTTGCGGAAAAGTTCAAAAAACTGAACGCCGCGCAGCGCGCGGCGGCGCGCCATGGCGGCGGGCCGCTTTTGATCCTCGCCGGCGCGGGTACGGGGAAGACGAACACGCTCGCGCACCGCGTGGCGCACCTGATCCTGGAGGGCGCGAACCCGCAGCGCATCCTGCTGCTCACCTTCAGCCGGCGCGCCGCAATCGAGATGACGCGGCGCGCGCAGCGCATCGTCGGCGAGCTGGCGACCCAGGTTCGCTTGCCGTGGTCGGGCACGTTCCATTCGGTCGCCAACCGGCTGATCCGGCGCCATTGCACGCGCGTCGGGCTGCAGCCCAACTTCAGCGTGCTCGACCGCGGCGATGCGGCGGACCTGATGGACGTGGTGCGGCACGAGCTGGGATTCTCGAAAGCCGAGCGCCGCTTCCCGCGCAAGGACACCTGCCTCGCCATCTATTCGCACAAGGTGAACACGCAAGGCGCGCTGCGCGACACGCTCGAAGGCCACTTTCCATGGTGCGCCGAATGGGAAGAGGAGCTCGGGCGCCTCTACCGCGCCTACGTCGAGCGCAAGCTCGACAACCAGGCGCTCGACTACGACGACCTGCTGCTCTACTGGCACGCGATGCTCGGCGACGAGCGCCTCGCGCGCGAGATCGGCGCCGACTTCGACCAGATCCTGGTCGACGAGTACCAGGACACGAACGCGCTGCAGGCGGAGATCCTCGAGCGCCTGCGCCCCGGCGGCAAGGGCCTGACGGTGGTCGGCGACGACGCGCAGGCGATCTACTCCTTCCGCGCCGCGACCGTCGAGAACATCCGCGGCTTCGCCTCGCGGTTCTCTTCCGCTGTCGTTTCCCTGGAAGACAACTACCGCTCGACGCAGCCGATCCTCGATGCGGCGAACGCGCTGATCGGCAAGCGCCTGCGCTCGATCAAGGGCGCGGGCCCGAAGCCGCGCTACGTGACCGTCGCCGACGATGCGGCGCAGGCGAACTACGTGGTTACGCACATCCTCGATCGCCGGGAGCGGGGCACGGCTTTGAAGCGCCAGGCGGTGCTCTTCCGCAGCTCGCACCACAGCGACGTGCTGGAGCTCGAACTCGTGCGGCGGAACATTCCGTACGTGAAGTACGGGGGCCTCAAGTTCCTGGAGGCCGCGCACGTGAAGGACCTGCTCTCGGTCCTGCGCTGGGCCGACAATCCGAAGAACCGCATCGCCGCGTGGCGCGTTTTGCGGCTCCTGCCCGGCGTCGGGCCGGCGACGGCGCAGCAGGCGTTCACGCGCTTCGAAGTCGGCGGCTGGAGCTCGCTCGCCCAGCACGACCAGCCGCTGGCGGCCCTGCTGCAGTCGATTTCAGAGCCGGAAGCGCCGTGGGCGGGCCAGGTCGCGCGAGTGCGCGAGTGGTACGAGCCGCACCTCGAACGGATCCATGAGCAGGCGCAGGTGCGGAGCGCGGACCTCGTGCAGCTCGAGCGCCTGGCGCCGAACTTCCAGTCGCGCGAGAAATTCCTGACCGAGCTGGCGCTCGATCCGCCGGCGGCGACGGGCGACCTCTCGGGCGATCCGCACCTGGATGAAGATTTCCTGATCCTGTCGACCGTGCACTCGGCCAAGGGCCAGGAGTGGGACGCGGTCTACGTGCTGAACGTCAACGACGGCAGCTTTCCCTCCGAGTTCAGCACCGGCAGCGCCGAGCTGATCGAGGAGGAGAAGCGCCTCCTTTACGTGGCGATGACGCGGGCGAAAAGCGACCTCGACCTCGTCGCGCCGCTCAAGTACTACGTGACGCAGCAGTCGCGCCTGGGCGACCGCCATGTGTACGGCGCGAAGAGCCGTTTCCTGACTAAAGCCGTGATGGCCTGCCTGGAAGAGCGCGCCTGGGACGAAATTCCCGCCCTCGACGTGGGCAGGACGCTGCGCGCCATGTGGGGAATGGCCCCCAACCGGTAGTAGTCGGCTTGTCCGCGTCCCCGCTTGCTGGTACTGTCGGCGGCGAGGGACGAAGAAAGGCAAGGGGGGATAATGAAAAAAATACTATACGGCGCGCTCAAGGCGTGGCTGGCCGTTCTTCTCGTCTCTTGCGGGGGCAACGACGCCGGAGGCGACAGCGTCGATGCCCGCCCGTTCGCGCCGCCGGGCTTCGGCCGCGCCGGCTCCCTGATCCACGGCCTGCTCGGCATCGTGGTCGATGCGAACACCGGCGCGCCGGTCGTCGGCGCCACGGTGGCCGCGGGAAGCCTCACCACGACGACGGACTCCGCGGGCAACTTCACGATGCCGACGATCCCGAACGGCACCAGCGTAGTCTCGTTCACGCTGGCCGCTTACGCGCCGCAGTCCCGCACGATCCAGGTCAGCCCCACCATCGAGACGTCGCTCATCGTCCAGATGGTGCCGAACGGCGCCACGACGCCGCCCACCTTCGACCCGACCGCCCCCACCACGTTAACGGTGACGGGCTCGACGGCTCGGGTGGACATCAACGGCGGCCTGCGCGACGTCAACGGCAACCCGCCCCCCGGGACGAGCGTGAACGCCGTGGTCACGCCGATCGGCCCTTCGCTCGATGCCTACCTCCTGCCGGGCGAGTTCGTCGTCACGCAGGCAGCCGGCGGCAACGCGCCGTTCGAGACTTTCGGCGCCGTGGACGTCAGGATCACCGACTCGGCGGGCAACCCGCTCAGCGGCGCGTTCGCCGCGCCCGCGTCGATCCGCATCCCCGTCGACACGCGCTTTGGGGGCGCGCTGCCCGCGAGCGTGGCGCTCATGCGCTTCGACCCCGTCACGGGGCTTTGGATCGAGGACGGCACCGCAACGCTGCAAGGCGTGGCGCCCAGCCAGTTCTACGGCGGGGCCATCAGCCGCATCGCCACGTGGACCGCCGGGCGGGTCTACACCCCGTCGAACATCACGGTTTGCGTGAACGACACCGCCAACGCTCCGGTGGGCGGCGCCCGCGTGTACTCCGACGGCATCGACTACAGCGGCGGCGGCACTGCCTGGACCAACGCGGCGGGCGTCGCGGTCGTGCCGATGAAGCGCGGCGGCCAGGCCGTGATCAGCGCCAACTCGCCGCGCAGCTCGAACTCGGCCACCATCAGCGCGGGGCAGAGCGCAGCCGACTTCACGCTGACGCCTTGCCTCATCATGCCGACTGCCGGCATGACGATCCGGCTGACGTGGGGCTCGAGTCCGAGCGACCTCGATTCGCACCTGAAGGGGCCGAACAACGTGCATCTCTCTTACCAGAACCGCGGCTCGCTGACCGCCGCGCCGTTCGCCGGCCTCGACGTCGATGACACAAGCAGTTTCGGCCCCGAGGTGATCACCATCACGCGGCTCACGCAGGGCGTGCACGAGTACTTCGTGCACAACT
>DASQAW010000122.1:0-39723 GCA_035635495.1 Burkholderiales bacterium
GATCCGCGCCGTCGACAACCGGGCGCTCGTGCCGCTCGCGGGACTGGTCAATCCGCGCATCGAGCCGGAAATCTGCTTCGGCCTGCGCGCCGCGCCCGACGGGCGGACGCTGGTCGAATGCATCGAGTGGATGGCGCACGCGGTGGAGATCGTGCAGTGCCACCATCCGCAGTGGAAGCTGAAGCTCGCCGATTCGACCGCCGACAACGGTCTGCACGGCCGCCTGATCGTCGGCACGCCGGTGGCGCTGCCGAAGGACGCCGAGCGGCTGCTGCCGCTGGTCGAGGTGGAGCTCTTCCAGGGAGACGAGCGCGTCGATCGCGGCGTCGGCGCAAACGTGCTCGGCAGCCCGCTCTCTGCCCTCGCTCATCTGGCAGGGGTCTTGGCGAAGCAAGCCGGCGCGCCGGCGCTGATGGCCGGGGAGATCGTCACGACCGGCGTTATCACCGACGCGCATCCCGTGGCGCCGGGCGAGGTCTGGAGCACGCGCATTGCGGGCCTGCCGCTCGCCGCCCTGACCATCGAGTTCGCGTGAGGCCGCTCGAAGGCGTAACGGTCGTAGCGCTCGAGCAGGTGATCGCCGGCCCTTTCGCCACGCGCCAGCTGGCCGAGCTCGGCGCACGGGTGATCAAGATCGAGCGGCCCGGAACCGGCGATGCGGCGCGCACCTACGATCACACGGTGAAGGGCGAGTCGTCGCACTTCGTGTGGACCAACCGCTCGAAGGAAAGCCTGACCCTGGACGTTAAGCATCCCGCCGCCCAGGCCATCCTGGAGAAGCTGCTCGCCCGGGCGGATGTGTTCCTCCAGAATCTCGCGCCCGGCGCGGCGGATCGCCTCGGGTTGGGCGCCAGCACGCTGCGCGAGCGCCATCCGCGCCTCGTCTGGTGCGGCATCTCCGGCTATGGGCCCAGCGGGCCCTACGCCGAGAAGAAGGCGTACGACCTGCTCGTGCAGTGCGAGGCCGGAGTGCTTTCGGTCACCGGCACGAGCGAAGCGCCAAGCAAGGCCGGCATCCCGGTGGCCGACATAGCAGCCGGGATGTATGCGTTCTCTTCGGTTCTCGCGGCGCTGCTGCGGCGGGAACGCACCGGCGAAGGCGCGACCCTCGACATCACCATGTTCGAGGCGCTGGGCGAATGGATGGGCTTCCCCGCGTATTTCACCGCCTACGGCGGCAGCGCTCCGCCGCGCTCCGGGGCGCACCACGCCACCATCGCCCCTTATGGGCCGTTCCGGGCGGGCGACGGCGCCAGCGTGTTCCTGAGCGTGCAGAACGAGCGCGAATTTGCCCGGTTCTGCACTACCGTCCTCGGCAACAGCGCACTCGCAAGCGATGCGCGCTTCGCCACCGGACCGCAGCGCCTCGCGAATCGCGAGACGCTGCACGCCGAGATCGAGCGTGTGTTCTCGCGCCTGACGGCTGCGCAGGTGATCGAAAGGCTGGAGGCGGCCGATATCGCCAACGCGCGCCTCAACAGCATGGAAGAGTTCTGGCGCCATCCGCAGCTCGCCGCGCGCTCGCGCTGGGCAAAAATCGGCTCGCCCGGGGGCACGATCGATGCGCTGAAGCCGCCGTTCAACCTCTCGGGCTTCGAGCCGCGGATGGAGGCCGTACCTGCGCTGGGCGAGCACACGCGCGCCGTGCTCGCTGAACTGGGCTATGGCGGCGGCGAGGTCGAAAGGCTGGCTGCCGAGGGCGTGGTCTAGCTTACCGCGTGCCGCAGCACTCGCTGCCCATCACGCGCGTATTCCACTCGCGGTAGCCATCGACCCAGCCGGCCATGTAGGTGTTCTCCGCCGGCTGCACGCCGAAGGCGCGGCACTGATAGGCGTACTGGTCGACCTGCGGGCGCACGCCGTAGATGTCGGCATCCCGGTAGCCGAGCTGATACCAGTCGGCCGCCTTGCACTGCGTTTCGGTCATCTGCGCGCAACCGGCGAGCGCCAGCAAGGCGGCCGCCGCTGCCGTGCTAGTCCACGCCGCCATGCGCTTTGCGCCGCTCGTATTCATAGTAGCCTTCCTGCCAGCCTTGGGAATAAGCCGCGAGGTCAAGCTGCGTACCCTTCGCGCTGCAGAGCGGAGCGTAGATCGGATCCTGGCGCTGCAGGCCGAAGATCGCGTCGCGAAAGCCGACGTCGTAGGCCTTTTGGCATTCGTTGGCGTCGATCGTCGCGCAGCCTGTCAGGATCGCGACAGTTACGGTTAACCGGAACGCGGCTTTCATATCGCCGCCAACAGCGGCGGCGGAACTCCTATTCCGGCTACGGCTTCGGGCGCCCGATCTCGATCCCGGCAGCGCGCGCCAGGTCGCGATGCACGCGCGCCACCCGCTCGACTTCGCCCTTTGCGGGGAAGCGCTCGTAGAAGCCTTCCTCGCGGAACTGCTTCGCCATCTCCGACCAGGGCGCGAGGCGCTGCTCCCAGCGCGCCACGCGTCCGGCTTCGGGCTCGGCGTCGTCGCGGCCGAGGTCCGCGCACACGCGCACCATGGCCTTGATGGTCACGGGCTTGGTGACCATGAAGTTTTCCTTGCCCCAGACCGACTCGCCGAAGACGGCGCGCGCCGCCTTGAAGAAGTCGCGGATGATGCCGTAGTAGCGCGGCACTTCCTTCGAGCTGCCGCCGGCGAGCTGGATCGAGCGCCAGCGGCCGCGCACCCAGCGGTGCAGCTCGTTGAAGAGCTCGGCCTGCAGCACCCACTTGTCGCGCTGGCTGCGCCCGCCGAGGCGGTTGATGCGATAGCGCAGCGGGCTGTCGCCCTCGCTGTAGAGCTTCTCCACCAGGCGCGCGGCGAACTTGCGGTCCGGCGCGGCGAACGACACGCGGTCGTAGAGGTCGACGAGGTGGCTCTTGTTGATGCGCGTGGGCGTCGAGTTGATGATGACGAACATCTCGGTGGCGAAGTCTTCGCTGCGCGCGTCGAAGATGATGCAAGGTACGTTGATGGTCGCCGCGTCGTCGGGGCGCTCCTGCATGTAGAAGTGCAGCGCCGCGAGGCGGTGCTGGCCGTCGATGATCAGGTATTTCGAGCCCGGCTCGGTGATCGTGCCGGCGCCGCTGCCGTCGCTCGAGCGGAAGTTGAGCCGCTCGGAGGTGAACAGCAGCACCGTGCCCGGGATCGGCGGCTGCGACACCGCCGTCTCGTAGAAATTCTTGAGCTGCTTCACCTTCGAGCGCGAGAGCGAGCGCTGGAATGCCTCGTCGTTGCGCTCGATCTTGGCGATGAACTGGGCGATGTCGTCGTCCTGCGAGACGCGCGAGGGCGTGATCTCCTCGCCTTCGCCATAGAAGCGGCTGATGAAGCGCACCTTCGCCATCAGGTCCTTGGCCCGGTAGCTGACGAAGTAAAAGACGCCGTCCTTCTGGCGGATCTGCGTCGCTTGCATGGACGCTCCTCTGTGCCCCGCCCCCCTCGGCGGGCGTACCGGCGCGAATATAAAGGAAAATCGGCCGGCGGGCCTTGGCGCGTTCAAAAACCGGCTAGGGCGAGCAGGCCGCGAGCAAGAGCGCCTGCAGCACCTCGGCAGTGCGTCGATTCTGGACGAAAGCGGCGACGCCGGAGTCGGCGGCCTTCGCTCGAGGCAAGAAGGCCAGCTTCAGCTGCCGGTCTCCCAGGCCGAAAGGCCCCTGCCATTCGAGCACCACGCGATCGTGGCTGAGCACGCGGCCGCGGTTCTCACCCGCAGTGACCCGGCTCTCCAGCCGATTCTCGTACGCCGCAACATACAAGGCGGCATCAGCCGCCTGCAGCGGGTCGACCACCGTCGCCCGCGCGCGCAAGGCGACGGCGTCCGTGGAGTGCCCCAGGATCTCCAGCTCGAGCGCGGCGCGCGCCGCCTGCTCATTGATGCGCGCGACCGCCCGATCGAACTCGGCACCGCCCCAGGCGCGAAAGTCCATGCCCTGCACCAGCACTTGGGGCGTGTACACGAGCGCGAGGCGCTGAAGCTGCGACAGCCGACGCTGACGCTGCGAGAACTCGCGCTTCGCATAGGGGTCCTTCCAGCCGATGTAGTCCCAGTAGTCGACGTGGAGCGCAAGCGGGACGACCTGGTCGGACCGGTAGCTGCGGCCGAGGCTCGAGAGCCAGCGGTCGGCGGGCGGACAGCTGCTGCAGCCCTCGGAGGTGTAGAGCTCGACCAGAACGGCGGTCCGTTCCCCCGAGCGCGCCGTGCAGCCCTGCGCCTGGGCTTGGGCCGTGAGCACTGCCACCAACAGCGCCAGCAATGTCCGCATGCCGGTTCGTCGAAACGGCAGCCGCCGCCTTACAAGGCGGCACCGATAATGCCTCGTGCAGCACACGTCCTTCTTCCTCGCCTCCGCGGCGTGGAATTTCGGGTTGGGCATGACCTGGCTCGCGGTACCGCTATACGCGCACTCGCAGGGGCTGTCCAACGCCGAGATCGGCGCGCTTTTCGCAGCACCGGTACTCGCGCAGGCCCCCCTCAACCTCGTCGGCGGCGCCTACACCGACCGCATCGGCGGCCGGCGCATCATGCTTGCCTCCTGCTTCGTGGTCGTCGCGGCAGGCCTCTGGTTCATCATCGCGCAGGGCTTCTGGATGCTGATGGCCGGCCAGGTGGCCCTCATCCTGTCCAGAGCGGCTTTCTGGCCCGCGACGTGGGCCATGGCGAGCGAGCTTCCGGGCGAGCGGGGCATCCAGCTTGGGCGCCTCAACGCGGTGACCAACTTTGGCCAGATCGTCGGCACGGTGCTCTGTGGCTTCGTCCTGGCCGCGGCGGGCTTCCAGGCGACGTTTGCCGTGCTTTCCGCCACCGGCATCGTGTCACTGCTCGCTGGGCTCGCGACGCCGGCAAGAACCGCGAGGGCGCCCTCGGCGGCGCGCCATCCGCTGGCGACCTACCTGCCGCTGTTGCGCCGGCGCATCATGGTCTACACGATGCTTTGCGCGTACCTCTCCGCGCTGCCCTTTTCGCTCACCATGTCCTTCTACCCGCTGCTCCTGGCGGAGTTCGGCCACGGGGAGGGCGCGTCCGGCGTGCTGCTCGGACTGCGGGCGGTCGGCTCGATCTTCGCCAGCCTGCTCACCGCGCGCTTCGTGCGCAGCGGCCCGGAGACCTTGTGGCCGGTCGTGTGCGGGGTGGCCGTCGCCGCGGCGATCGGTCTTGTGCCAACGGCTAACCACGCCGTGCCGCTAGCGTTCTGGATGCTGGTCGTGGGCGCCGGCACGGCCGCGATGACCCTCTACTTCCAGATCACGATCTCGGAAGCCAGCAGCCCCGCGGAGCGCGGGTCGGCGCTCGCCCTCGGCGGCCTCGGCTGGAGCGCGTCCCATCTCAGCACGCCGCTTCTCATGGGATTCCTGGCCGACCGCTACGGCATCGTGGCCGGGTTCTACGTGCTCGGCGCCTTCGCCCTCGTCTGCGCGCTCATTATCGCGGTCACGCGGCGCTGGGCCTTCCAGCGCGATTGATCACTTCTCCCGCCGCCGCAGGCGCTCTTCGCGCTCCTGGATGCCGCGCTCGATGCCGCGTAGCGCCTCGAGCTGCTGGCGCAGGGCTTCCTCGCGCTTGTCGCGCTCCTTGTCGGCGCGCTCGCGCTCGCGGCCGGCCTGGTCGGCCTCGCGAAGGAGCCGCGCATGCTCCGCGACCTGCCCGCTCAGCAGGGCGGCGAAGCGCCCATAGCCTGCCTCCTTGGCGTCGACAAGCGGCTGGAGCAATTCGGCTGCGCGCGCGTCGTCGCGCAAAGGCTCGGGCAAGGTCGCGAGCAGGGTTGCCAGACGCAGCCTATTGGCGGCGGACGGATCGGCGACGAAGGCCTGCTGCGCGCGCGCGAGGACGGCCTTCTGCTCGGCTGCCGGCGCGCGCACCGTCTGCACGGCCTCCGCCATGAGGCGGTCTATGGTGAGGAGCTGCGGGGTCTTCGGGTCGAGGGCGGCGCAGGCGGCAAGCGCCAGCGCCGCGGCGCCGACCAGGCATCGATGCTGCATGTACTTATAATTTCAGCAAATTTCTTCACGAATGTCGAAGCAAATCGGACCGAAGATCTATCTGGTCGCTGCGGTCGCCTCGAACGGCGTCATTGGCCGCAACGGGCAACTCCCCTGGCACCTGCCAGAAGATCTCCGGCACTTCAAGCGCCTGACGCTCGGTCACCCCGTCATCATGGGCCGGCGGACCTGGGAGTCCCTCGGCCGGGCCCTGCCCGAGCGCGACAACATCGTAGTCACCCGCACGCCGGGGTACGAGGCGCCCGGAGCCGCCGTCGCCTCATCCCTGGAAGCCGCCCTCGCCCTCTGCGCAGGCGAGAGCGTGGTGTTCGTCATCGGCGGCCAGCAGCTATTCGCCGATTCGCTGCCGATCGCGGCCGGCCTGGTCCTGACCGAGATTCACCGGGACTACGAAGGCGACAGCTGGTTCCCGCAATACGACCGCTCGCGCTGGCGCGAGACCCAGCGCGAGCGTCATATGGCGCCGGACGGGACGAAGTTCGACTTCGTCCTCTATGAACCTACTGCTGCTTAGACTCGAACACCCGCACCTCGGGCAACGGAAAGCCGTTGAACTGGCTCGCGTAGGCCGTGGTGTAGGCGCCCGCGTTGCGGAGGTAGACGAAGTCGCCTTCTTGCAGATCCGAGGGCAGCGGCTCCTCGCGCATGACGATGTCGACGGAGTCGCAGGTCGGGCCGCCCACCGTCCAGGGGATATCCGGGCCTGAGCGGTCGGTACGGATCTTGTACTTCAGCCCTTCGCTTGCCTCGATCACGCCGCCGAAGAGGCCGGCGTCCCAGTGCATCCAGCGCTTGCCGGCGCGCGTCGCCGTGCCGAGCACGCGGCAGACGAAGTAACCCGCGTCGGAGACGAGATAGCGGCCCGGCTCGGCGATCACCTGGGTGTCGTCCGGGAAAGCCTTCAGGCCCTCGTTCACCACCGCCCCGATCATCTCGATGGACGGGATCGGCTTCACGTGGCGCACCGGGAAGCCGCCGCCGATGTTCAGGAGGCGCGGCTTGAGGCCGGCTTTCGCCATGTGCTCGAACAGGTTGCGCGCCTTCTCGAGCGCCACCCGCCAGTTCTCCGGATTGCGGCACTGCGAGCCGACGTGGAAGGTGATGCCGGCGAGGTCGGCACCCATCTTCGCGGCGGCCGCGACGATCTCGCGGGCGTCCGTCGCCCCGGCGCCGAACTTGCCCGAGAGCGGCCAGTCGCTGCCGATATTCGGCGCGGCGATGCGCAGGTACTGCTTGGCGTCGGGCTTGACCTCGTAGACCCGGCGCAGCTCGTCCAGGCTGTCGATCACAAACCATTCGACGCCCTTGGCGGCGGCATAGGCGATGGAATCGCGCGACTTCACCGGGTTCGAGTAGAAGATCTCGGCCACCGGCACGCCCAAGCCCAGCAGCAGGTCCAGCTCAGCCGTCGAGGCGATCTCGAAGCCGCAACCTTCCTGCACCAGCACCTTGAGGACGCGCCGGTCGGGGTTCGCCTTGACCGCGTAATGCGGCCGCACGCGGGGCATGGCCGCGCGGAAGCGCCGCACCTTGCCACGCACGATGGCCGTGTCGACGATCAGGAACGGTCGGGTGTACTTCTGGCTTGCCGCCTGGCGCACGATCTCGAAGTCGAGGCTGACCTCGGCATGCGTGTCGAAGAGCTGCTCTTGCGGTTGCTGCCTAGCTACTGCGTTTTGTCTTACTCGTCCGATACTACTCGGAGGGCGATCGCCCATATCTCCAAATCCCCCAAAAAGTCGGTCAACGGACCTAGGTTTCAGGAATGTCCCGAATGCAAACTTCGTAAGCCGGATACGAGTTCCTCTGACTTCTCATGATGACCTCCTTTTCAGCGCAAAAAGTGGTCGCAAAAAACTTGAGCGGATTATGGGGCTTTCGTCCGGCACGTCAAGAGTTTTTGCGGAGGCTTTACACCGCGCTTGCGGTCCCTATAGCGCTGCGCGCCGCCGTCGATCACAACTTGTTGTGGTCGACGGCGGCAGCGCAAGCTAGATGCGGGGCAAGGTCACGCCTTTTTGGCCCTGATACTTGCCGCCGCGGTCGCGGTAGGACGTTTCGCAGGGCTCGTCGGACTCGATGAAGATCACCTGGGCGACGCCCTCGTTGGCGTAGACCCGGGCGGGCAGCGGCGTGGTGTTGGAGAACTCCAGCGTCACGTGGCCTTCCCACTCCGGCTCGAGCGGCGTGACGTTGACGATGATGCCGCAGCGGGCATAGGTCGACTTGCCGAGGCAGATCGTCAGCACGTTGCGCGGAATGCGGAAGTATTCGACGGTGCGAGCGAGCGCGAAGGAGTTGGGCGGGATGATGCAGACCTCGCCGCGGTAGTCGACGAAGTTCTTCTCGTCGAAGGCCTTCGGGTCGACGATGGTCGAGTTGATGTTGGTGAAGATCTTGAATTCGGTCGAGCAGCGGATGTCGTAGCCGTAGCTCGAGGTGCCGTAGGACACCACCCGGCGCCCGCCGACCTCCTTGATCTGCTGCGGCTCGAACGGCTCGATCAGCCGCTGCTCGGCCGCCATGCGCCGGATCCAGCGGTCCGACTTAAGCGACACTGAGCAGGCTCACGTGTTCTGCACCACGATGTTCGGGAACTTGGAGGTCATGTCGCGCTGCGATTCCGCGATCTTGACCGCGCAGCGCCGGGCGATGCGCCGGTAGATCTCGGCCAGCGGGCCGTCGGGGTCCGACACCACCGTGGGCTTGCCCGAATCAGCCTGGCTGCGGATCGCCTCGTCCAGCGGCAGCTGGCCGAGCAGCTCGGTGCCGTACTCCTTTGCCATGCGCTCGGCGCCCCCGCTGCCGAAGATGTGGCTCTGGTGGCCGCACTTCGGGCACACGTGGAACGACATGTTCTCGACCACGCCGAGGATCGGGATGCCGACCTTCTCGAACATCTTGAAGCCCTTCTTGGCGTCGATCAGAGCGATGTCCTGCGGCGTGGTGACGATCACCGCCCCGGTGACCGGCACCTTCTGGGCGAGCGTCAGCTGGATGTCGCCGGTGCCAGGCGGCAGGTCGACCACCAGGTAGTCGAGCTCGCGCCAGCGGGTGTCCTTGAGGAGTTGCTCGAGCGCCTGCGTGACCATCGGGCCGCGCCACACCATCGGCGTGTCGACGTCGATCAGAAAGCCGATCGAGATCGCCT
Source organism: Burkholderiales bacterium (assembly GCA_035635495.1). Classification (GTDB taxonomy): domain Bacteria; phylum Pseudomonadota; class Gammaproteobacteria; order Burkholderiales; family SG8-39; genus SCGC-AG-212-J23. The sequence continues at coordinate 9,127 of DASQAW010000122.1, forward strand.
GCAGCCCGTGGCCTTCCATCGGCTCGAGGCTCTTGCCGTCCTTGGATTCGGGGCGGCCGGCGATGCCGAGCATCGTCGGCTGCGAAGGTCCGTAGATGTCGGCGTCGAGCACGCCCACCGAGGCGCCCTCGGCGGCGAGCGCGAGCGCCAGATTCACCGCAGTGGTGGATTTGCCGACGCCGCCTTTGCCCGAGGCGACGGCGATGATGTTCTTGATCCCGGGAATCAACTTCACGCCGCGCTGCACCGCGTGCGGTACGACCTTCGAGCTCACCTTGACCGTCACCGCTGCCGCTCCGGCCTGCTTGAGCGCCTGCGTCACCTGGCGGCGGATCGGCTCGTGCTGGCTCTTGCCCGGGTAGCCGAGCTCGATATCGAGCGCCACGTCGTCGCCGGAAAGCTTGATGTTGCGCGCGGCGCGCGTGCTGAAGAAGTCCTTCCCGGTATTCGGGTCGATGAGAGTGCGCAGAACCGACTGGACTTGCGCTTCGCTGAGAGGCATGGCGGGGCGGGGAAAGCGGCTAAGTGTACCTAAATCGCCGCTAGAATTGGCCTTTTCCCCTGTATCGGATGTCCTTGCGCAGGCTTTTCGTCACCACCGCGCTGCCCTACGCGAACGCGCCGTTTCACATCGGGCACATCATGGAGTACATCCAGGCCGACATCTGGGTGCGGTTCCAGCGCATGCAGGGACACGAGGTGCATTTCGTCGGCGCCGACGACGCGCACGGCGCGCCGATCATGCTGGCGGCGGAGAAGGCCGGCAAGTCGCCGGAGGCGTTTGTCGCGGAAATTGCGAGCGGGCGCAGGCGCTACCTCGAAGGCTTTCACATCTCGTACGACAACTGGCACTCGACACACTCGCCCGAGAACACCGCGCTCTCGCAGGACATCTTCCGCCGGCTGAAAGCGGCCGGCCTGGTGTACAGCAGGGCCGTCGAGCAGTTCTACGACCCGGTGAAGCGCATGTTCCTCGCCGACCGCTACATCAAGGGCGAATGCCCGAACTGCGGCGCGAAGGACCAGTACGGCGACGCCTGCGAGAACTGCGGCACGGCGTATTCCGCCACCGAGCTGCGCCACCCCTACTCGACGCTGTCGGGGGCGAAGCCCGTGCTCAAGTCCTCGGAGCACTTTTTCTTCCGACTGTCGGATACGCGCTGCAAGGAATTCCTGCGCCGCTGGATCCAGACGCCGGGCCGGCTGCAGCCGCAGGTGGTCAACAAGGCGAAGGAATGGCTCGAGGGCGAGGGCCCGGAGGGTAAAGGGCAGGCGCTCTCGGACTGGGACATCTCGCGCGATCCGCCCTACTTCGGTATCCGCGTGCCGGACATCGCGGAAGAAAAGTATCTCTACGTGTGGCTCGACGCGCCGATCGGCTACTTCGCCAGCTTGAAGCATTACTGCGCCCGCAAAGGGCTGGACTTCGACGCCTTCGTCAAGCCCGGGCGCGGCGCCGAGATGATCCACTTCATCGGCAAGGACATCATCTACTTCCACACGCTCTTCTGGCCGGCGATGCTGGAGTTCTCGGGCTACAAGCCGCCCGATCACGTCTACGTGCACGGCTTCATCACCGTCTCGGGGGACAAGATGTCGAAGTCGCGCGGCACCGGCATCAGCCCGCTGCGCTACCTCGAGCTCGGCATGAACCCGGAGTGGCTGCGCTATTACATCGCCGCGCGCCTGAACGCCAACGTCGAAGACTTCGACTTCAACCCGGAAGACTTCACCGCCCGGGTGAACAGCGACCTCGTCGGCAAGTACGTCAACATCGCGAGCCGCTGCGCGGTGTTCATCAACCGCAGGTTCGGCGGCGCGCTCGGCGCAGCCACGGGCGGCCTGCTGCGCGAGTTCCAGTCCCGCGCCGGCGAGATCGCCGCGCTGTACGAGGAGCGCGAGTTCGGCAAGGCACTGCGCGAGGTGATGCGGCTGGCCGACCTCGCCAACCAGTACGTCGACGAGCGCAAGCCCTGGGAGCTCTCCAAGCGCGCCGGCGCCGAAGCCGAGCTGCACGAGGTCTGCTCGACCGCGCTCAACCTCTTCCGTTTGCTCACCCTGTATCTCAAGCCGGTGCTGCCGCAGACCGCGGCGGCAGCGGAGCGCTTCCTCAATCTCCAGCCGCTCGTCTGGGCAGACGCGAACCGGACTTTGCCCGCGGGGCATCAGATCGGCGAATACAAGCACCTGCTCGGCCGCGTGGAGCAGCAACAGCTCGAGCAGCTGTTCGACGTCGCCCCGGCGCCGCGGCCGAGCGCCGCGAAGGAGCATAGCGTGAACAACGCCATCGGCATCGACGAGTTCAACAAGCTCGACCTGCGCGTCGCGCGCATCGCGCGCGCCGAGCGCGTCGAGGGGGCGGACAAACTGCTCAAGCTCACGCTCGACGTGGGCGGCGAGACGCGCACTGTTTTCGCCGGCATCAAGTCGGCGTATGCGCCCGAAAAGCTCGAGGGAAGGCTCACCGTCGTGGTGGCGAATCTTGCGCCGCGCACTATGAAATTTGGTGTGTCGGAAGGCATGGTGCTCGCCGCCTCTGGTGAGGGCCCGGGCATATTCCTCGTTTCCCCGGATGCCGGCGCGGAACCCGGCATGCGCGTGAAATAGAATACGCCCCACTATGGAGAGCTCCGGCCGCACGCTCGTCTGCAGCGTGCTTTTCCTCGATATCGTCGAGTACTCCAAGAAGCCGGTTTCCGACCAGCTGCAGTTGAAGCAGGAGTTCAATCGCGTGCTCACCAAGTCGCTCGAGCAGGTGCCGGCGCGCGACCGCATCATCCTCGACACGGGCGACGGCGCGGCGGTCACCTTCATGGGCGATCCGGAGGATGCGCTGTTCGCGTCCATGGCGGTGCGCGACAGCGCCGGCGCGCTCGCCGTGCGCCTGGGCGTCAACCTCGGGCCGGTGCGGCTGGTAAAGGACCTGAACGGGCAGATGAACATCATCGGCGACGGCATCAACGTCGCCCAACGCGTGATGAGCTTCTCGCGGCCCGGGCAGCTGCTCGTGTCGCGCTCCTTCTACGAGGTCGTGTCGTGCCTGTCGCGCGACTACGCCAATCTGTTCCACCACGAGGGAGCGCGCACCGACAAGCACGTGCGCGAGCACGACGTCTATTCGGTGGTCGGCGGCACGCCGGCGGGCCGCCGCCTGGCCGACACCGTCACCCAGAGCCGCGACGGCGAACCGCCGCCGGGCTGGCTGGCGCGCAGCGGGCCGCTAGGCTTGCGCCGCTCCGCGCTCGCTGTCGCCGGCGTCCTGCTCTTCGTCATCGTCGGGGGCGGGGTCGGGGCGCGCGCCCTGCTCGAGCCGCCCGAGCCCGCGGCGCGAGCGCCAGGCGCGAGCGGCCCTGCCGCGACCGCGCCCGTCGCGCAGCCGAAGAGCGAAGGGGCGCCGACGAAGAAGCTCGCGCGCCTGGAAAGAACCGAAAAGCTGCCGCCCGTACCGGCCGGCGCCGGCCGTCTCGAGCTCGCCGTGGCACCTTGGGGCGAAGTGCTGGTCGACGGCAAGCGCCGCGGCGTAAGCCCGCCGCTGCGCGTGCTCGACGTCGCGCCAGGCATGCACACCATCGAAATCCGCAACTCGACCTTTCCGGCGCGTGTCGAGCGGGTCGAGGTGAAGGCGGGCGAAGCCGTGAAGATCCGGCATCGCTTCCGGTGAGACTTGCGGCGCTGGCCGTCATTGGTCTCCTCGCCCTCTCGGGCTGTGCCGACGCGCCCATCTGGAACAACCTGCGGATCTCGGACATTTTCCAGCCCACCGAGGGCGCCGGCGCGCTCTCGAGCGGCCTGCGCGAGTACGAGAACGGCCGGTACGCCGAGGCAGCGCGCAACCTGCAGGGCGCCATCGACCTCGGCTTGACCGACCGCGAGAGCGCCAACGCGCACAAGCACCTGGCCTTCATTCACTGCGCCTCGGGGCGGGAGCGCGCCTGCCGGGAGGAATTCCGCCGGGCCCTGGCTATCGAGCCGGAGCTCCAGCTCACCGCGGCCGAGGCCGGCCATCCCGTCTGGGGCCCGGTGTTCAGTTCGCTCAAGGGCCAGGCCGCGCCCTACCGGCTCGCGATGCAGCAGTATGAAGCGGGCGAGTACGCCGAAAGCGCGCGCAACCTGCAGGCGGCCATCGACCTCGGCCTCCCCGACCGCGAGCGCGCCGACGCGCACAAGCACCTCGCCTTCGTGCACTGCGCCGTGGGCCGCGAGCGGACCTGCCGCGAGGAGTTCCGCAAGGCGCTGACCATCGACCCGCAACTCGAGCTCGCTCCGGCGGAGGCCGGCCATCCGGCCTGGGGCCCGGTGTTCAGCTCGCTGAAGGGCTCGTCTTCGCCGTTCAAGCTGGCGATGCAGCAGTACGAGGCGGGCGACTACGACGAGTCGGCGAAGACCTTCCAGGGCGCCATCAACGAAGGGCTCGCCGAGAAGGAACGGGCGAATGCGCACAAGCACCTGGCGTTCATCCATTGCGCCGCCGGCCGCGAGCGGCCCTGCCGGGATGAATTCCGCAAGGCGCTGAACGCCGACCCCGAGCTGGAACTCGAGCCCGCCGAAGCCGGCCATCCGGTCTGGGGGCCGGTGTTCCGCGCGGTGAAGGCGGGCCGCTAGGATGGGCTCGAGCATCGAGCCCGCGCAACTCGGCCGCTACGTCATCCAGTCCGAGCTCGGCCGCGGCGCGATGGGCGTGGTGTACAAGGCGCTCGACTCGGTGCTCGAGCGCCCGGTCGCCGTGAAGACGGTCAACATCACGCTCGAGCGCGAGCACGCCGACAAGTACGAGAAGCGCTTCTACCAGGAGGCGCGCGCCGCCGGCAGCCTCAACCATCCGAACATCGTCACCATCCACGACGTGGGCAAGGCGGGCGACGTCGTCTTCATGGCGATGGAGTACATCGAGGGCGTCGAGCTGCGCACGCTGATCGGCGAAGGCCGGCCGCTGCGCGTGGCGCAGGCGATCTCGATCGCGGCGCAGGTGGCCGAAGGCCTCGCCTACGCGCACCAGCGCGGCGTGGTCCACCGCGACATCAAGCCCGCCAACATCATGGTGCTCGCCAACGGGCCGGTGAAGATCACCGACTTCGGCATCGCGCGCATGCGCGGCTCGGGCGACCTCACCCAGACGGGGATGCTGCTCGGCTCGCCGAAGTACATGTCGCCCGAGCAGGTGATCGGCAAGCGCGCCGACCATCGCTCCGACATCTTCTCGCTCGGCGTGATCCTTTACGAAATGCTGTGCGGCGCGGCGCCGTTCAACGGCGAGAACGTGACCGCGCTCATGTACCAGATCGTGAACTTCGTGCCGCCCTCGCCGAGCAGCGTCAAGGAGGCGGTGCCGGAGATGCTGGACTACATCGTCGCCAAGATGATCGCCAAGCCGCTCGAGGAGCGCTACGCCGACGCGGCGGAGCTGGCACGCGACCTGCGCGAGTGCGAGCGGCAGCTCGCCGGCGCCGCTCCGGCGGCGAATCCGGCCAGCGCCACGCATACGCAGCCGCTCATGCCTGCGACCGTCGCCGTGGTCGCGCCGCAGCCGAAGCTCGTCGACTCGGCCGCGCAAAGCAGCGTGCTCGCGCAGTCGGTGGCCCGCACGCGCGAAGCCGACCGCGTCGCCGAGGAGACGCCGGCGCCGCCGGCGCGGGGCCTCGCCCCTTCCTTCGATTCCGCCGAGGCCACGCAGCGGCTCGCCTCGCTCACGGGCGCCGCGCCGCCGCACCAGACGGCGACGCAGGCCTTCAAGTCGATTCCCCGCAACGCGCCCGGCCGCTGGCGGCGGCGCGACTGGCTGGTGGTGGTGGGCGCGGGCGTCTGTGGACTGCTAGCCGCCCGCGCGATACTGCGCCGCGGCCGCTAACGGCCGCCGCAGCTTGTGGGCATCGCGCTGACGGGATAGCCCTTGCAGTTCCAGCCCACCTTGCCGGCCTGAACACTCGGGGTCAGAGCGACCTCGAGGGCGTTCTTCTCGTTCCAGCCGCGGATCGCGCCGTCCTCGGCGACGATCCACTTCAGCTCGCCGTGCTTCGGGTCGTTCCTCGGCGCGAGCTTCACGCCCTTGCCAGCGCCCGACACGTTGCCGCTCTTCTCGGTGGCTGCGCTCACCTGCTGCTGCGCCGGCTGCGCCCCGCCGATCAGCGCCTGCGCGGCTTCCTTCGCCTCGGTGCCGGCCATCTGCGGCAGGATCACCGCCACCACCAGAAACCCGATCAGGGCGAGTCCCGCCACTATCAGCAAGCCGATGCGCATCGTCGATCTCCCTCTTGTTATGTCGAGCCGCCCGCTTTGCCGAGCCGCTCCCTCTCCGCGGGCAGCTTAACATCTGCTCGGGCGGCTTGCATGAGGACGCGGCAAATTCGTGTCATCGGGCGCGTGCAGGGCGTTGGCTACCGCTACGCGCTGCGCGACGAAGCGCTGCGCCTCGGCATCGTCGGCTGGGTGCGCAACCGCGCCGACGGCAGCGTCGAGGCGCTACTGCAGGGCGACGCCGCCGCGCTCGCGCAGCTCATCGCGTGGGCGCGGCGCGGGCCGCGGGCCGCTCGCGTCGACGAACTGCGCGACGAGCCGCCGCCGGCGGAGTCTCAGCGGCCGTACGATGACTTCGAAATCCGGCCCACCGGCTAGCGGCGCTTCAGTGCGTTGACCACCGAGAATTCCCACGGCCGGCAGGCCGCCAGCAGCGCCACGCCGACGCGCTTGCCGGTGGGCACCGACGAGTCGACCTCGGCGAGCTCGTAGAAGTCCTTCACCACGCGCTCGAGGCGCTGCTTGAGGAGCGCCGCGGACTCCGGCGAAAGCACCCGCGAATCGAAACGCAGGAATTCGAGCGGCGCCTTGAAGCGCGCGTCGAGGAACTCGCTCATCACGCGCGGGCCGTAGGTCTTCTTCACCGGACCGCCGTCGCGCCAGCGGAAGTCGCGCCGCACGAGGAGCCGCGCCCGTTCGCGCGGCCCCCAGCGGATGAGCTTCAGCCGCTCGAGGCGCGCAAAGAGGCCGGTGAGCTGCGGCCGCGAGATGCTGAACCTGGCGACGATCTCGTCGAACGACCAGTCGTTCGATAGCAGCCAGAACACCGAGAAGAGGCGCTCGTCCTGCGCCAGCGCCGCTTCCTGTTCCACGCTCAGCTCGCCCGGCCGCCCGGAGCCTTCGCGCGCAAGGCGCGCGAGCTCCTGCAGGTCTAGGTCCATGACCTCGAGGATCTGCTCGACGCGCGCCAGCGTGAACGTGCCGCGCGAGAACATGCGCTTGACCGTCGGCTCGGACACGCCGAGCCGCTTGGCGAGCGTGGCGTAGGTCATGCCGCGCGCACGCAGGCAGGCCTTCATCGCTTCGATCAGCCGCGTGCGCAGGGGCATGCCACGGACGGTATCAGTTTCCGACACCTTGCACTTCTCTCTTGATCCGAAACTCGCGCCGGCGCAGGGTGAGCGCGGGCTAACGACAGGGAGGGTGCCATGCTCGCCACGACGCCGATGTCCGCTGTGGAATTGTGCGACGCGATCAGGAACGGCAAGCCCTTCGATCCCTTCCGCCTCAATCGCATCCTCGGGCAGGACGCCATGCACGGCCTGCTCGAAGTGCAGTCGGCCACGCCCTGGCACGCGATCGCCGCCGAGCTGCGGCCCGGCGATGCCCGCGCCAACGTGCGCACCACCATGCCGACGGTCGGCGAAAGCATCGCGCGCAACGCCGCCGGCCCGGACGGCACGCCGGCGGTGGGTCACGTCGCCTCGCTCACCGTCGTGACGCCGGAGGGGGAGCTGCGCCGCGTGAGCCGCCAGCGCGAGCGCGAGCTCTTCGCGCTGAACGTCGGTGGCTACGGGCTCTTCGGCACGATCTACAGCGTGACGCTACGTATCGCCACGCTCGCGCGCGCGGTGGACCGCGCGGCGCGCCCGGAGGAAATGCGCCCCCACCCCAACCAGCGCGCAAGGCATACGCTGGAGCTCCTGCTGCCGCCCGAGGCGGTGGACGACTTCATGAAGGAGACCGACATGCGCTGCGCAGACTGGCGCATTCCCCTGCAGAGTGTCGCCAGGCGGCGCACGCTGGCGGAGGACGACACCTTCCTGCGCTGGGCGCGGCGCGATTACGCCGAGGTGAGGCTCGGCTTCGCCGAGCCCGCCGGCATCAGCGCCGCCGTGCGCGGCGCGCAGCTGCGCCACGAGCTGATCGACGCGGCGATCGCCGCGGGCGGCAGCTTCCAGATCGCGTGCGCGCACGCGACGCGCAGCCAGACCGAGGCCTGCTATCCGCAGCTCAAGACCTTCCTCGCGCAGAAGCGGCACTTCGATCCGCGCGAGCGCCTGGTGAACGCCTGGTACGTTCACCAGCGCGGCCTGCTCTGCCGAGAGGCCTGCGAGGTGCGCTGGGCGAGCTAGGCGACGGCGCCGGCGCCGTAGATGAGCTGCACGTTCTCCGGCGCGAGCCAGGCGCCGAGCTCGGCGATGAGGCGGCTGTCCGGTCGCACGCGCCAGGCATCGCCGAGCGCGACTTCGCACGCCGCCGTCGCGTTGCGGTAGGCGACCACCACCTGGCAGGCGCCGCCGCCCGAGGCCCGGTACGGCGCGAGGAGCTGCTGCAGGCGCTTGGCGTCCGCCTCCCCGTTCATCGCGATGCGCAGCCGCGCGGCGAAGCGCGCTCGCAGGCTCTCGAGGTCGAGCAGCTCCTCGGCGCCGACGCGCAGCCCGCCGGAGAATTCGTCACGCTGCACCTTGCCGGCGACCACGAGCAGCGCGTCCTCCTTGATCCTGTCGCGGCTTTTTTCGAACAGCTCATTGAAGACCGTGATCTCGACCTGGGCCGTCGCATCATCCAGCGTCACCACCATCATGCGGCCGCGGCGCGTCATCTGCATGCGCGCCTGCGCCACCACGCCGGCCATCCAGACGCGGTCTCCGGGACTCAGCCTGGCGAGCGGCGTGCGGGCGAAGCCGGCGAGCTCGCGCTCGTACACCGAGAAGAGGTGGCCGGAGATCGAGAAACCGAGCGCGCTCTTCTCCTCCAGGAGCTTCTGGCGCAGGTCCCATGCTGGCGAGTCGACGTAAGCGTGGCTGCCGCCGCGCGGTGCCTCGGCTTCACCGAAGAGGCTCGACTGGCTGGCCGCGCGCTCGGCCTGCTCGGCCGCCTCGAGCGCGCGGCCGACGGAACCCAGGAGCTTCGCGCGCTGCGGTTCGAGGGCGTCGAAGGCGCCAGCCCGCACGAGCGCCTCGACTACGCGCCGGTTGACGAGACGCTTGTCGACCCGCCGGCAGAAGTCGAAGAGATCGGTGAAAGGCGCCTGGCGGCGCGCCTCCACGATCGCCTGGATCGCGCCGGCCCCCGTGCCGCGGACCCCGCCCAAGCCGTAGCGGATGCGCTGCTCGTCGACCGGGGTGAAGCGGTATGGCGAGGCATTGATGTCCGGCGGCAGGATGGCCAGGCCGTTCGCCACCGCGTCCTCGTAGAACTGGCGCACCTTGTCGGTGTCGTCCATCACCGCCGAGAGGTTGGCGGCGAGGAACGCCGAGCGGTGATGCGCCTTCATGTACGCCGTCTGGTAGGCGAGCAGCGCGTAGGCCGCGGCGTGCGACTTGTTGAAGCCGTAGCCGGCGAATTTTTCCATCAGGTCGAAGAGCTGCGTCGCCTTCGCGCGCGACAGGCCGCTCTTCTGCGCGCCGGCGACGAAGATGTCGCGCTGCTGCGCCATCTCCTCGGGTTTCTTCTTGCCCATCGCGCGGCGCAGGAGGTCGGCGCCGCCGAGCGTATAGCCGCCGATCACCTGCGCGATCTGCATCACCTGCTCCTGGTACACCATGATGCCGTAGGTCGGACCAAGAATCGGCTGCAGGCGCGGGTCGAGGTAATCGACGCGCTGCTCGCCGTGCTTGCGCGCGATGAAGTCGGGAATGAGGTCCATAGGACCCGGGCGGTACAGCGCCACCAGCGCGATCACGTCCTCGAAGCGGTCAGGCCGCGCGCGCCGGATGAGGTCGCGCATGCCGCGCGATTCCAGCTGGAACACGGTGGTGGTGTTGCCGGCGGAGAGCAGCTGATAGGTCGGCGCATCGTCCAGAGGGATGCGCGCCAGCGCGAACCCGGCGTGTCCCATATCACGCACCGAGCGTTCCGCCCAGTCGAGAATGGTCAGCGTGGTGAGGCCCAGGAAATCGAACTTCACCAAGCCGATCGCCTCGACGTCGTCCTTGTCGAGCTGCGAGATGACGTGGTTCGTGCCTTCGGCGGCGTACAGCGGGCAGAACTCGATCAGGCGTCCGGGCGCGATCAGCACGCCGCCCGCGTGCATGCCGACGTTGCGCACCAGCCCTTCGAGCTTCTCGCCCAGCGCGAGGAGCTCGCGCACCTCGTCCTCGTTCTTCTCGCGCTCGGCGAGGAGCGGCTCGACCTTGCGCGCATCGGCGAGCGTCACGTTCTTGCCGGGCTGGACCGGGATCAGCTTCGCGATCTGGTCGCAGAAGTTGTAGCCGAGGTCGAGGACGCGCCCGACGTCGCGCACCACCGCGCGCGCCGCCATCGTGCCGAAGGTGGCGATCTGCGAGACGCTTTCCTCGCCGAACTTGCGCCGCACATAATCGATCACGCGGTCGCGCCCGTCCTGGCAGAAGTCGATGTCGAAGTCCGGCATCGACACGCGCTCGGGGTTGAGGAAGCGCTCGAAGAGCAGGTCGTAGCGCAGCGGGTCGAGGTCGGTGATGCCGAGCGAATAGGCGACCAGCGAGCCGGCGCCCGAGCCGCGGCCCGGGCCGACCGGCACGCTGTTCCGCTTCGCCCAGTTGATGAAGTCGGCCACGATCAGGAAGTAGCCGGGGAATCCCATCTGCACGATGGTCTGGATCTCGAATTCCAGGCGGCTGCGGTAGCGCTCTGCCGCCTCGCCTTGCAGGCCGAGCTCGGCCGCCCGCCGCGCGAGCCCGGCGCGCGCTTCGTTCCCCAGGTGCTCGTCGAGCGTCACGCCCTCCGGCGTCGGGAACGCCGGCAGGCGCGTTTTGCCGAGCGGCATCTCGAGATTGCAGCGCCGCGCGATCTCGATCGTGTTCTCGAGCGCCTGCGGCGCGTCGGCGAACAGCCGCGCCATTTCGTCCTGCGACTTGAAGTACTGCTCCGGGGTGAACGCTTTGGGGCGCCGCTGGTCGCCCAGGAGATAGCCCTGCGCGATGCAGACGCGCGCCTCGTGCGCCTTGAAGTCCTCGGCCTCCAGAAATTGCACCGGGTGCGTGGCGACCACGGGCAGGCGCAGCCGCCCGGCGAGCGCCACCGCGCGCGAGACCAGCGCCTCGCCGTTCGGCTGCGCGGCGCGCTGCAACTCGATGTAGTAGCGGCCCGGGAAGCGCGCGCTCCAATGCCGTGCGATCCGTTCGGCGCTCTCCGCGTGGTCCGAAAGGAGAGGCGCGGCGAGCTCGCCGCCGAGGAAGCCCGAAAGCGCGATCAGACCCTCGGTGCCCTCCTCGAGCCAGCGCCGCGCGACCACCGCGCGCGCGCGGTGCTGGTTCGTTAGCCAGGCTCGCGAAAGCAGCTCGCAAAGGCGCAGGTACCCCGCGCGCGAGGCGCAGAGGAAGAGCATCCGGAACGGCTTGTCGCGCTCGGCCTCGTTCTCGATCCAGCAGTCGGCGCCGATGATCGGCTTGACCCCGGCGCCGCGTGCCGCGCCGTAGAACTTCACCATGCCGAAGAAATTCGCGGCGTCGGTGAGCGCGAGCGCCGGCATCCGGTCGGCCGCGGCGCGCCGGACCGCGTCGTCGATCCGGACTATGCCGTCGCTCACCGAGTATTCGCTATGCATCCTCAGGTGAACGAAACGCGGCCTTGCCATGTCCAAAAATTCTACCGGATATGAAACGCCTGGTCCTCGCCGCGCTCGTCGCTATCGCGACTCCTCTCGCGGCACAAAATCGCACCGCCGAGCTCGACCGCGCCTACGAAGAAGCGCGCTCCGCGTACATCGCTCTCCAGCAGGCGCTCGCGCGGCGCGACCCGGGCGCGGAATCGCTCCCCGGCGAGCGCACCGGCAGCGCCGCCGGCGGCAGCCGGCCGAACGAGAACTACTTCGCCCGCCAGGCGATCCTCGAGCAAGACATCGAGCTCGCGCGCAAGCGCTACGACGCGGCGCTCAAGCGCTGGAACGACCTGAAGTAGTCGTACTATTGCGCGGGCCATGCGGCCCGCGCTCCCCGCGCTACTGCTCGGCGCGACCTGCATCGCGCTCTCGCCGATCTTCGTCCGCGTGTCCGATGTCGGGCCGACCGCAAGCGCCTTCTGGCGCGTCGCTCTCGCCGCGCCGCTGCTTTGGCCCCTTCTCGCCTTGTCGCCGAAAGGCGCGGCACGTCCCGATGGCAGGCTGCTCCTCGCGGCCGGCTTCGCCTTCGCCGGCGACCTGGGGTTCTGGCACTGGTCGATCCAGTTCACGTCGGTCGCGAACTCGACGTTGCTCGCGAATCTTGCTTCGCTTTTCGTCACGCTTGCCGCATGGATCTTCTGGCGGCAGCGCCCGAGCCCACTATTTCTCGCCGGCCTCGCGGCCGCCCTCGCCGGCGTGGCGCTCCTCGTGCACACCAGCCTGTCGTTCGCGGCGAGCGCGCTGCTCGGCGATGCACTGGGCGTGGTCACCGCGGTCTTCTATGCCGGCTACATCCTGGCGGTGAAGGAGCTGCGCGACCGCGGCGCGGGAACTCTCTACGTCATGGCGGTGACCACGACGCTCACCGCGGTGCTCCTCTTCCCCGTCGCGCTCGCTTCCGGCGAGAGCTTGCTGCCGCAAAGCGCGCTCGGATGGGCGAAGCTCATCGGCTTGGCGTGGATTTCGCACTGCGCCGGGCAGGGACTGATCGCCTATTCGCTCGCGCACCTGCCGGCGGCGTTCTCGTCGGTGAGCCTGCTGTTCCAGCCGGTGATGGCGGCGCTGTTCGCCTGGATCCTGCTCGCGGAGCCGCTGGTGCCCCTGCAGATCGCCGGCGGCCTGATCGTGCTCGCCGGCATCTATCTCGCTCGTCGCGGATCAGCGTAGCAAAGGCGGCTAGACGATCAGGGCCTCGGGCTCGCCGGCGCTCGCCTCGATCGTGCCGATCTCGTAGGCGAGCTCGCCCTCGCGCTTGAGCAGCATCGTGGCCGTCTGCACCCTGTCGGGCGCCACCACGATCACCATGCCGATGCCGCAGTTGAAGACGCGGAACATCTCGTCCTCGGCGACGTTGCCGGTCTGCTGCAGCCACTTGAAGATCTCGGGCCGCGGCCAGGACGACTTCCGGATCACGGCCTTCGTGCCCCTCGGCAGGACACGCGGCACGTTGCCGACCAGCCCACCGCCCGTGATGTGCGCAAGGCCCCTGACCGGGACGGCGGCCAGGAGCTTGAGCACCGGCTTCACGTAGATGCGCGTCGGCTCCATCAGCGAGTCGGCGAGGTTGGAGCCGGGAGGGTGCTGGCCGATGATGCGGCGGATGAGCGAATAGCCGTTGGAGTGCGCCCCGCTCGACGCGAGCCCGAGCACCACATCGCCAGGCACGATGGACCGACCGTCGATGATGCGGTCCTTCTCCACCACGCCAACGCAGAACCCGGCGAGGTCGTACTCGCCTGCCGGGTACATGTCGGGCATCTCGGCCGTCTCGCCGCCAATCAGCGCGCAGCCGGCGAGCTCGCAGCCCTCGGCGATACCCTTGATGACGTCGGCCGCGAGCTTGTTGTCGAGCTTGCCGCAGGCGAAGTAATCGAGGAAGAAGAGCGGCTCGGCGCCCTGCACCAGCACGTCGTTCACGCTCATCGCGACGAGGTCGATGCCGACGGTGCTGTGCCGGTGCAGTGCGAAGGCGAGCTTGAGCTTGGTGCCTACGCCGTCGGTGCCGGAAACGAGCACCGGCTGGCGATACTTCTTCGGGATCTCGCAGAGCGCGCCGAAGCCGCCGATGCCGGCGAGCACCTCGGGCCGCATGGTCTTGCGCGCAAAAGGCTTGATTGCCTCGACCAGCGCGTCGCCGGCTTCGATGTCGACGCCCGCGTCGCGGTAGGAAAGACCGTTCGACATGCCAAAATTCTACGTGATGCAACAGCTGCCCCTCGGAATCTCGCAGGGCGCCGAGCCTGCCTTCGACAACTTCATTGCAGGCCGCAACGCCGAGGCCCTTGTGCGCCTGCGCCAGCTCGCGAGCGGAACGCTCGGTGAGCGTATCGTCTACCTGTGGGGCGAGCCGGGCAGCGGCCGCAGCCATCTCCTGCGTGCCGCGGCGCGTGCCAATCCGACGCTGGTGGTCGCGGACGACGTCGAGGCGATCGACGCGAGCGGGCAACAGGCGCTCTTCGTCGCGATCAATGAGGCGCGCGACGGCGGTCCGGCCGTGCTCGCCGCCGGCGCCAAGCCGCCGGCACAGCTCGAGCTGCGCGACGATCTTCGGACGCGGCTTGCCTGGGGGCTCGTCTACCAGCTCGTGCCGCTCGGCGACGAAGACAAGGCCCGCCACCTGAAAAACCTCGCCGCCGAGCGTGGTTTGCAGCTTTCTGACGACATCGTCGGTTATCTCCTGACGCGGCTGCCGCGCGACATGGCGAGCCTGCACTCGGTCATGGAAGTGCTTGATCGGTATTCACTAATGCGCAAGCGTCCGCTGACGCTGCCGCTTGTCAGAGAAGCTCTGGCGGAGGAAATCTTTGGTGGACAGCCACGAAGCCGCTGAGTAGATTCATCGACATGGTTGCGCTGCGCCGCATCGCTCTTGTAGGCGCCCTGCTCGGCGCCCTGCCCGCCTTCGGGCAGTCCGGCATCCGGCTGCCGGACCGTGGCGAGCCCGGGCTCGACCCGAGCTTCGCGCGCGGCTGGTTCGTCCCCGAATACGACCGCTTCGGCTTCGCCGCCAACCATTGGCGCCCCCGCTCGCAGTGGTCCTACTCGTTCAACGACCGCAGCGACCTCGGCATGTCCCTCGCCGGCAGCAGCCCGCTCTCCGAGCTCGAGCAGCGGCCGCTTTCGGTCTTCGGCCGCTACTGGTTCTCGCCCGCCTGGGCGGTGAGCGCCGAATCGCTCGCGCGCGATACGACCGGGCTTTTCCGGCTGCAGGATTTCCGCATCGGCGTGCAGCGCCGGTTCTAGCCGCCGTCATAACTGCGGCGCGCAGTTAAACTCCGGGCGCGCATGCGCCTGGCTCTCTTCGACCTCGACAATACCCTCCTCACCGGCGACAGCGACTACGAGTGGGGCCAGTTCCTGGTCGACCATGGCGTGCTCGAGCGCGAGGTCTACGAGGCGCAGAACCGGGTCTATTACGAGCAGTACGTCGCCGGCACGCTCGACATCCACGAGTACCTGGGCTTTGCGCTGCGGCCGCTCGCCGAGCATTCGGCGCCCGAGCTCGAACGCTGGCACGCCGAGTTCATGCGCCTGCGCGTCCGGCCGATGATCACCCCGGCGGCGCGCGCGCTCGTGCGCCGCCATGTCGACGCGGGCGATCTTTGCGCGGTGGTCACCGCGACCAACAGCTTCGTCACCGCACCGATCGCGCGCGAGTTCGGCCTGCGGCATCTCATCGCCACCGAGCCCGAGACCCGCAACGGGCGCTTTACCGGCCGCGTCGCCGGCACGCCGTGCTTCCGCGAGGGCAAGGTGCGGCGGGTCGACCAATGGCTCGCGAGCCGCGGGCAGCGGCTCGAGGCGTTCGCCGAGAGCGTGTTCTACAGCGACTCGCACAACGACCTGCCGCTGCTCGAGCGCGTGACCCGGCCCGTGGCGGCCGACCCGGATGCGGCGCTTGCTGCCGAGGCCCGCCGGCGCGGTTGGGCAGTCATCTCCCTACGTCAGTAGAATGGCGCCCCGCGAATGATCAAGCGGTTCATCCGGCGGGTTCTCGGACTGTCTGCAAACCACATGGAGCGGGTGCCGCGCGAAAAGCATGGCCTGCCGCGCGACGCGCTCAGTCCGGCGGCGGCGAAGGTCTGTGCCGTGCTGCGCGAGGCGGGCTTCTCGAGCTACGTCGTCGGCGGCGCGGTACGCGATCTGCTGCTCGGCATCGCCCCCAAGGACTTCGACGTGGCGACCGACGCGCGCCCCGAGCAGATCAAGCCGCTCTTCCGCCGAGCCCTCATCATCGGGCGGCGCTTCAGGCTGGTGCACGTGATGATGGGCCCCGAGACCGTCGAGGTCTCCACCTTCCGCGCGGCCGATCCCGATACCGCGGAGAAGGACGAGCACGGCCGCGTGCTGCGCGACAACGTCTTCGGCACCCAGGCCGAGGATGCGCGGCGGCGCGATTTCACCGTCAACGCGCTCTACTTCGATCCGGCGACGGAGGAAGTGGTCGACTTCCACGGCGGCCTCGCCGACCTCAAGAAGCGCCTGCTGCGCGTCATCGGCGATCCGGCGACGCGCTATCGCGAGGACCCGGTGCGCATGCTGCGCGGCGTGCGGCTCGCCGCGAAACTCGGCCTCACGCTCGAAGCGGCGACGCGCGAGCCGATCCGCAGCCTCGCGCCGCTCATGGAGCGCGTGCCGCCGGCGCGCCTGTTCGACGAGATGCTCAAGCTGCTCTTGTCGGGGCACGCCAGCGCCTGCCTGCGGCAGCTGCGCGACGTCGGGCTGCACAAGGGCCTGCTGCCGCTCCTCGACGTGATCCTCGAGCAGCCGCTCGGCGAGCGCTTCGTCACGCTCGCGCTCGCGCAGACCGACGAGCGCGTGCTCGCCGAACGCCCGGTGTCGCCCGCCTTTCTCTTCGCCGCGCTCCTCTGGCACGAGGTGCTCGCCGCCTGGCGGGCGCGCGAAGCGCGCGGCGAGCGCTCGATCCCGGCGCTCGAAAACGCCATGGACGAGGTGCTGGACACGCAGTGCGCCAAGCTCGCCATCACGCGCAAGCTCACTGCCACCATGCGCGAGGTCTGGAGCATGCAGCCGCGCTTCGATCTGCGCTCGGGCCAGCGGCCCCACCGCATGCTCGAAGCGCCACGCTTTCGCATGGCCTACGATTTTCTCGCGCTGCGCGCGGCGAGCGGCGAGGTGCCGGCCGACCTCGAAGCCTGGTGGCGCGCTTTCGCCGCCGCCGATGCCGAGACGCGCCAGGCCATGCTGCTCCCCGAGACCGGCCCGGGCAAGCGCCGCCGGCGGCGGCGCAAGAAGCGGCCGGGCACGCCGACGCCGGCCCCGGCGTGACGCTCGCCTACATCGGCATCGGCTCGAACCTCGAAGAGCCGCGCGCCCAGGTCGAACGCGCGTTCGACGAGCTCGCCGGGCTGCCGCGCACGCGCGTGGTGCGCCGCTCCTCGCTTTACCGCAGCGCCCCGCTCGGCCATGCCGCCCAGCCCGACTTCATCAACGCCGTGGCCGCCCTCGACACCGAGCTGGGCGTCGACGAGCTCCTCGGCGAGCTGCAGGCGATCGAAAACCGCCACGGCCGCAAGCGCAGCTTTGCCAACGCGCCGCGCACCCTGGACCTGGATTTGCTGCTCTACGGCGATGCGCAGATCGACCAGCCGGCGCTGACGGTGCCGCACCCGCGCATGCACGAGCGGGCCTTCGTGCTGCGACCGCTGCTCGAGATCGCACCCTCGGCCCGCATCCCCGGGCGCGGCCCGGCGGCGGCCTGTCTGGCAGCCTCCGCCGGGCAGAGAATCGAAAGGATGGCCTGATGCAGCTCTCCACCGTGGGGCTCAGCGCCCTGATGCTCGCGGCGTCGAACGTCTTCATGACCTTCGCCTGGTACGCGCATCTCAAGGAGCTCTCGGCCAAGCCCTGGTGGATCGCGGCGCTCGTCAGCTGGGGCATCGCGCTCTTCGAGTACCTGCTGCAGGTGCCGGCGAACCGCATCGGCTACACGCAGATGTCGCTGCCCCAGCTGAAAATCATGCAGGAAGCGATCACGCTGGTCGTGTTCGTGCCCTTCGCCGTGCTGTACATGAAGCAACCGGTGAAGCTCGACTACCTGTGGGCTTCCCTGTGTATCGTGGCTGCGGTGTACTTCGTTTTCCGTGGATAAATTCCGCTATCTCGTGGTGGAGGGACCGATCGGCGCCGGCAAGACGAGCCTCGCGCGCCGGCTCGCCTCGCGCCTCGCGGCCGATCTGGTGCTCGAGCAGCCGGAGGAGAACCCGTTTCTCGCGCGCTTCTATCAGGACATGGCGCGCTTCGCGCTGCCCACGCAGCTCTTCTTCCTCTTCCAGCGGGCGCGCCTGCTCGAGCCGCTCGCCCAGCCCGACATGTTCGGCCGGCCGGCGATCGGCGACTTCCTGCTCGACAAGGACCCGCTCTTCGCCCGCATCACGCTCTCGGCCGACGAGCTCGCGCTCTACCAGAAGATCTACGAGGCGCTGCGGCCGCGCTCGCCCACCCCCGACCTGGTGGTCTACCTACAGGCGCAGCCGGCGACGCTGATCGAGCGGGTGCGCCGCCGCGCCAAGGGCTATGAGCGGCCGCTGAGCGAGGAGTACCTGGCGCTGCTGGCCGAAAGCTACGCGCGCTTCTTCTACCATTACAACGCGGCACCGGTCCTGATCGTCAATTCCGACAACCTGAACTTCGTCGAGCGCGACGCCGACTTCGAGCTCCTCGTGTCGCGGCTGCGCGGCATGAGAAGCCGCCGTGAGTTCTTCAACCTCGGCTGATGCGGACGGTCTCCGACATCGCCACCCTGCGCCGTGCCGTGGCCGAGCTTGGACCGCTCGCGTTCGTGCCGACGATGGGCAACCTGCACGAAGGGCATCTGTCGCTCGTGCGCCTGGCGCGGCGCGAGGCGCGAGCCGTCGCGGTCAGCATCTTCGTCAACCGGCTGCAGTTCCTGCCCGGCGAGGACTTCGAGCGCTATCCGCGGACCTTCGAGCGCGATCAGCGGCTGCTCGAAGCAGCCGGCGTGGAGCTGCTGTTCGCGCCGGATGAGCGGGTGCTCTACCCCGAGCCGCAGCGTTACATGGTGCGCCCGCCGCCGCTCGCCGCCGAGCTCGAGGGGAAATTCCGCCCGGGGTTCTTCGACGGCGTGGCGACGGTCGTGCTCAAGCTCTTCAACTGCGTGCAGCCGCTCGCCGCCGTCTTCGGCAAGAAGGACTACCAGCAGCTCATGATCGTGCGCGGCATGGCGCGGCAGCTCGACATCCCGCTCGCCATCGTCGCGGGCGAGACGGTGCGCGAGGCCGACGGCCTGGCGATGAGCTCGCGCAACGGTTATCTCTCGGCCGCCGAGCGCGCCGAGGCGCCGCGGCTTTATCGTTTGCTCCAGCAGGTGCGCCAGGGGCTGCCGCCCGCCGAGGCGATGCGCGAGCTCGAGCAGGCCGGCTGGCAGCCCGATTACGTCGAAGTGCGCTCGAGGCGCGATCTTGCGCCCCCGCAGGCGGGCGAGGGGGACCTTGTGGTGCTGGGCGCCGCGCGGCTCGGGGCGACGCGGCTCATCGACAACGTAGAGTTTTGACTACGCGGGGTAGGGCTCGAAGGTCATCGACTCGACGGGGCAGCCGAGGGCCGTCGCCAGCTTGTCCATCGCATCGTCGGTGATCTGCACCGGCTGGAAGTCGGCATCGCCGCCCTTCGAGGCGATGAAAGCCTTGGCTTGGGCCTCGGTGTTCCAGGTCACCACGGGGTCGGGCGTAACGCCGGGCACCTGGCGGCAGATCGGAAACCCGTCCGACTTGTAGACGATGACGTACATGCGGCCCCCTCGCCGCCTGAATTTAACCGATGTAGCCGTAGGGCAACAAGGCAGGGCATCGGGGAGGCCCTTATTGATCCCTGCGGGTAGGGGGCGTTAAATCCGTCACGGGAGGCCCGAGGCAGAGGCTTCACCGTCCCGGGCCGAGCGATTGAGCCCCCCTCCCGGGGGCATTTTCTATCGGGGAGTGACGGCAATGAGCAACATGAACGACGTAATGGGCTTGCGCATCCAGTACGGCAACGCGCAGGGGCAATACGACACCGAGTTCGAACCGGGCAGCGGCACGATCTGGGGGTACTTCAAGCCACGCGGAACCGCGTGCTTCAACCTCGGTCTGCTGAAAGACATCCGCGCGCACGACAACGCGCTCGCGATGAACAAGGGAAGCGTCGAGATCGACGGCGAGGCGTACAAGGCGAACTACTACGTCGCCGCTTCGCGCGTGCCGCGCGTATTCAACCTTGGCGGCGACCTCGCGCTCTTCGTCCTGCTGATCAAGTCGCGCGACCGCGAGGCGCTCGCGCACTACGCGCGCATGTGCATCGACAACATGTACGCCCGCATCCACAACTACTACTCGCCGACCCTGGTGACGATCTCGCTCGTCCAGGGCGACGCCCTCGGCGGCGGCATGGAGTGCGCCCTTTCGTCGGATGTCGTGTTCGCGGAGGAAAGCGCTCAGCTAGGCCTGCCCGAGGCGCTGTTCAACCTCTTCCCCGGGATGGGCGGCTACAGCCTGGTCTCGCGGCGCATCGGCATGCGCGCGGCCGAAGAGCTGATCCTCTCCGGCCAGGTGCTGCCGGCGGCCAAGCTGCACGAGATGGGCCTGGTTGACGTGCTGGTGCCGGACGGCGAAGGCGAGACGGCGGTGCAGAACTGGATCGCGAAGAACTCGAAGCGGCGCAACGCCACGCAGGCGGTGTTCCGCACGCGCCAGATCGTGCATCCCATCACGCGCGAGGAACTGGATGCGGTGACCGAGATCTGGGTCGACGCCGCGCTGCGCCTCGAGGACCGCGACCTCAAGATGATGGGGCGCATCGTGCGCTCGCAGATGCGGCGGCTCGAGACCGGCGAGCCCGTCGACGTCACTGCCGAGGCGCTGGCCGTCGCCGTTTAACCGCGTCGCGGCCGTCCGCGGCACGCGCGGAGCGCTGCGCGCCGACGCGGCGGCTTGCCCGGAACCCCGACCGGGCGGGCTGCGTCGGCGCCGGCGTTACCGCACCGCAGTGCCGCGCTGCCGCGGCGGAATGCTGCGCAGGCCCGCCTCGCCGAGGTCGGCGAGGAAGCCGCCTTCGCCGAACATGCGGCCGAACTGGTAAAAGTTGACGCGGGTCGAATTGACGATCGCCGCCTGCGCCGCCGGGTCGGCAATCATCTTCACCAGGCGGTTGAGCTTCGCCATGTGGTCGACGTCCATGCTGGCGTGCGATGAGAGGAATTTGAAGCCGCCGGCGTCCACCTCGCGGCCAATGGCACGCGCGATGGAATCGGAAACGCGACCGCCGTATACCGAGGAGACCACCTCGAGCATGTAGAGCATCCCGAGTACCGAACAGGGATGCACGCGCTCGGCGCTGTAGTAGTTGAAGGCGATCATGGCCTGCACCGGAGCGCTCGGCGGGTTGGCCGCGCTGCCGGGGTCCTCACCCATGGCCTGGATATCCTCGAGCACCCAGGCATCGTGGCCCTTCTCCTCTTCAATGCGCTCATAGAGCGCATAGCGCACGTCGCGGAACTGATCGCTGCAGCGCGCTGCGGCCGCAGCCATGACCGGGCAGAAATGCCAGACGATGTGGTAGAGGTCGTGGAGGAACGCCTTGTACTCGGCGAGCGACAGGCCGTGATGGATCATCGAGTTGATCTTGGGTATCGCCTCGAGGTCGCGCCGGTTCGCGTCGGTCATCTCGACGAGCGTGATGAAAAACGACATGCGTTGCGGATCCCCCCTGGTCCGGAAAATTCGGTGTGGCTGGTGCGATTCTAGCCGATCAGTGGGGCGCGCGGGCCATGCCGCCTAGCTCGCGGAGCGCTGGCGCTCCTGCAGATGCCGCTGCAGCGCGTCGCGCACGGCGAGGAACTCTTCATTGAGCGCGCGCACCGTGCCGGGGGCCTGCAGCCGCAGCTCGGCATCCGACAGCCCGCCGAGACTGTCGCACAGCTGCGTGAGCCGGTCGGTACCCATGCTCGCCGAGGAGCCCTTGATCGCATGCAGGAGTGAACGAAACTCGCCGAAGTTTCGAGCGGCGAGCGCCCGCTCGACGCGACCCAGAATGGAGCTGAAGTCGGTGAGAAATACGCCGATCAATCGTTCGAGAAAGGCGGGCGAGGAGCCCAGCTGCTCGAGGTGGGCGAGCGTCTCGGGGTTCACCACGGCGGGCACGTTCGGCGCTGCGGCCGGCGCATGGGCGGCCGGCTGCGGCCGGCGTGCAGGCTCCGGCTTCACCCCGGCAAGCGCCCGGATCTCATCGAGCAGGCGCAGGGCCTCGATCGGCTTGGACAGATAGGCATCGGCGCCCGCCTCGAGCGCTTCGCGTTTCGCTTCGGGAGTGACGTCGGCCGAGAGCATGATGACCGGAAGACGTTCGCTCCCGCGTGTCAGCAGGCGGAGCGCGCGCAGCGTCTCCGGTCCGCTCATCCCGGGCATGTTCCGATCGAGAATCACCAGGTCGTTACGCTCGCGCTCGATGGTGTCGAGCACATGCTCGCCGTTGTCGACCAGCGTGACCGCGTGGCCCGCACGCTCCAGAATCTTGCCGAGCACTTCGCGGTTGGTGGGGTTGTCGTCCGCTACCAGCACGCGGAGCTTGCGCGCCCCTGCGCCCCCCCTTTGCGCGTAGTCGCGCAGGTGGACGACGCCTTCATGGACCGGTTCGCCGGCCGACACCGAGTGCAGGACGTTGAACAGCTGGCGCTTGTCGAAGGGCAGCTCGAGGACCGCGGCAAAGCCCGCCGAAAGCGCTTCGAAACGCTGGACGGCTGCCTCGCGCGGCGCCGCCAGGATCGCCGGTGGCGGCGGGGTCGGCGCGGTGCGCCGAAAGCGCTGCGCGTCCTTGAGATGTCCGCCTCCTCCAAAGATGATCGCGCTGTGGTAGGGCTTGGCGCGGCTGATTTCCGCCGTGAGCCAGCTCGCCGCCTCATCGACATTCTCGACGGTGAATGCCCCGGCGCCCCAGCCGCTCAATGCTTGCGCGAACGCTTCCCGCTGCGCGGGCGGCAGTCCGACCAGCAGGATGCGCGCGTCGGCCAGCTCGCCCGTGGCGATGCCGGTGCGCTCGGGCTGCTTCTCGAGGTCGATTTCGACCCAGAAGGTCGTGCCGAGGCCGACCGAGCTCTCCAGGCCGATCTTCCCGCCCATCAGGCCGACGAGCTGCTGCGCGATGGTCGTGCCGAGCCCGGTGCCGCCGAAGCGGCGCGTGGTCGACTGATCGGCCTGAGTGAAGCTCTCGAAGATCTTGGCCTGCGCTTCCGGCGGGATGCCGATCCCGGTATCGCGGATCGAAAACTTCAGGCGCACGCCGGCCTCGGTCTCGGCTTGTGCCGAGACATGCACGGTGACGCTGCCGTGCTCGGTGAACTTCACCGCATTGCCCGCCAGGTTGATCAGGATCTGGCGCAGATGGAGCGGATCGCCGCGCAGCGCCGGCGGCACCTCGGGCATGATGGAGACGACGAAGTCGAGGCCCTTGGCGGCGGCTTGCGCGCTCAAGATCCGGCACGTGCTGTTGACCAGGGCATGCAGGTCGAAGTCGGTCTTCTCCAGGACCAGCTTGCCGGCCTCGATCTTCGAGAAATCGAGGACGTCGTCGACGAGCCCCAGCATGACGCGCGAAGAGCTGCGCAGCGTCTGCAGCATGTCGGCCTGCTCGCGCGAGAGCGACGTGTCGCGCATGAGATCCGCCATGCCGATGATGGCGTTGAGCGGCGTGCGCATCTCGTGGCTCACCACCGAGATGAACCGGCGCTTCGCCAGGTTCGCCGCTTCGGCGCGCGCCAGCGCATCGAACAGCTTCGTCACCAGAGAGCGCACGTAGAGGCTGAGCAGGATCAGCCCGAGCAGCAGGCCATAGCCGAACACGCGGTGCTCGCGCCAATACTCGTTCTGCCAGATCACGAGCAGGAAACCGGCGACGCTCAGGCCGAGCGACAGCAGCAGGTACCGCTGACCGAAACGGAAGCCGTTGGCGAGCGTGACCCAGATGTACACCAGGAACAGCGGTGCCGCCCGCTCTCCCAGGAAAGCCATGCACGCGGTCAGCGTGCCGATGTCGGCCAGCGCGCCGATCATCCGGCGCGTGGGCGATCCGCTCGGCGCGGCGAGGATATGGATGAAGAGCAGCGCCGCGGTCAGCAGATAGCCGAACATCACGAAGACGATCGGCTGCTGATGCGCGATGGCGCCCGGCAGGAGATAAAGCCCGATCAGCGTGCCGATCGCCAGGCGCACGATGGCCTGCTCGTGCTCGGTGTCCGGGCGCGCGGCGAAGCGTGCGCGCAGACGGACGAGCGCGCCGCGCCAGTCTGGCGTCAGTGCGGTTGCTGGGGGTCGCGCCATTCGTTCTGGATCTGCAGCACTTCCTTCTTCATGCCACAGAAGGCTTCGACCAGGCGCGGGTCGAAATGCTGGCCGGCCTGGCTCTCGACGTATTCCAGGGCCTGCGCGCTCGACCAGGCCTTCTTGTAGGGGCGCACCGAGGTGAGCGCGTCGTAGACGTCCGCCACGGCGACGATGCGCGCGCAGAGAGGGATGTGGTCGCCGACCAGGCCGTTGGGATAGCCCGAGCCGTCGTATTTCTCGTGGTGGCCGAGCGCGATCAGCGCGCCCATGCGCACGTACTTCGACGCGCTGCCCTTCAGAATCTCGTGCCCGATGACCGGATGGCGCCGCATCACGTCCCATTCGAGCGCGTCGAGCTTGTCGGGCTTGAGCAGGATCTGGTCGGGGATGCCGATCTTGCCGATGTCGTGCAGCGGCGCGGCCAGCTCGACCGTCTCGACCTCGTCGAGCTCGAGGGCGAGCGCGTTGGCGATCAGCCGTGAATAGCGCGACATGCGGATCAGGTGGTAGCCGGTCTCCTCGTCGCGGAACTCCCCCGCCCGCGCGAGCCTGAGGAGGGTCTCCTTCTCGCGCTCGCGCACCTCGCGCGTCGCGTCCTCGACCATGTGCTCGAGCAGCCGCCGGCGGTCTTCCAGCACGAGCTGCTGCCGGCGCAGCGTGAGCAGGTTGCGGCAGCGCGCCAGGCACTCGCGCGCGTCGACCGGCTTGGTGAGGAAGTCGGTGATGCCGGCATCGAGCGCGGCATAGCGCACCTTGCGATCGTCGTGCACCGTCACCATCACCATCGGCACGTGCTCGTAGCCCGGCAGCGCGCGCAGCCGCTTGACGAGCTCGATGCCGTCCATGTCGGGCATCATGTAGTCGACCAGCACGAGGTCGGCGACATGGCGGGTCGCCCAGACCACTGCGTCGACCGGGCGGGCGAAGCCCTCGACCACCACGCGCTCGTCCAGGCTGCGCACCACCTGCTCGAGGATGGCGCGGCCGGTCGACTGGTCGTCGACCACCATCACCGTGTTTTTCACCGAAGGCAGGACCCTGACCTGCGCCTTCGCCATGACTCCTCCCCTATGCCTGCTTTGAGCTGTCCCGGCGCGAAAAGCCTACGCCCGGCACCCCCCCGTGTCCAGCAAGGAATCCCCCTAGGGGGACAGTCTTTGGCATTTAGCAGTTTGTGCTGGTGCCGGAAGAGAGACTCGAACTCTCATGGCCTTGCGGCCGGCGGATTTTGAGTCCGCTGCGTCTACCGGTTCCGCCATTCCGGCTGGATCAAGGCTCGAAATTATAATTCGCGGCCCATGCTGGTCTCCGAGTTCGACTACGCGTTGCCCGCCGAGCTCATCGCCCAGCACCCCGCCGCCGAGCGCAGCGCGAGCCGCCTCCTGCACGTCGATGCGCGTGGTGCGCTGCACGACCGTCAATTCGCCGAGCTGCCCGGGCTGGTCGACGAGCGCGATACCGTCGTGCTGAACGACACGCGCGTCATCAAGGCGCGCCTTTTCGGCCGCAAGCCGAGCGGCGGGCAGGTCGAGGTGTTCGTCGAGCGCATCGTTTCTCCCCGGGAAGCCTTGACCCTCATGCGGGCCGGCCACGCGCCCAAGCCCGGCACCGAGGTGCTGATCGGCGACACGCGCGCGACGGTGGAGGGCCGCGAAGGCGAGCTCTATCGCGTGCGGTTTTCCGCGGACGTCGACCAGGTGCTCGAGCGCCATGGCAGCGTCCCCTTGCCGCC
Source organism: Burkholderiales bacterium (assembly GCA_035635495.1). Taxonomy (GTDB): domain Bacteria; phylum Pseudomonadota; class Gammaproteobacteria; order Burkholderiales; family SG8-39; genus SCGC-AG-212-J23. The sequence continues at coordinate 35,009 of DASQAW010000122.1, forward strand.
CTACATCGAGCACGCGCCCGACGCCGCCGATGCCGAGCGCTATCAGACGGTCTATGCCGCCAAGCCCGGCGCCGTCGCCGCGCCGACCGCCGGACTGCATTTCGACCGCGCCATGCTGGAGCGCCTGCGCGCCCGCGGCGCGCGCACCGCGTGGCTCACGCTGCACGTGGGCTTCGGCACATTCCAGCCCGTGCGGGTCGAGCAGGTCGAGGCGCATCGCATGCAGCGCGAGCGCTACAGCATCCCCGACGAGACGCTCCGGGCGCTCGCCGGCCGGCGCACGCTCGCCGTGGGCACCACCACGCTGCGTGCGCTCGAGAGCGCCGCCGCGGGCGCGAGCGCCGGGGAGACGGATCTCTTCGTCTACCCGGGCTACCAGTTCCAGGTCGTCGAGCGCCTGCTCACCAATTTCCACCTGCCGAGATCGACGCTCCTCATGCTGGTGTGCGCCTTCGGCGGCCGCGATACCATCCTCCGCGCCTACCGGCACGCGGTCGAACGCCGCTACCGTTTTTTCTCCTACGGCGATGCCATGCTGATCGATCGATGAAGTTCGCGGTCACCCATCGCGACGGCGCTGCCCGCCGCGGGATGCTCGAACTCGCGCACGGCGGCGTCGACACGCCGGCCTTCATGCCGGTCGGCACCTACGGCACCGTAAAGGCGATGTCGCCGGAAGAGCTGCGCGCGATCGGCGCCCAGCTCGTGCTCGGCAACGCCTTTCACCTCTGGCTGCGGCCCGGGCTCGAGGTGATCGCCAAGCACGGCGGCCTGCACCGCTTCATGGGTTGGGACGGCCCCGTCCTCACCGACTCGGGCGGCTTCCAGGTGTTCAGCCTCGGCGCGCTGCGCAAGATCTCGGAGGAAGGCGTGCAGTTCGCCTCGCCGGTGAACGGCGATCGCCTGTTCCTCACCCCCGAGGAGTCGATGCGCATCCAGCAGGTGCTCGATTCCGACATCGCCATGGTGCTCGACGAATGCACGCCCTTTCCGGCGACCGAGGCCGAGGCCAGCCAGTCGATGGCCCTGTCGATGCGCTGGGCCGCGCGCTCGAAGGCTGCCTTTCGATCTTCCAATGCGTTGTTCGGCATCGTGCAAGGCGGCCTCTATCCCGAGCTGCGCGCGCGGTCGGCCGAGCGGCTGGTCGAGATCGGCTTCGACGGCTACGCCATCGGCGGGCTCGCGGTCGGCGAGCCGAAGGAGGACCGCCGGCGCATTCTCCAGACCACGCGCCTGCCGGACGACCGGCCGCGCTACCTGATGGGCATGGGCACGCCCGAGGACCTGATCGAAGCCGTGGCGGCCGGCATCGATCTCTTCGACTGCGTGCTGCCGACGCGCAACGCGCGGAACGGCTGGCTCTTTACGCGCCACGGCGACCTCAAGATCCGCAACGCGCGCCACCGCGACGACACGAGCCCGCTCGACGCGCAGTGCGCCTGCACCACCTGCCGGAATTTTACGAGGGCCTATCTCCACCACCTGCAGAAGGCGAACGAGATCCTCGGCGCGCGGCTGAACACGCTGCACAACCTGCACTACTACCAGGAGCTGATGCGCACGCTGCGCGCGGCGATCGAGGCGGGCACGCTCGAGACCGCCGCGGCGCGGCTCCTCGCAGAGCGGAACCGCTATAATTCCGCGCTTTCCCCCGAGCACCCTGCTCAGTTTCCTGACGAGGATCCGCAGTGATCATCTCTCCTGCCTACGCACAGGCCATCGGCGGCGGCGACCCGGGATTCATCGGCTTCCTGCCGATCATCCTGATGTTCGTGCTGCTCTACTTCCTCATGATCCGCCCGCAGATGAAGCGCGCCAAGGAGCAGAAGGCGATGATCGAGGCGCTGCAGAAGGGCGACGAGGTAGTGACGGCCGGCGGCGTGGTCGGCAGGATCACCAAGCTCGGCGAGCAGTACGTGACCGTCGAGATCGCGCCGAACATCGAGATCGTGGTGCAGCGCTCGGCCGTGCAGGTGCCGCTGCCGAAGGGAACGCTTAAGACCCTGCAGTGAATCGCTTCCCCACCTGGAAGTACGCGCTCATCGCCCTGGTGATCGCGCTGGCCTTCCTCTACACGCTGCCGAACTTCTTCGGCGAATCGCCCGCGGTGCAGGTGTCGAGCGCGCGCTCGACGGTCAAGCTCGATTACAGCCTGCTCGGGAAAATCGAGCAGGCGCTGAAGGCGGCGAACGTGCCGTATACCGGCACGATCGTCGACCAGACCGGCGTGCGCGTGCGCTTTGCCGACACCGACACGCAGCTGCGCGCCAAGGACGTGATCGACCGCGCGCTCAACCCCGATCCGAACGACAAGGTCTACTCCGTCGCGCTCAACCTGCTGTCGGCGTCACCGGGCTGGCTCACCTCGGTGCATGCGCTGCCCATGTACCTCGGGCTCGACCTGCGCGGCGGCGTGCATTTCCTCCTCCAGGTGGACACCAACGCGGCGATCACCAAGCGTGTCGAGAACCTCGCCGGCGACCTGAGGAACCAGCTGCGCGAGAAGAACATCCGGCATGGCGGGGTCTCGCGCGAAGGCCAGGTGATCCGCATCCGGTTCCGCGAGCCCTCGGTGCGCGACCAGGCGCGCCAGTTCATCCTGAACAACATCCCCGACCTCACGCTCACCGAGCGCGACGACGGCCAGAACCTGCTGCTCGTCGCCACCGTGAGGCCCGACTTCCAGAAGCGCGTGCAGGAAACGGCGCTGCAGCAGAACATCCTCACGCTGCACAAGCGCGTGAACGAGCTCGGGGTCGCCGAGCCGGTGATCCAGCAGCAGGGTGTCGACCGCATCGTGGTGCAGCTCCCCGGCGTGCAGGACACGGCGCGGGCGAAGGAGATCCTCGGCCGTACCGCCACGCTCGAAGTGCGCCTGGTCGACGAGGAGGCGATGCGCTCGGGCTCGACCTTCGGCGTCGACGTATTCCCCGAGCGCCGGCGCGACGGCACGATCAGCCAGGTGCCGGTGAAGAAGCAGGTCTACGTCACCGGCGACCAGTTCATCGGCGCGAACGCGACCTTCGACCAGGACCAGCGGCCTGCGGTGGCGGTCGAGCTCGACGACGCCGCCGGCCGCGTCATGCGCCAGGTGACGCGCGAGAACGTCAAGCACCTGATGGCGATCATCCTCTTCGAGAAGGGCAAGGGCGAGGCCATCTCGGTGGCGACGATCCAGAGCGAGTTCGGCAGCCGTTTCCAGATCACCGGCGCCTTCACGCCGAACGAGACGCGCGACCTGTCGCTGCTGATCCGCGCCGGCGCCCTCGCCGCGCCGATGGAGATCATCGAGGAGCGCACCGTCGGCCCGAGCCTCGGCCGCGACAATATCGCGAAAGGCTTCAAGGCGACGATGTGGGGTTTCATCGCCATCGTCGCTTTCATGACGGTTTACTACGTCGTCTTCGGCCTCATCTCTTCGCTCGCGCTCGCGGTCAACCTGCTGCTCCTGGTGGCACTACTCTCGCTGCTCCAGGCGACGCTAACCCTGCCCGGCATCGCCGCCATCGCGCTTACCCTCGGCATGGCGATCGACGCCAACGTGCTGATCAACGAGCGCATACGGGAAGAGCTGCGCGGCGGCGCCACGCCGCAGGCGGCGATCGCCGCCGGCTATGACCGCGCCTGGGGCACGATCCTCGACTCGAACGTCACCACCTTCATCGTCGGTCTCTCCTTGCTGATGGTCCCTGGCGCGGTGCGCGGCTTCGCCGTAGTCCATTGCCTCGGCATCCTGACCTCGATGTTCTCCGCCGTGCTGGTATCGCGCGCGATCGTCAACCTGACCTACGGCCATCGCCGGCGCGTGCAGCGCCTGATGATCGGCAACACCGCCTGGAAGTGACCTAGATGGAATTCTTCAAGATCCGCCGGACGATTCCCTTCATGCGCCATGCGTTGATCTTCAACGTCATATCGCTGATCACCTTCCTCGCCGCCGTCTTCTTCCTCGCCCACCGCGGCCTCAACTTTTCGATCGAGTTCACCGGCGGCACGCAGATCGAGGTCGGCTACAAGGACTCGGCCAACGTCGATGCCGTGCGCCGCGCCCTCGAGCAGGCGGGCTACAAGGCCGAGGCGCAGAACTTCGGCTCCTCGCGCGAGGTGCTGATCCGCATGCACCTCGAGAAGAACCAGTCGACCGCCGACCTCTCGCAGAAGGTCCTGGAAGTGCTCAAGGCGCAGGATCCCTCCGCGGAGCTGCGCCGCGTGGAGTTCGTCGGGCCGCAGGTCGGCCGCGAGCTGGTCGAGCTCGGCCTGGTCGCGCTGTTCGTCACCGCGGTGGGCATCGTGCTCTATCTCTGGCTACGCTTCGAATGGCGCTTCGGCCTGTCCGGCATCGTCGCCAACCTGCACGACGTGGTGATCATCCTCGGCTTCTTCGCCTTCTTCCAGTGGGAGTTCTCGCTGCCGGTGCTCGCGGCGGTGCTCGCCGTGCTCGGCTACTCGGTGAACGAGTCGGTGGTGGTGTTCGACCGGGTGCGGGAGAACTTCCGCAAGATGCGCAAGGCGAGCACGCCCGAAGTGATCGACAGCGCCATCACCGGCGTCATCTCGCGCACCATCATCACCCACGGCTGCACGCAGATGATGGTCACCACCATGCTCATCTTCGGCGGCCAGGCGCTGCACTACTTCGCGCTCGCGCTCACCATCGGCATCCTCTTCGGCATCTACTCCTCGGTGCTGGTGGCGAGCCCGCTCGTCATGTGGCT
>DASQAW010000123.1:0-4521 GCA_035635495.1 Burkholderiales bacterium
CCACGCATGACTTCGCGCCGCCATTTCCTCTCGACATTCGCCACCCTGCTGCCGCTGCCCGCGGCGGCGCAAGCGCCGTTCGGCGTCGTGCACGAGCTCGTCGGCGATGTCACGCTGAGCGACGTTCCCCTCACGCGCCAAAGCGCGCTGCAGGCCGGGCAGACCATCCGCACCGGCGCCGGCGGGCGCGTCTGGTTCAGCATCGGCGCCGACGCCTACTTCCTGCGCCCCAACAGCCGCCTGCGGCTCGACGCCTCCAAGCCGCGCGAGCCGATCATCGATTTCCTGCGCCTCGTCACGGGTGCGCTCGGCGCCACGTTCCAGCGCGGCTCGCGGCGCACGCTGATTGCGCCGACCGCCACCATCGGCATCCGCGGCACCGGCGTCTACCTGGAGGCGACGCCCGATGTCGTCTACTTCTGCACCTGCTTCGGCTCGACCGAGATCCTGGCGCCGAGCGGGGGCATCGTGGAGAACGTGGCAGTGGCGACGGCCCACCAGGCGCGCATGATGATGACGGGCAACCGCATCATGCGGGCCGGGTTCGACCGACACACCAACGAAGAGATGGCGCGGCTCGAAGCGCTCGTCGGCCGCGCCAACCCTTTCTGATCAGAGACCGAGTCCGCCCAACAGCCCGGTCAGCGTTCCGAGCAGGTTATTGAGAAGGCCGACCACGTTGGCCGCAGTCCCGAGAAGCTTCACGACTTCGCAGACGAGCGCGCCGAGCGGACCGGCGGCGTCGCCCGAAATATCGAGCGTGATCGGGCTGAGATTGACCGTAACGCCCAGCAGATCGACCGCGTCGCCGCTGATAGCGAGATGCAGGATGCCGCAGCTCTGCGCCTGCGCGAGAATGAATCGGCCGCTCTGAGCTTCGGTCGATGACACACGTATCAAGCGCGGCGCGGCGGAAGGGGGCATGGCCAGGCTGACCGTCCGCTGGCCGATGCTCACCGGCAGCATCACATCCTGCAGTCCCGTCCTGATGACTTGACCGGCAAGATCGGTGACCGTGCCGCGCACGATGCCGACGGCCATGAGGTGCTGGTTATTGCCGACGAAGCGATTGATCGTGATCGTGCCGCTGAACACGCCGCGCTGGCCGGCGGCATCTACAGCCGTGCCCGCGAGCGGAAGGGTCAGGGCGGCGATCGGACGAGCCTTGCGACCGTGATCGTCGTCGTCCGCCATCGGCTGGGCGAACGGGACAAGCAGCGACAGTAACAACAGGGTGAATCGAACTCGGTTCATAGGTTGGTCCTCCTGAAAGTTGATAGACGATCTCCACGTGGACCAGCGCTCTCACGCGGCGATGCGGCGGAGAGGTTTAGCACTTTTGGCGTGGCGGATATATCGCAGCGACCTTGCTGGGTGCTGAACCTTTTATCGAAAGGTCCGAGTTGCCTGTGGCTAGGCTCGCAGCACCAGCAATCCCTTCAGATATTCCCCTTCGGGAAACTCGAGCGCCACTGGATGATCAGCGGCGGCGGTGAAGCGCTCGACGATCTTGGCCTCGGCGCCTGCATCGAGCGCCGCGCCGGCGACGATCGACTGGAATAGCGCAGCGTCGACGCCGCCCGAGCAGGAGAAGGTGGCGAGCAGGCCTCCGGGCCGCAGCAGCTTGAACGCCAGCAGGTTGATGTCCTTGTAGGCGCGCGCGGCGTTCTTCACCTGCGCCGCGGTCGGCGCGAACTTCGGCGGGTCGAGCACCGCGAGATCGAACTGCGCGCCGCGGTCGCGCAGCGCGCGCAGGTGGGCGAACGCGTCGGCGTGGACGAACTCGACCTTCCCCGCATCGACGGTGTTCGCGGCCAGGTTCTCGCGCGCGACCTCCAGGGACGGCGCCGAGCTCTCGATCGCCACGACGCGACTCGCGCCGCCGGCGAGCGCGTTGATGGCGAAGCCACCGGTGTAGCAGAAGCCGTCGAGCACCTCGCGGCCGGCGGCGAGCGCGCGCACGCGCTGGCGGTTCTCGCGCTGGTCGAGGAAGAAGCCGGTCTTCTGGCCCTGCTCGACGTCCACCTTGAAGTTCAGCCCGTATTCGATGATCGGGCAGCGCGACGCGGCGCGGTTGCCGCGGACGAAGCCCGAGCGCGGCTCGAGGCCTTCGAGCTTCCGGGTTTCGGCGTCCGAGCGCTCATAGATCGCCTCGCAGCCCGTGAGCTCGGCGAGCGCATCGAGGATCGGGTCGCGCCAGCGCTCGACACCCGCGGCGAGGAACTGCGCGACCAGCACATCCGCGTAGCGGTCGACCACCAGGCCTGGCAGCCCGTCCGACTCGGCGTAAATGAGCCGGAGCGCGTTGCTGTGCTTCGCAGCGGGCAGGCTCTCGCGCACCGCGAGCGCGCGCATCACGCGGTTGCGGAAGAACGCGGCGTCGACCTCCTCTTGGGGATCGAACGTCCAGACGCGCGCGCGGATCTGCGATGCCGGGCTGTACGCCGCGCGCGCGATCACCTGCCCCGACGCGGAGCGCACGTCGACCGTGTCGCCGACCTGCGGCCTGCCGCTCACGCGCTCGACCGCGCCGGAGAAGATCCATGGGTGGCGCCGGCGCAGCGACTTCTCGCGCCCTGCCTTGAGCTGAATCACTTCCTCCTGGCGCGCGGATGCGCGGCGTCGTACACCTTCGCCAGCGCCTGGAAGTCGAGATGCGTGTAGACCTGCGTCGTCGAGATGCTGGCGTGGCCGAGCATCTCCTGCACCGCGCGCAAATCCTGCGAGGACTGCAGCACATGCGTCGCGAACGAATGGCGCAGCATGTGCGGATGCACGCGCTGGTTGAGGCCGCGCGCCCGCCCCCACGCTGCCAGGCGCGCGCCGACGACCGCCGGCGAGATGCGCCTGCCGCGCGCGCCGACGAAAAGCGCCTTCGCCGTCGGTGAAGCAAGCCGGCTGCGCACGTCGAGCCAGGCGCGCAGGGCTTCCCGCGCCTTGGCGCCGATCGGCACGGTGCGGGTCTTGGAGCCTTTGCCCGTGACCGTCACTTCGCCCTGCCGCAGATCGAGCCGTCCGTCGCCGACGTCGAGCGCAACGAGCTCCGCCAGGCGCAGGCCCGAGGAGTACAGAAGCTCGAACATCGCGCGGTCGCGCAGCGCGGGCGGCGCCGCCTCGTTCGGCGCGTCGAGCAGGCGCTGGGTGGATTCCACCGACAGCGCCTTCGGCAGCGGCCGCGCCGCCTTCGGCGCGCGGATGCCGAGCACCGGGTTGGCGCGGAAACCGCGGTGCCGCGCGAGCCAGCGGAACCAGCCGCGCCACGCGCTGAGGATCAGCGCGAGCGTGCGCGGCGACAGGCCCTTGGCGTGCAGCAGCGCGATCGAGCGTCGCACCTCGGCCGGCTCGAGCGACTGGAGCGGTTTGCCCTCGCGGAGGGCGAGCAAGACATCCAGGGCGCGCGCGTAATTCGCGAGCGTCGCCGGCGCGAGGCGCCGTTGGTGCTGCAGCGCGTCGAGATACTCGCGCGCGAGCTTTGGAGCCACTACAGCCGTGCCGTAACGCCGGCGGCGCAAAGCTCGCCGATGCGCCGCAGGTAGAGCGTGCCCATGTCCGGATAGAAGCGCTTCGGGTCCTCGCTGCCGAGCGCGAGCAGCCCGAACACCGCCGTCTGGCCGAGCGGCACGAGCGCGATCGAGCGGATGTGCTCGGCGGCGTCGCGGAACCAAGCGGTGAAGAGGTTGCCCTGCGCCGGGCCGCAGCGCGGCGCGCCCATCAGCCCGGCCTGCTCGCGCTGCTTCGGATCCACCGCCTCCGCTTCCTCGAAGTCCACCGGCACCGCCTTGCCCCAGACCCGCATCACGACGTGCGGCACCGCGAAGTCCTCGCGCAGATGGAAATAGAGCGAGCGCGCGAGCGCCGGAAAATCCCTTGCGCCGACGAGCGCCACGGCCAGGCGGTGAACCTTCTCGCTGATCGCGTCGTTCTCCTCGCCGAACTGGATCAGCTCGGCGAGGCGGCCTTCGAGCAGCTTCGCCTTCTCGCGCAGCGCCACGGTCTGGCGCTCGGCGAGCGGGATGGCGCGCCCGCCGTAGGGATGCGGCACGTGGATCGTTTCGAGGAGCTCGGGATTCTGGTCGAAGAACTGCGGGTTGGCACGGAGGAAGCGGGCGAGATCGTCGGCGTTCATTGGGCTCTTATGTTTCCAGCGTGCCGTCGAAGACGGTTTCGGCCGGGCCTTTCATGACCACGGCATTGTCGCCGCCCGCCCAAGAGATGGTCAACGCTCCGCCGCGGGTCTGCACCTGCACCGGCGAATCGAGCTTCGCCTGGGAAATGCCGGCGACGACGGCGGCGCAGGCACCGGTGCCGCACGACAGCGTCTCCCCGGCGCCGCGCTCCCAGACGCGCAGCGCGATGCGGTGCCGGTCGAGCACCTGCGCATAGCCGGCGTTCACGCCCTGCGGAAAGCGCGCGTGGTGCTCGAGGCGCGGGCCCTGGTTGGTGACCGGTGCCTGCTTCACATCGGCGACGACCTGGACGGCGTGCGGATTGCCCATGGAGACGATCGCCACCTCGGCGCGC
>DASQAW010000124.1:0-2173 GCA_035635495.1 Burkholderiales bacterium
CATGCCAATCCCGGAAGCGCGGGCAGCCCTGCAGCGGCAGGCGCCGCCGGTCGAACTTGAGCTCCTCGTCCAGCCAGGTGCGCCGGGCGATGAACGCGCATTGCGGGTTCTGCTGTTCCGCGGTCTCCTGGACGTCGGAGAAGAAGCTGGCGAGCGTCGCCTCGAGCTCCGCCTGCGGCCGCGTCTTGCCCTCGGGCGAGTTGTAGAAGGAGCGGTTGTCGAGGAGCCCGTGCACCCCGGAGCCGATCAGGTCCGGCTCGTAGTGCACGAGCTTGCGCCATTCCGGGCGCTCGGCGAGCCGCAACTCGCGCGAGCGCGCCACGAGCTCCGCCAAGTAAGCCTCGTCCGCGCCGAGCGCGGGCGGCGCGACGAGCGCGAGGAGCAGCAGCCAGATGCGCACCGCGGGATGTTAGGGCGAAAAAAAACCCTGCGAGCATCCGCAGGGTTTTTTGGACTGCCTTGGCTTAGAGCGCGGTCGTGTAGCGCGTGAGTTGCGCGTCGTCCGCGAGGACCTGGCGCAGAGCCGCCATGATCTCGGGGGTCGCCTCATTCGCGAAGATGCGCTCCATGTTGTCCTTGGCGGCGCGGTTGAACGCCACGCGGTCCTGCGCTTGGACGCCCATCAGATGCGCCAGCGAGTCGAGCGCTTCGCCGCTGCCGACCGACATGTCGCGAGCGAGCTTGCCTTTGTTGCCGTCGATGAACAGCGCCGTCTTCCAGTTGGACTTCACCGCACCGTCCTGCGTGCAGCCGGAAGTGCCGCTCGTGATGCCGAAGGTCTGGTTGCCGAACGTGCCGTTGGTCGTCGCCGCGAGCACCTGCGGCGCGACCCCCGATTGCCCGTCAAACAGTTTTGCACCCCAGCCGCAATTGCCGATGTTGTTCTCGCCCGCAGCCATCGCGGTCACGGGAAACAGCGCTGCGACGGACACGACTGCCAGTAGCTTTTTCATCTCATCTCCCTATAGGGTCAAATCGTTGTTTCGCCGACTTAATTGCGTTCCCTTGTTGCTTTTCAGAGAACGGTGAGGGATTGTTCAGGCCGGCTATGCGCGCTGTCAAGTTCGGGCGTCGCGCGCATGCAACGCCGCGCTGCATAATGCACGGGGATTGTAAAAATGACAGTCGAAACCGACCGCCTGATCTCGGCAAAGCCCTCCTCGCCGCAGGACGAGCAGTTCGAGCGCTCGCTCAGGCCCGCGACGCTGGCCGAATACGTCGGGCAGGAGAAGACGCGCGGCCAGCTCGAGATCTTCATCGAGGCCGCGCGCCGGCGCGGCGAGGCGCTCGACCACGTGCTGCTCTTCGGTCCGCCAGGCCTGGGCAAGACCACGCTCGCGCACATCATCGCGCGCGAGCTCGGCGTGAACCTGCGCCAGACCTCGGGCCCGGTGCTCGAGCGCCCGGGCGACCTCGCGGCGCTCCTCACCAACCTCGAGCCGCGCGATGTGCTGTTCATCGACGAGATCCACCGCCTCTCGCCGGTGGTCGAGGAGATCCTCTATCCCGCGCTGGAAGACTTCCAGCTCGACATCATGATCGGCGAGGGCCCGGCGGCGCGCTCGATCAAGCTCGACCTGCCGCCCTTCACCCTCGCCGGCGCCACCACGCGCGACGGCATGCTGACCAATCCGCTGCGCGATCGCTTCGGCATCGTCGCGCGTCTCGAGTTCTACAGCCAGCAGGAGCTCACCACGATCGTGCGGCGCTCCGCCGGGCTCCTGAAGGTGCATCTCGAAGACGACGGCGCGGCCGAGATCGCCTGCCGCTCGCGCGGCACGCCGCGGGTCGCGAACCGGATATTGCGGCGGGTGCGCGATTACGCCGAGGTGAAGGCCGACGGCCGCGTCAGCAAGGCGATCGCCGAGGCCGCGCTCAAGATGCTCGACGTCGACGCGCTCGGCCTCGACGTCATGGACCGCAAGCTGCTCCTCGCCGTGATCGAGAAATTCTCCGGCGGCCCCGTCGGTCTCGAGAATCTCGCGCATGCGATCGGCGAGGACGCCGAGACCATCGAGGATGTGCTCGAGCCCTATCTCATCCAGCAGGGTTATCTGCAGCGCACGCCGCGCGGCCGCATGGCCACGTTGTCGGCGTACCGCCATTTCGGCATCACTGCGCCCGCCGCGGCGCGCGATCTCTTATCCGACAGCTGACGATCCCGGTCCGGGTG
>DASQAW010000125.1:0-1966 GCA_035635495.1 Burkholderiales bacterium
TCGCCCGGCCGCCGGGCATGGAATTCGAGCGGGATGCGCTTGCCGCTGGCCTTCTCGAAGGCCTTGACCACTTCGAGCACCGAATAGCCGCGGCCGGTGCCGAGGTTGGCGGTGATCGATCCGCGCTCGAGAAACGCGAGCGCGGCGACGTGGCCGCGCGCGAGGTCCATGACGTGGATGTAGTCGCGCACGCCCGTGCCGTCGGGCGTCGCGTAGTTCCTGCCCCAGACGCGCACGCTCGGCCGCCGGCCGACCGCGACCTGCGCGACATAGGGCAGCAGGTTGTTGGGGATGCCGTTCGGGTCCTCGCCGATGCGCCCGCTCGGATGCGCGCCGATCGGGTTGAAGTAGCGCAGCGCCGCGTAGCGGAAGCCGCGGTCGGCGGCGGCGTGGTCTGCAATCACGTGCTCGACCATCAGCTTGTTCTTCGCGTAGGGGTTCACCGGCCGCAGCGGGTGGTCCTCGGTCAGCGGCAGGCGCTCGGGCTCGCCGTAGACCGTGGCCGACGAGCTGAACACCATCCGCCGGACCCCTTTCGCTGCCATCGCCGCGAGCAAAGCGACGCTGCCGGCCACGTTGTTCTCGTAGTAGAGCAGCGGCTTCTCGACCGACTCGCCGACCGCCTTGAGCCCGGCGAAGTGCAGCACCGCCTCGATGCCCTCGCCCGACAGGATCTGCTCGATCGCGGCCAGGTCGCGCACGTCGGCCCGGTGGAAGGCGACGTCGCCGCCCGGCGCGAGCTCGCGGACGCGCTCGAGGACGGACGCCTTTGCATTGCTGAGGTTGTCGACGATCACCGGCCGGTAGCCGGCGCCGGCGAGGACGACCGCCGTGTGCGAGCCGATGTAGCCGAGGCCGCCGGTGACGAGGACAGTTCGTTTCTTCGAGGACAGGGTCAGAGCTGGTATTTGGTGATATCGAGCGCGCCGTGGAAGACGCCAAGAACGTCGATGCTCCTGTCTTTCCGGACCAAGTAAGCGATGCGGTAGTGGCCGTAGAGAAGGATGCGAACCTCGCGCTGGGACGCCAAGTATCGCTGACCGAGTTCCGGATATTGCGCCAGGTCTTGCGCTCGGTCGTAGATGCCTTGAACGGTCCGAGCCGCGGCGCCCGGATTATCGGCAGCTATGTACTCGTAAATGTCCTGCAGCCAGCGCTCGGCCTCTTCCGTCCATCTTATTTCCGCCATGAGCGGATGCGCCGCCCCATCTCTTCGTTCGAGATCGACCGGTTTGCATCGGCGTCGGCAAGGCCCCGCTCGACCATCACATGAAAGGCGAGCTCCCGTACGATCTCTTCGCGGGAGCTATCGTCCGGCTGGCGCTCGATAAGGCGGGTGAGCTCTTCCTTGGGGGTAGCCATGCGCCGGAAGTATAAGCCCTCGAAATTTCAAGGCGCTGCGCTGCGCAATTGCGGTCCTGGCCCCGAATTCTTGCTATAACAAGCACCGAGGAGGAAGGCCCTTGGCGAATTCCATCAAACGCATCAGGACGATTGCGCTCGTCGGCCAGGCAGGCAGCGGCAAGACCAGCCTGGCCGAGGCGCTGCTCGCGCAGGCGGGAGCGGTTCCCGCCGGCGGCAGCGTCGAGCGCGGCACTACCGTCTGCGACTACACCCCGCTGGAGAAGCAGCTGCAGCACTCGCTCAAGCTCGCCCTCGCCACGTTCCCGGTGAAGGACGGCGAGGACGAGACCCGGGTGCACCTGCTCGACACGCCCGGCTACCCGGATTTCCTCGGCCACGCGCTGCCCGCGCTCGCGGCGGTCGAGACCGCGGCGATCGTGATCAACGCGCAGAACGGCGTCGAGATGATGACCGGGCGCTTCCTGCAGTACGCGCAGAAGCGCGGCCTCGACCGGCTGATCGTCGTCAACAAGATCGACGCCGAGAACGTCGACTGCGAGCGCCTGCTCGAGCGCATCCAGCAGACCTTCGGCAAGGAGTGCCTGCCGCTCAACCTGCCCGC
>DASQAW010000126.1:0-2622 GCA_035635495.1 Burkholderiales bacterium
TGCCGAACTCGTCGACCCCCATGCCCATGGGCACGGCCCCCTGCTTGCCCCAGGCTTCCTTCACGTCGGGCGCATTGATGAGCTTGTTCACCTCGGCATTCAGTTTCTCGAGCACCGGCCGCGGCGTGCCCGCGGGCGCCATCAGCCCGAGCCAGATGGTCGCTTCGTAGCCGGGCACCCCGGCTTCGGCGATGGTCGGCGTCTCGGGCGTCACGGCAGAACGGGCCTTGCCGGTGGTGCCGAGCGCCTTGACCTTTCCGGCGCGCGCCTGTCCCGCCATCGTCGTGATCGCGTCGAACATCATCTGCACCTGGCCGCCGAGGATCGCAGTGCGCGCCTGGTCCGAGCCCTTGTGCGGCACGTGCACGATGTCGACACCCGCCATGTACTTGAAGAGCTCGCCCGCCATGTGATACGGCGTGCCCGGGCCTGACGAGGCGTAGTTGAGCTTGCCGGGTTCCTTCTTCGCCAGCGCGATGAACTCCTTCAGGTTGGTGGCTGGCACCGACGGATGGATCACCATCAGCAGATCGGAGGAGTTGATACCCGTGATCGGCGCGAAGTCGCGCATCAGGTCGAATGGCTTTTTCGGGATCAGCGTCTCGTTGACCGTGTGCGTGTTCGACATCACCAGCAGCGTGTAGCCGTCGGGCGCCGACTTGGCCACGACGTCGGTGCCGACGATCGAGCCGCCGCCGGGACGATCCTCGACTACGAACGGCTGGCCGAGCGATTCCTGCAGCTTCGCGCTGATGAAGCGGCCGTAGATGTCGGCCGGCCCGCCCACGCCGTACGGAACGATCACCTTCACCGCTCGCGCCGGATAGCTCTGCGCCCAGGCCTGGACGCCCGCCAGCATCAGCGCGGCGAACAACGCACGTCGTATCACTGCATCCTCCTCTTAGAATAAGTGCGGCCATGAGAATACTCGTCACTGGAGCCGCGGGCTACATCGGTTCCGCACTCGTGCGCGCGCTCCCGGCAGACGTGATCGCCACCGACCAGACGAGCATGCCGTTTCCGAACGCCGTCGTCGGCAACATCGCCTATCCGCAGTTCGCGCGCTCGCTCATCACACCCGAGGTCGGCGTCGTATTCCATCTCGCGTCGCTCGTGTCGGGCGGCGCCGAGCAGAACTTCGAGCTCGGCATCAAGGTGAACCTCGATGCGACGCGCGATCTGCTGGAGGCGTGCCGTCTCACCGGTCACCGGCCCAGGTTCATCTTCGCTTCCACCATCGCCGTTTACGGCGGCAAGTTGCCCGACCCGGTGACCGACGAGACGCCGCCATCACCGCGCATCTCGTATGGCGCGCAGAAGCTGATCTGCGAAGTGCTGATCGACGACTACGCCCGGCGGGGCTACGTCGACGGCCGCGCATTGCGACTGCCGGCAGTGATCGTGCGGCCGGGCAGCGCGAACACGGCCGTATCCGGCTGGGCGAGCGCGATCATCCGCGAGCCGCTCGCCGGGCGCGACTACGTATGCCCGGTCGCGCCGCACACGCGCATGGCGTGCATCTCGCTTGGACGCGTGGTCGACGCGTTCAAGCGCATCGCAGAGCTGCCGAACGACCGGCTCGGCGCGCGCCGGACAGTGCTGCTCACCGGCATCTCGGTGAGCGCACAGCAAATGTGGGACGCGGTGAAGGCGAAAGCGAAGGGCCGCGTGCGCTTCGAGCCCGACCCGGCGCTGCAGGCGATCATGGACGCGGGGCCGAAGGCCACGCTGTCGCAGCGCGCCGCCGAGCTGGGTCTGCCTCACAACGGTTCCATCGAAGAGATCGTGCGTGAATACGAAGAAACTGCCCTCGCGCATCACGGTTGAGGGCCTCGACCGCGCGCCGCACCGCGCGTTCCTGCGCAGCCTCGGCCTCTCCGACGCCGATCTCCAGAAGCCCTTCGTCGGCATCGCTTCGACCGATGGCCGCGTCACGCCTTGCAACGCTTTGCTGGGTGACTTCGCGCGCCAGGCTGCGAGCGCGGTCCGCGACGCTGGCGGCGTGCCTTTCGACTTCGCCTCGATCTCGGTCGCCGACTCGATGTCCATGAACCACGGCGGCATGCGCTACTCGCTCGTCTCGCGCGAGATCATCGCCGACGGCGTAGAAGCAGTAGTGCGCGGCCACGCTTACGATGCGCTGGTCACCTTCGCCGGCTGCGACAAGACGCTGCCGGGAATGATGATGGCGATGGTGCGACTCGACCTGCCTTCGGTCTTCGTCTACGGCGGCGCCGCGCTGCCCGGCAGATGGCATGGCCGCGACGTCACGGTGCTCGACACCTATGAAGCGGTCGGCGCGGTGCTGGCGGGCGATATGAGCGAGCGCGAGCTCGGCGAGCTCGAGCGCGCCTGCCTGCCTACGCTCGGCTCCTGCCCCGGTCAGTTCACCGCCAACACCATGGCAATGGTCGCCGAGACGCTCGGCCTGGCGTTGCCGGGATCTGCAACGCTTCCCGCCGTCGCCCCCGAGCGCGGCGATCTCACCCGCAGGGCCGGCCAAGCGGTGATGCAGCTTCTGGAGCGCGGCGGGCCGCTGCCGCGCGAGCTCGTGACGAAGAAGAGCCTGGAGAACGCCTGCGCCGCCGTCGCGGCCACCGGCGGGTCGACCAACGCGGGACT
>DASQAW010000127.1:0-3188 GCA_035635495.1 Burkholderiales bacterium
CATCCACGGCGTGAAGCTCTACCCCGCCGGCGCCACGACCCATTCCGACGCCGGTGTCACGCGCCTCTCGCGCTGCTTCCACACGCTCGAGAAGATGGAAGAGGTGGGGCTGCCGCTGCTCGTGCACGGCGAGTCGACCGAGCCGGCGATCGACGTGTTCGACCGCGAGAGAGCCTTCATCGAG
Organism: Burkholderiales bacterium; assembly: GCA_035635495.1. GTDB lineage: Bacteria > Pseudomonadota > Gammaproteobacteria > Burkholderiales > SG8-39 > SCGC-AG-212-J23. The sequence goes on from DASQAW010000127.1 coordinate 185, forward strand.
GAGACGCTCGGCCCGACGCTCGAGCGCTTCACCCAGCTGAAAGTCGTGCTCGAGCACATCACGACGCGCGACGCGGTCCAGTACGTGGAGGTCACCGGTGCGAACGTCGCCGCGACCATCACGGCGCACCACCTGCTCATGAACCGCAACGCGCTATTCATGGGCGGGATCCGCCCGCACCACTATTGCCTGCCGGTGCTCAAGCGCGAGGAGCACCGCGAGGCGCTGGTCGAGGCCGCGACCTCGGGCAATCCGAAGTTCTTCCTCGGCACCGACAGCGCGCCGCACGCGAAGGGCGCCAAGGAAGCGTCGTGCGGCTGCGCCGGCATCTATACCGCGCACGCAGCGCTCGAGCTCTACGCCATCGCCTTCGAGGAGGCGCACGCGCTCGACAGGCTGGAGGCCTTCGCCGCCGAGCACGGTGCCGCCTTCTACGGCCTGCCACGGAACCGCGGTACCGTCAGCCTGATGCGCGAGGAATGGACCGTGCCGGAGACCATCGCCTTCGGCGCCGAGGCCCTCGTGCCGCTGCGCGCCGGCGAAACGATTCCCTGGAAGCTCGTCTAAGGCATCCGATCTACGCGCCGCTCGCGCCGTGGCTCGGCCTCGGCCGCTCGCGCGACGCGCTCAACCAGGCCGCCGCCGGCATCCGCACGGAAAGCGGCCGCCCCATCCGCTTCGTCCCGCCGACCGCGCGGGGACCCTATGAGGTGCGTGTATACGAGACCGGCTGCGTCGAGACCCGGCCCGACAACCTGCACGACTGGTTCAACGCGCTCTGCTGGCTCGCGTTCCCGCGCACCAAGGCGCGCATCAACGCCATGCACGCGGCGGCCATCCCGCATGAGCAAGGCCAGCGCGGCCGGCTGCGCGACCTGCTGACGATCTTCGACGAGGGCGGCGCGGTCGTGGTCTGTGCCGACGCCGAGCTGCTGCAGCTGCTGCGCGAATTGCGCTGGAAAGAGCTTTTCTGGGACCGGCGGGAGCGCGTGCGACAGGCGATGCGCTTCGCGGTGCTCGGCCACGCGGTGCTCGAGCAGGCGCTCAAGCCCTGGCCCGGCATCACGTGCAAGGCGGTGTTCGCCTCACCCGGCGACGACGTGGACGCGCGAGCGGCTGAGTGGCTGGCGCAGGTGGGTGCCGATGCAAGCCCGCGGGATCTCGCCCCGCTACCGGTGTTTGGCTACCCGGGATGGGCAGAGGGCCAGGACGCCCGGTTCTACGAGGACGGGCGCTACTTCAGACCTCAGGGGAAGGCGGGGTAGCGCGTCTCCTGCGCCGAGAGCACGACCTCGGGGTGGCGCGAGGCGACGGTCCCGCGGATGCGGTCGACCTCCCCGTAGGGCACATCGAGGATCAGCAGCACCTTGCCGCGGTCGAGCTCCTGGCTGTACGACTTCAGGCGCGAGTTGGGCACCGCGACCGCCGCCATGCTGCCCATCCACACGCCGAGCGCGGCGCCGACGATGGTGGCGATCATCGCGGCGGCGAGCCCCGGATGCGTGCCCTCCGGCGGATAGTTGACGATGATCGAGCCGAGCACGACGCCGCCGAGCAGGCCGAGCGCCAAGCCGATGCCGGCGCCGCGCACGAGATCGGTCTTGAAGAGGTAGCCCGCCTCGTGCAGCTCGCCGAGGTCCGTGCCGCGCTTCGCGAGGAAATGCATGCGGCGGTCCTCGACGCGCGCGAGCAGCAGGTCGTTCGCGGTGCGCGTCGCGCTCGCGACGTCGGGCAGGAGAAAGTAGAGCCGGCGCTTCAGGGTCCACCTCCTTGCTGGGGCTTTATAGGCTCCCCCTCGGCGGGTAAAATTGCAAGCGGGAGTCGGCCTGGCAGCCGCCGGCCGCGCAAGCGGCGGGAGGAAAGTCCGGGCTCCGCAGAGCGGGATGCAGGGTAATTCCCTGGCACGGCGACGTGACGAACAGGGCCACAGAGACGAGTCCCGGAGGTCTTCCTTCGGGGGTGAAACGCGGCAACCTCCATCCGGAGCAACACCAAATAGGCAAGCGACTGAGGTCGGCTCGACCGAGCTTGCGGGTAGGTGGCTAGAGCCTGCGGGTAACCGCAGGCCCAGAGGAATGGCTGCCGGCCCCGGCGGGTTCGCCCGCCCGGGGTGCACAGAACCCGGCTTATGGGCCGGCTCCCGTTGTTTTTATCCTTGCCTCCGGTCGGTCGAGGCGGAATAATCCTCGCGGGGAGGTGGGGAAGGCGCGGAAACTGCGCGCCCAACGCCATGCAGGACCGTCTCAACCAGAACGACGTCACGAACCGCATCAACGTCGAGAATCCCGCGCAGGTTCGTGAAGCGGTGCTGCGCCTATGCACCGCGCGCTATCCCGGCGCCGACTTCGCGCCGCTCGAGCGCGCGTTCGACGACTTCCACGCGCTGTATGAAGGGCGCTATCCGGGCTACCTGCCCTGCGACACGCTCTACCACGACATCCGCCATACGCTCGACATGACGCTCGCCCTGGCGCGTCTGGTCGACGGGCACGACCGCAGCTGCGCGCCGGCGGACCGCCTGGGCGCGCGCCGCGCCGGGTTGGGCATCGTGATCGCGCTGCTGCACGACTCGGGGTACCTGAAGCGCACGTCGGAAGCGGAGGTGGAGAACGGCGCCGTCTTCACCAAGGTGCACGTGAGCCGCAGCGCCGACTTCATCGCGTCCTACCTGCCGAAGCTCGGCTTTGCCGGCGAGGCGCCGCTCGCCTCGCGCCTGGTGCACTTCACCGGCTACGAGATGGACGTCGAGGACATCCACGTCGAAGATCCGCGCGACCGCATGGTCGGCTGCATGGTCGGCACGGCGGACCTCATCGGCCAGATGTCCGACCGCATGTACCTCGAGAAGGTGCGCGAATTCCTCTACGAGGAGTTCGTCTGGGGCAAGATCGCGCGCGAGCAGCTCGCCGACGGCCGCGAGATCGTGCGCTACAGCTCGCCCGACGACCTGATCATCAAGACGCCGGGCTTCTACGAGTACGTGGCGCGCACGCGCATCCAGAAG
>DASQAW010000128.1:0-13831 GCA_035635495.1 Burkholderiales bacterium
TTGCGATGAGGTGGCTCCTCCTCCTGTTGGTAGCGACAGCCCAGGCGCAGGACTATCCGCAGCGCGCGCCGCTCGAGATCACGGTGCTCTTCCCCGCCGGCACTTCGGCCGATGTCACGGCGCGGATGCTCGCCGACGGCATGGCGAAGCAGCTCGGACAGCGCGTGCTGGTGGTGAACCGCCCGGGCGCGGGCGGCGCGATCGGCTACAAGCACGTCGCGAGCCAGAAGCCCGACGGCTACTCGCTCGCCTGGAACTCCAATTCCATCTCGACGACGTATCACAGCGGCCAGCTGCCGTTCGATTACCAGGCCTTCGATGCCGTGGCGCGCGTGCTGGTCGAATCGCCCGTCGTCGCGGTGCGCGCCGATTCGAAGTGGACCACCCTGCGCCAGCTCATCGAAGACGCGAAAGCAAGGCCGAAAGCGATCAGCGTCGGCCATTCCGGCATCGGCAGCCACACGCACCTCTGCCTCGCGGCGCTGTTCCACGCCGCGGGCGCGGAAGTGAACGAGGTGCCGTTCGGTGCGGCGCAGGTGGTGCCGAGCCTGATCGGCGGGCATGTCGATGCGCTGGTGCAGTTGCCCGCCGCGCTCGCCGCGCCGGTGAAGCAGGGCCAGGTACGCCTGCTCGCCGCGATGATTCCGAACCGGGATCCGGCGCTGGCCGACGTGCCGACGGCCAGCGAGCAGGGATTCAATGTCTCGCTCGAAGCCTGGCGTGGCATCGCGGTGCCGCGGGGCACGCCGCGCCCGATCATCGGCCAGTTGGAGGCCGCCATCCGCAAGGCGGTGGAATCGGCCGAGTTCATCAAAGCGAGCGAGAACCTCGGCGTACGCCCGGCGTTCATGCCCGCGCAGGAGTTCGGCGAGCTGATCGCGAAAGAGGATGCGGCGCTCGCGCGCCTGATGCAGGTGATCGGGCTGAAGAAGTAGCTACTGCGAAGCGGCGGCCGGTGGACCCGGCTCGGGCTGGCGCGTGCGGCCGGCGGCGGCCGATTCGTCTTTCTTGCTCTGCGTCGCCGGCGGGCGCGGCACGCCGGCCTTTGCCTCGGCGGCCGACTGCTTCGCCGACTTCGTCGCCTCGGCGATCAGCTGCTGGCAGGGGCTCTCCTTGTCCTTGCCCTCCTGCATGAGCGGCAGCACCGCAAGCAACGGATTGAGCAGGCCCATCGCCAGGGCGCCCACGCCCTTGGCGCCCATCCGCTCCCAGTCGGGCGATACCTTCGGCGAGCTGAAAGTGCCGTGCATGAAAATCGGCGAGTTGAGCGAGGCGACGCTGCGATCCTTCGGATGCGGATTGAGCTTCAGGTCGAGGGCCTCGGTCTTCAGGTTCACGGTGCCGCTGCCCTCGATGTTCACCACCTGCGTGTCGAAGACGAAGGCGTTGGTGTTCATCAGGCCGTCCTTCACGCTGAAGTCGGCGATGGCGCAGCGGATGTCGATGGTGTCGTCGCCCTTCAGCTTCACGCGCGCGACGCCCCAGATGTCCATCGCGGCGAGCTCCATCAGGAAGCGGCTGATCTTGCCGCCGTCGAGGTACAGGCCCACCTTGCCGTTGGCATTGCCGAGGAGCTCGGCCACCGTGTCGCCGCGCCCGGCGAGCTCGATCAGGCCGTTGATGTCGCCGATCGAGCTCTGGCCTTCCTTCAGGGTCGGGAAGAACTTCGGCAGCTCGAGGTCCTTCACGCTGAGGTTGACGTCGCCGGCGATCGGATCCTTCTCGCCGTCCATCCTGATCGTGCCGGCGATGCGGCCGCCGGCGAGGCCGAACTCGAAGGGCTGGAGCGTCAGCACCTTGTCGCGCATCTGGATGCGCGCGTCGAGATGCTCGAGCGGCAGCTGCTTCGGCCGCTTGATGCTGCCCGCTTTCACGCGCACGTCGGCGTCGATCGAGTCCCAGCGATCGGAATCGAAGGGCATGTCGGGCAGCACGCCGCCCTCCTTCGGCTGATCGGTGCCGACGAGGGGGCCGAGGTCGGCGAGGTTCAGCACCTTCGAGTCGAGCGCGCCGTGCATGAAGGCGCGCTTGCCGCCGAGGTCGAACTGCAGCGTGCCGGCGACGTCGCTTTCGCCCACGGTGCCGTTGAACTTCTCGTAGCGGATCATGTGGTCGCCCTTCACCAGGCGGCCGCGCGTCTTGTAGGGCGTAGTTTCGGGAAAGGCGATGCCGATCACATCGTAGAGCTCGGACATCGTCTTGCCGCTGACGTCGATCGCGAGATCGAGCGCCGAGAGCTGCGCCACGTTGGTGATGGTGCCCTTCGCCTTGAGCGCGGTGCCGCCGACCTTGGCGGTCGCGTCGAGCGCATAGGGATCGTCGGTGTCCTTGAGCGCGAGCACCGGGCCGCCCTTGCCTTCGGCGCTGGCCGGCAGGCCGTGGTACTTCCCTTTCGCCTTGAAATTCACGCCGTCGGCGTGGGTGGCGAGCTCGGTATCGAGCGAGATGTCGCGGACCGCGTCGTCGTACTTGAGCCGCGCCTCGTCGAAAGTGAGCGCGAGGATCGAGATGCGCGAGCCGCCTTCCTTCTGCTGGTCGCGCTCGAGCAGCCAGTTCTTGCGCTCTTCCTCGTCGATCTCGAGGTTGATGATCGGGCGCTGCAGGTGCACTTCCGGCAGAACTACCCGGCCGATGAACAGCGGCGCCAGCTTGACGCTGACCTCCACCGCGTCGGCCTGGAACATGTAATCTTCATTCGCCCAGTCCGGATTGGCGTAGCTCACCTTCTCCGCGCGGAAGCGCGGATGCAGCCAGCTCCAGATGGGCTTGAAGGCGCCGTCGATGCGCAGCTCGCGGCCGCTCGCCTCACTGACCGCGCGGGTGATCGGGCCCTTGAGCGTGGAAAGGCCGAAGGCGATGAACAGCGCGAGCGCAACGAGGAGCGCGAGAAATATTCCCCCCGTCCACTTGAGTGCGCGCATTGCCGTTTCGATCGCCTGGCCGGATGTCTCTACCCTCCTTGCAATTTAGAGGCCCATTCGCGAGACCATTCGACGGCCGTCTCCTCCGGGAGTACGCCGCTCGACGCATCGTGCTTGTAGCGCTCGCCGACGCGCTTCGCCCCGAGCTCGGTGAGGATGTCGTCGAATCGCTTCCCGCCGTAGTTGAAGGTTTCGGCGTAGGTCCTGTCGCCGAGGCCGAACACCCCGTAGCGCACCTTTGAAAGATCGGGCCGCTTGCGCTGTAAATCCTCATACAGGGCGCGGGCGTTGTCGGGTACGTCGCCCTGGCCGTAGGTGGAGGTGCAAATGAGAAAGGCGCCGTCGCGCGCGAAGATCGAGCTGTCGAGGCTGTCCATCAGCAGCGCCTCGACCTGCGTCGCCTCGTCGCCGAGGGCGAGCTCCATCTCCTGCGCGCAGAGCTGGGCCGTCCCCGTCATCGTGCCGATGAGGATGGTGATCTTCGTCGCCGCCATTGACTTAAAAATATATTGCATCTTAGAATGACGGTCAAGCACTATAGTTCATGAACGCCCCTCTCTCCGCCCAGCAGCAGGAACACGCCTTCCTCGCCAGGCTCGGCGAGCGCGTGCGCGCCTGGCGCGCCGAGCACGGCACGACGCGCAAGCAGCTCTCGCTCGCGTCGGGCGTATCGGAACGCTATCTGGCGCAGCTCGAGGCGGGCCAGGGCAACATGTCGGTGCTGCTCCTGCGCAAGGTGGCGCGCGCGATGGGCGTCGCCGTCGAGCGTCTGGTGCGCGAGGAGGACGGGCAGCAGAAGCCGCTCGCCCTCCTCGGCCTGCGCGGCGCGGGGAAGTCGACGCTGGGCGCGAAGCTCGCGCAGAACCTGAGTGTTCCGTTCGTCGAGCTCGACCGCGAGGTCGAGAAGGAAGCCGGCGCACCGCTGGGCGAGGTATTCGCCATGTACGGCCAGGACGCCTTCCGCCGCTTCGAGCGCCGCGCGCTCGAGCGCGTGCTCGCGGCGCATCCGCAGGCGGTGATCGCCACCGGCGGCGGCCTGGTCACCGATCCCGGCACTTATGATCTGCTGCTGGAGCGCTGCCGCTGCATCTGGCTCAAGGCCGCTCCCGAGGAGCACATGAACCGCGTCATCGCGCAGGGCGACATGCGTCCGTTCAAGGGCCGCTCGGCCGCGCTGGATGAGATCCGCAAACTGCTCGCCGACCGCGACCGCCTCTACGGGCGCGCCGGCGTGATGGTCGATACTTCAGGCAAGACGGTGCGGCAAAGCCTCGCCGACCTACGACGGGTGATCGCATGATCAGCTTCGAGACGCATCCCGAGCGCTACCACCACTGGAAGCTGTCCTGCGACGGCCCGCTCGCCACGCTCGCGCTCGACGTCGCCGAGGACAAGGGTATCGCGCCCGGCTACAAGCTCAAGCTCAACAGCTACGACCTCGGCGTCGACATCGAGCTGCACGACGCGCTGAACCGCATCCGCTTCGAGCATCCCGAGGTGAAGGCGGTGGTGCTGACGAGCGGCAAGAGCCGCATGTTCTGCTCGGGCGCCAACATCTACATGCTCGGCACCTCGAGCCACGCCTCCAAGGTCAACTTCTGCAAGTTCACCAACGAGACGCGCAACGGCATCGAGGACTCGAGCCAGTACTCCGGGCTGAAGTTCCTCGCGGCGATCAACGGCACCTGCGCCGGCGGCGGCTACGAGCTCGCGCTGGCGTGCGACGAGATCGCGATGGTCGACGACCGCTCGTCCACCGTTTCGCTGCCGGAGGTGCCGCTGCTCGGCGTACTGCCGGGCACCGGCGGGCTCACGCGCCTGGTCGACAAGCGCAAGGTGCGCCGCGACCTCGCCGACCTCTTCTGCACCACCGCCGAAGGCGTGCGTGCCGATCGAGCGAAGGAGTGGCGCCTGGTCAACCATATCGGCAAGCCGCAGGAATTCGCCGAGATGGTGAAGGCGCGCGCTCTCAAGCTGGCACAGGAGTCCACGCGTCCCGGCGGCCAAGGCGTCGAGCTCACCTCGCTCGGCGAGAACCGCATCGTGCAGGTCGAGATCGACAAGGCCGCGCGCACGGCAACGCTGACGATCGATGGCCCGAAGGACGCGAAGCGGGAGAAGAGCGCCGACTGGTATCCGCTGCGCCTCGCGCGCGAGCTCGATCGCGCGATCCTCGACCTGCGGCACAACCATCTCGACGTTGGGCTCTGGATCCTGAAAACCAGGGGCGATCCACAGAAGGCGCTCGAGATGGACGCGGCCCTCCGGGCGGGCGCGACGGACTGGCTGGTGCAGGAGACGATCGGTTACCTGCGCCGCACACTGTCGCGCCTCGACGTCTCGTCGCGCTCGATCTTCGCCATCATCGAGCCAGGCTCGTGCTTCGCCGGCACGCTCTTCGAGCTCGCGCTCGCCGCCGATCGCAGCTTCATGCTGGACGTCGAGGGGCCGAAGATTGCGCTCTCGCACCTGAACTTCGATGCCTACCCGATGGCCAACGGCCTCTCGCGCCTCGCGTCGCGCTTCTGCGGCGAGGCGCCCGAGCTGCCGCGCGGCGAGCTGTGGGATGCGAAGAAGGCGCTCGAGCTCGGCCTCGTCACCTCGACGCCCGACGACATCGACTGGGACGACGAGATCCGCCTCGCCATCGAGGAGCGCGCGAGCCTCTCGCCCGATGCCCTCACCGCCATGGAGGCGAGCCTGCGCTTCACCGGCCCGGAGACCATGCTCACGCGCGTCTTCGGCCGCCTCACGGCCTGGCAGAACTGGGTGTTCAATCGACCCAACGCCGTGGGTGAGCAAGGCGCTTTAAAGGTTTACGGTACCGGAGCGAAGCCCAAGTTCAACTGGGAACGCGTCTAACCAAGGAAAAAGGGGTCAGAGCAATTTTCTTGAAACACTTGTTACAGGAAAATTGCTCTGACCCCTTTATGGAGATGGCATGAGCAGCATCGATTACGCGGAAAAGATTCCGAACAACGTCAACCTGCAGAACGACCGCACGCTGCAGCGCGCGCTCGAGCGCTGGCAGCCGCAGTTCCTGCAGTGGTGGCACGAGATGGGGCCGACGGATTTCGAAGCGGCCAATGTCTACCTGCGCACCGCCATCTCGGTCGACGCGCAGGGCTGGGCGCACTACGGCACGCTCAAGATGCCCGACTACCGCTGGGGCATCTTCCTCGCCGACCCGGTCGCGGATCGCAAGATCGGCTTCGGCGACCAGATGGGGCAGCCGGTGTGGCAGCAGGTGCCGGGCGAATACCGCTCGACGCTGCGGCGCCTGATCGTGACGCAGGGCGACACCGAGCCCGCGTCGGTCGAGCAGCAACGCATGCTGGGCCATACGTGCCCTTCGCTCTACGACCTGCGCAACCTGTTCCAGATCAACGTGGAAGAGGGACGCCATCTCTGGGCGATGGTGTACCTGCTCCACGCCTACTTCGGCCGCGACGGGCGCGAGGAAGCGGAAGAGCTGCTCGCACGCCATTCGGGCGACGAGAACAAGCCGCGCATCCTCACCACCTTCAACGAGCCGATGACCGACTGGCTCTCGCTCTTCTGCTTCACCTACTTCACCGACCGCGACGGGAAATACCAGCTGAAGAGTTTTGCCGAAAGCGCGTTTGATCCCCTTTCGCGGACGTGCCGCTTCATGCTCACAGAGGAAGCGCACCACATGTTCGTCGGCGAGACCGGCATCAGCCGGGTGGTGAAGCGCACGCTGGAAGTGATGCAGGAGCTCGGCACCGACGACCCCGTGCGCATCCGCGCGCACGGCGCGATCGACCTGCCGACGCTGCAGAAATACCTGAACTTCTGGTGCTCGAGCTCGCTCGACCTCTTCGGCTCCGAGATCTCGTCGAACTCCGCGGCCAACTTCGCCAGCGGCATGAAGGGCCGCCCCGACGAGGCGACCTACGACGACCACGTGCTGCGCGACAAGACGATGAGGCTCACCACGCCCGAGGGCGAGCAGGAAGTCCCGCTGCTGAATGCGCTGAACGAGGTGATGCGCGAGTCCTACCTCAAGGACTGCGAGATCGGCCTCAAGCGCTGGAACCGCATGATCGAGCGCGCGGGCTACGCGTTCCGGCTGAGCCTGCCCTCCTCGCGCTTCCGCCGCTCGATCGGCCCGTGGGCCGGCTTGGCGGTGGACACGCACGGCAAGATGGTCCCGCGCGAGGAATACGAGCGGCGCCTCGAGGACTGGATTCCCTCCGAGCGCGACCGCGCGTTCGTGCTTTTGCTGATGCAGAAGGTGACCGAGCCCGGCAGGATGGCCGCCTGGATCGCGCCGCCGGAGCGCGGCATCAACAATCTTGCCGTCGACTACCAGTACGTGCACCTGCCGCACTGATGCGACTGCGCACCGTCATCATCGGCATCGCCGTCCTCCTCGTCCTCGCGGCGGGCGGCGCGCTGTGGTGGCTTTATGCCTCGCGCGACGCGCTGATCAAGCGCGCCATCGAGCACTACGGTCCGGAGCTCACCGGCGGCAAGGTGAGCGTGAAGTCGGTGAGGCTCGAGCCCGTCGACGGCCGCGGGGCGATTAGCGGCGTGGCGCTCGGCAATCCGCCGGGCTTCACCAGCCCGCATGCGATGACGCTCGGCGAGGTCCGGCTGGCCGTGGATCCCGGCACGCTCACCTCCGCTGTGGTGCACGTGCGTGAAATCTCGCTCGAGGCGCCGAGCATCACCTACGAGCGCGGCGCGCAAGGCGACAACCTGAGCGCGATCCAGAAGCACATCGAGTCGCGGCTGCCGAAATCGAAGGGCGGGACGGGCGCGCAGGATGCGTCGCCGCCGCGCAAGTTCATCATCGACCACGTCCGCGTGCGCAATGCCAAGGTCAACTATGGCGGCGTAGCGACGGTGGACATGCCGGACATCCAGCTGCGCGACCTCGGCAAGAAATCGAACGGCGCGACCGCCGCGGAGATCACGAAGGAAATCTGGACCGAGCTGACGCGCGTGGCGATCAGCCGCGCGCCGGCGGCGCTCGAGGGCCTGCGCGACAAGGCGAAGGATGCCGCCGAGCGCCTGCGCGGGCTGGCCAAGTAATGGCCACGTTCAGCGAAGCCGAGCTGGTCGATTTCCTCAACCGCATGCTGGAAGCCGAGCGCGCGGGGGCGAAGGCGCTCGTCGTCTTCATGGACGACTGGCCGCGCCACGGCGCCGAGTGGAAGACGCTGCGCAAGGTGCACGAGGACGAGGCGCACAACTGCGCGCTGATCGGCGAGCAGCTCAAGCGCCGCGGCAAGGACTACAGCCACGCCACCGGCGGGTTCTACGCCAAGGCGATAGCGGTCAAGGGCGCGCGCGAGCGCATCACCTTCCTGACCAAGGGCTTGCGCTGGGCGATCCGCGAGTTCGAGCAGGCCCTGCCGCGCATCCAGGACACCCCGGCGCGCGATTTATTCCAGGGCATGCGCGATCGCCATCAGCGGAGCTGCGCGGCTTGCGAGTCGGTGCTCCGTTGACGTAAGGTGCCCGTGGGCCAACCACGGAGGAGGCACCATGTTGCGCATCTCGGCAGTCACCCTTGCCATCGCCATGGCGGGAACGGCGCAGGCGCAGGGCGTACTCACAGTGCAGAAGCTATCGGCGGCGCTGGCCAACGAGCTGGTCGGCGAGTCGGTCGCGCAGTGCGCGCGGAACGGCTACAAGGTGGTGGCGGTCGTCGTCGACCTCGACGGCGTGCGCCAGGCGGTGCTGCGCGGCGACGGCGCGCCGATCCACTCGATGGACAACGCCTACTACAAGGCCTACAGCGTCGCCTCGCTCGGCCTCTCGCGGAAAGAGGAGACGACCAAGCAGATGGCGGACAGGATGGCCAAGGCCGCGCCGAGCACCGTGCCGCAGACGCCTCTCCCCAACATCACCTACGCGCAGGGCGGCGTCGCGATCATGGCCAACGGCAACACCATCGGCGGCCTCGGCGTCAGCGGCGCCCCCGGCGGCAACTTCGACGAAGACTGCGCGCGCGCCGCGCTCGGCAAAATCAAAGACAGAATGAAGTAACGAATTCGGGGCCAGGACCGGATTGAATTCTGGTCCTGGCCCCGAATTATTTTGGTCGATCGCCCGCCAGCGTGATCCGGTGCATGACGCGCCGGAAGCCGTGGTAGTCGTTCACCGGGTTGTGCTGCGCGCAGCGGTTGTCCCATAGCGCGATCGAGCCGATGCGCCAGGAGAAGCGGCAGGTGAATTCGGGGCGCACCTGGTGCTGGAAGAGGTAGCCGAGGAGCGGCGCGCTCTCCTCCGCGGTCATGCCGCGAAAGCGCACGGTGTGGCCGACGTTCACGTAGAGCGCTTTGCGTCCGGTCTCGGGGTGCGTGCGCACCGCCGGGTGCTCGGCCTCGTAGCTCTGCCGCGCGTCCTGCCCATCGGTCTTGATCCGATCCTCGCGCGTGCGGGTGACGTCGGCCTTCGATGAGGCATTGACCGCCATCAAGGGGTCGAGCACGCGCTTCATCCCGGCCGATAGCGACTCGTAGGCGAGATACATATTCGCGAACAGCGTGTCGCCGCCGCGCGGCGGCACCTCGCGCGCGAGCAGCATCGACGCCATCGGCGGCACGTCGAGATAGGCCGTGTCCGAGTGCCAGATGCCGCCGAAGTTCACCTTTTCGTGCTCGAGCTTCTTCACCTCGATGATCTCGGGGAAGCCCTCCATGCCGCGCACGAACGGATACGGGATCGGCTGGCCGATGCGCTTGGCGAATGCCATGTACTCCGCCGGCGTCAGCTCCTGCTCGCGGAAGAACACCACCAGGTGCTCGAGCCACACCCTGCGGATTTGCGCGACGTCGTCGTCGCTCAGCCGGCGCAGATCGATGTCCGTGATCTCGGCGCCGAGCGCGCCGGCGATCGGCTTGACGTTCATCCGAGCCATGCGCCTTGCGCCTTCAAATGTGCCTGCAGCGCGTGAGCGTCGAGGCGGCGCGGCGTAGTGCCCGCTTGCAAGGCCAGGTGCGCGGCGCTGCCGGCTGCTTGCCCCATCGCGAAGCACGCGCCCGAGACGCGCGCCGCCGACTGGCCGCCATGCGTCATCGAGGCGCAGCGGCCGGCGACGAGCAGGTTGTCGATGCCCAGTGGCAGCAGCATGCGATACGGTAGCTGGTTATAGCCGCGCGGCTGGCGCTGGAAGCGAAACTCCACGCTGCCGGCGACATGCTCCTCGACCGGCCAGCCGTTCACGCCGATGCTGTCGGCGAAGTCGGCGCAATCGAGCACATCGTCCTCGGAAAGCTGGTATTCGCCGCGCACGCGGCGGGTCTCGCGGATGCCGATCTGCGGCGCGATCTCGGCGATGTAGGCGCGCTCGAAGCCGGGCGCCGACTCGCGGATGAACTGGAAGGTGTCCCACACCTGCCGGCGCCCCTCGACCTCGCCCCAGGAGAGCTGCCGGGCGTCGATCCCGCTCACGGCGGTGCCGTCGGGATTGCGGATCTGCGTGAGGTTGGCGCGCCATTCGACCGGGTTGGGCTGCGGCCGCACGATCGGCTTCTTCCGCGGAAATTTTCTCCCCTGCTTCTCCGCCGCCTCCATCAGCTCGGCGATGCGCTCCCAGGCGTTGCCCGCCTTCTGCGGATCGACGCCGCCGATGCGGTACATCGTCGACGGATAGAGCATGTTGCCCTTGCCGTCGCCGATCTCATAAGGCGCTCCCGCCCACGCCGCGAGATCGCCGTCGCCCGAGCAATCGACGAAGATTTGCCCACGCACGGCGCGCCGGCCCGATTTCGTCTCCAAAAGCAGGTGGCCGTCGCGGAAGCCGACGGCGAAGGCATGGAACAGCGGCCGGACCTTGGCGGATTCGAGGACCTGGTCGGCGGCCAGCTTGTAGGCCGAAACGTCGTAGGCCTGCGCCTGGATGCGCCCGCCGAAGAGCATGTGCGGCGCGCTGAGCGCCCCCATGGTTTCCAATTTGGAGAGAACCTCATCGGCGATGCCATGCACGACCTGCCGGTGCTCGCCGTTCACCCTGGCGTGCAGGCCGCAGAAGTTGGCGAGGCCAGCGGCGGTGCCGGCACCGCCGAGGAAGCCATAGCGCTCGATGAGGATGGTCGAGCGGCCGGCCCGGCCCGCGGCCGTGGCGGCGGCGATCCCCGCCGGCCCGCCGCCCAGCACCACCACCTCGTGCTCGGCGAGGACCTCGGTCTTGCGTTCGGGCTCGGCGACGAACATTAGAATCCAATTATGCTGCGACTCGCTCCCGCGGCCGTCCAGGTCGAACGAAGGCACGGCAACACCTATCTCCGCTCGCCGCAGAAGCTCGCGCCGTACGCGCGCTGCGTGACCGAGTGGCTGGTGCAGTGGTCGGACGAGGCGCCGGAGCGCACTTTCCTCGCCGAGCGCAAGGGCGAAGGCTGGCGCAAGCTCAGCTACCGCGAGACCTACGGCGCGGTGCGGCGCGTCGCACAGGCGCTGCTTGACCAGAACCTCGGCCCGGAGCGGCCGGTGGCGATCCTTTCCGACAACGGCATGGACAACGCGCTGCTCGCGCTCGGCGCGATGCACGTCGGCATTCCGGTGGCGCCCATCTCGCCGGCGTATTCGCTGATGTCGAAGGACTTCGGCAAGCTGAAGCACATCTTCGAGCTCCTCGATCCAGGCCTGGTCTACGCCGCCGATCCGGTGAAATTCAAGCTGGCGCTCGATGCGGTGGGCGCGAAGTCCATCTCGGTTGCGGACTTGCTGGAGGTGAATCCGGGCTCGACGCAGGAGCGCGAGCATGCCAAGGTGGGGCCCGAGACGATCGCGAAGATCCTCTTCACCTCCGGCTCGACCGGCCTGCCGAAGGGCGTGATCAACACGCATGGCATGCTGTGCGCGAACCAGCAGCAGCTCGCGCAGGCCTGGCCCTTCGTCGAGGACCGGCCGCCGGTGACGGTCGACTGGCTGCCGTGGAACCACACCTTCGGCGGCAGCCACAACTTCAACCTGATCCTGCGCAACGGCGGCACGATGTACATCGACGCCGGCAAGCCCGTGCCGGGCCTGGTCGAGACGACGGTGAAGAACCTCGCCGAGATCTCGCCGACGATGTACTTCAACGTGCCGCGCGGCTTCGACCTGATCCTGCCGTACCTCGAGAAAGACGAGGCGCTGCGCCGCACCTTCTTCGGCAAGCTGGACGCGATCTTCTACGCCGCGGCTGCGCTGCCGCAGAACCTTTGGGACCGCATCAAGGCGCTCAAGCCCGACGTGGTGATGCTCTCCGCGTGGGGATCGACCGAAACCTCGCCGCTTGCGACGTCGGTGCATTTCCACATGGAGCGGCCCGGGGTGATCGGGCTGCCGGTGGCGGCGTGCGAGATCAAGCTCGTGCCGAGCGGCGGCAAGCTCGAGGTGCGCGTGCGCGGACCGAACGTGATGCCCGGCTACTACAAGCGCGACGACCTGACCCGCGCGGCGTTCGACGAGGAAGGGTTCTACCGCATCGGCGACGCGGTGAAGTTCGCCGATCCCGAGCGCCCGGTGAAGGGCATCGTCTTCGACGGCCGCGTCGCCGAGGACTTCAAGCTCTCCACCGGCACCTGGGTCAACGTGTGTGCCGTGCGCGTGAAGCTCATCGCCGCGGCCGATCCGCTGATCCAGGACGCAGTCATCACCGGCCACGACCGCGACGAGATCGGGGCGCTCGTGTTTCTGAGCGCCGCAGCCAAGGAGCGCACCGATGTACGCGACCGGCTGCGTGCGGCGTTGCAGATACTGGCCGGCGAAGGCGGCAGCTCGACGCACCCGCGGCGGCTGATGGTGATGAGCGAGCCGCCGTCGATCGACGCCAACGAGATCACCGACAAGGGCTACATGAACCAGCGCGCGGTGCTCGAGCGGCGCGCGGCGCTGGTCGCGCAGCTTTATGCCGGCGGGCCGGAGGTCATCACCCCTTAGCGATCCCCAGCCAGGCGATCGCCCCCACCGTCAGCATGGCGCCCACGAGCTGCAGCGGCGTCACGGTGAACCCGAGCACCAGCCAGCCGAGCGCGAGCAGCGCGATCGGCTCGAAGTTGAGCGCCGCAGTGCTGGTCGAGGGCAGGCGCGGCAGCACGAAGAAGACCGAGATCATCGCGATGCAGTAGAACACCGCGAGCAACGCGAGGCCCGCCCAGCCGGCGCCGTCGTTCGGCAGCGCATGGGCGCCGGCGAGCGCGCCGGCGCTGATGACAAGCACCGCGGTCACGGCCGTCATCGCGAAGGTGCGCAGGCGGCCGTCGAGCGCCTTGAGCGCATTGGCGTTGAGGTAGTAAACGACCGTCATGCTCAGCGCGCTGGCGAAGGCCCAGCCCGCGCCCGTGCGCACGGCCGCCCAATCCGCATCGAGATGCGCAGGCCGCAGGTTGAGCGCCAGCGCCAGCCCGGCGAGCGCGAGCAGCATCGGCGCGAGCGCACTCCACCGTGCGCGCTCCTTGCCGAGCGCCCAGGTCAGCAGCACGTAGAGCATCGGCGAGGTCTGAAATACGAGCAGCGCCAATGCCGGCGGGATGAGCGCTACCGCCGAGTACAGGCAGTAGCTCTGCGACGCCACCAGCAGCCCCGCCACCAACGTCTTCCAGCGCAGCTCGCGCGGGATCGCGAGCGAGATGCCCTGCAGCCGCATCACGGCGAGCAGCAGAAGCGCGGTGAACGTCGCACGCACGCTCACCGCCGCGGCAACGCTAGCGCCGTGGTCGAAGGCGATGCGCGCGCAGAGGTGGTTCGAGGCGAAGGCGCTCGCCACGCCGAGGAGGATCAGCACGGCGGTGCCGGGTGATAATTTCGCGTCCATGGACGTAAGGTTGCTTCTCCCCTTGTTTTTGTTTCCGCTCGCCGCGCTCGCCTGCGATTATCCCGACGAAGGCAACATGCCGCTGCGCCGCGCGGTCACTAAAGTGAAACTCCTGCCCGAGACCGAGGCCTGGGCC
>DASQAW010000129.1:0-11516 GCA_035635495.1 Burkholderiales bacterium
TTGCCGAGCGCGGCGAGCAGGTAGTAGCGCTCGCGCAGGTCGAGCGTGCCCGTCGCGAGGCCTCGCAGCCGCCCATAGAGCTCGGCATCGGCGAAGCGGCCGGCGGTGTCGAGGACCGCGCGCGTCAGGGTCGCCGGCACGGCGTCGCGCTTGTCGATCCAGGCGAGGGCGAGCTCGCGCGCCTGCGCCTGGAGCGCGGCATCGCCCGCCTCGGCGGCGTAGGGAAGGAGCGTGGCGCGCAGATCGCGCACGTCGTCGCTGTCGCCGGCGCGCTCGCTCCAGCCGAGCTCGCGCGCGAGCGGCAGCAGCCGCTGCGCGAGGATCGTGCTCTTGACCACCGTCTCGCTCGCGCTGAGCCAGGCGTCCCGCTGCTCGTGCACCAGGTCGGCGGCGAAGCGCCTGGCGAGCGGCGAGGGGTGCGTGAGCCCGGCATCGGCCCAGGCGAGCGCTTCGCCGATCGACATCAAGCCCGATTCGGCGAGGACGCCGGCATCCACCGTGGTCGCGACCATCTCGTCGGCAGTCAGCTCGGCCGATCGGAGGCGAAGCTGCTGCGCGAGGGGCGGCGCATAGCGCGGCACGTAGTAGCTCCTGCCGGCGACGTTGGCGACGAGCGCGGCGGGGCAGGCGGGACCGGAGAGCGGGACGCGCTGCGGGCTCGCGCCTATGTCCGCGCACTGCGTGCGCGAGCCGTCCCGGAAGCACGCCGGCGTGGTCCATTGCAGCTCCGGCGCGCGCGAGCCGACGGGCCGCAGGCGCTGCTGGCGCACCTCGACCGCCGGATCCTTCGCGCAGTCGAGCGCGATGTCGAGCAACGGCACGCCCGGCTGCTCGATGAAGCCGCGGAAGACGGCGAGCGCTTCGGGCCCGCGGCCGGCCGCCTCGCCGAGCGCGCGGATGAAGTCCTCCGCGGTCGCGGTGCTGTAGGCGTGGCGCTTGAGGAACGCGCGCACGCCGTCGCGGAATTTCTCGGGCGTGTACCAGGTCTCGAAGGTCGAGAGCACCGCCGCGCCCTTGTTGTAGGTGATGCTGTCGAAGGCGGCCCAGATGTCGCCTTTCTCGACTACCGGGTTGCGCACGCGCCGCGCGCTCGCCAGGCGGTCGATGTCGAGCGCGTACTTGCGCGCGCGGCCCGCGGTCCAGCCCGCGTCCCATTCGGGATTCAGCGCCACCAGCGTCTTCTGCCCCATCCAGCTCGCAAAGGCCTCGTTCAGCCAGGTGTCGTTCCACCAGGCGAGCGTCACCAGGTTGCCGAACCACATGTGCGCGATCTCGTGCGCGGCGATCGCGGCGTAGCGCCGCTTGAATGGCGTGGTCTCCTCGCGCGCCGTGGCGAGCAGGATGGAGGAGGCGTAGGTGATCATGCCGACGTTCTCCATCGCGCCGAAGTTCGTGGTCTGCGGGATGCTCACCGAGTCGAGCTTCTCGAACGGATACGGCATGCCGAAGTACTCCTCGAGCAGCTCGAGCAGCCGCGGCGTCACCTGTTTCGCATAGCGCGCCTCCTCGGCGCGGCCCTTTTGCGTGAGGTAGCGGAGCTTCGTCTGCTTCGCGCCCGCGGTGCCGCCGTCGACCACCTCGAATGGCCCGATCGCCAGCGCCACCAGATACGCCGGCAGCGGCCTCGTCTGCGCAAACTCGTGGCGCGTCCAGCCGGCGCGGCCCGCTGCGGCGCCGGCCTTGGTCTCCGGCGTGTTGCTCACCACCACGTCGGCGGCGGGCGCGTCGATGGTCAGGCGCCAGGGCGTCTTCCAGGCCGGCTCGTCGAAGCACGGGAACGCGCGCCGCGCGTTGATCGGCTCGAACTGCGACACCACGTACCACTCGCCGCGGTCCTGCTGGCGGAAGAGCCCGCGCGTGGAAAGCGGCTCGAGCGTGCCGTGATAGCGGATGGTGGCGAGCGCGATGCCCGGCGTGAACTCGGCGCCGCGCGCCTCGAAGCCGACGAAGTCCTCGCCGCCGGGGACGACGTTCACCGGGATCTTGCGCCGGCTCTGCTGGAACTCGGCGGAGTCGATCGTGAGATTCGTGGCATTCAGCCACAGCACCGGCGCGGCGCGGTTGACGCGCATGGCGATGCTGACTTCGCCGCTGAACTTGGGCTCGCGCGGGTCGATGGCGAGCGTGACCGCATACTCGATCGGCGTCGCCGTGTCGCCGAGGCGGAAAGCGGGCGGCTGCGGCGCGCCTTGCGCGACGCTCGTCGCCGCGCTCATCACCGCCAGTGGCGCGGCGAGCCATATCCATGGGATGCGCATCGAAGACGCAAGGATACTAAAATCGATCGCATGCGAGCATGGATCGGTCTCATCGCGCTGGCGGCGCTCGCCGCGCAGGCGCAGACTCAGCCGCCGGCGTTTCCGCCGCGCAGCGTCCAGGACACGTTCTTCGGCACCGTCGTCGACGATCCGTACCGCGACCTGGAGGACACCAGGAACCCGGACGTCGCCGCGTGGGCGAAGAGCCAGGCCGACTTCGCCCGGAGCCAGCTCGACTCGCTTCCTGGCTACAAGGCGCTGCAGGCGCGTCTCGCGGAGCTCGACGACTCGGTAGCCGCGTCGGTCGGCAGCGTGAAGCTCGACGGCCAGGGCACGCTCTTCTTCACCCGCCGCGCGGCGAAGGACAACACGCTCAAGCTCTATCGTCGCGACGCCAAGGGTGTGGAGACGCTGCTGGTCGATCCCGACGACTGGCAGAAGGTGACGGGCAAGCCCCACGCGATCAATTATTTCGCGCCGTCGCCCGACGGGCAGCTCCTCGCTTTCGGCATCTCCGCGGCGGGCTCGGAGGAGGCCTCTCTCTACGTGGTCGAGACCGCGACGCGCAAGCGCCTCGGCGAGCCGCTCAGCCGCGCCCAGTACCCCAGGATCAGCTGGCGGCCGGACAGCCGCTCGTTCTTCTATCTGCGCCAGCAGGAGATGAAGCCGGGCATGCCCGCGACGCAGAAGTACCAGTACGAGCGCTCCTATCTCCACGTGGTGGGCACGCCGGACAGCGCGGACGTTCTCGTCGCCGGCGCGGATGCCTCGCCGCGTATGGACGTGCGCCCGGCGTACGAGACATGGGTCTTCGCCACGCCGGGATCGCGCTTCGCCGTCGCCCACGTCGCCAACGGCGACCAGCGCGAGCTCGCGCTCTATGCCGCGCCGCTCGTCACCGTGGGCAAGGCGGGAACGCCGTGGGTGCGCATCTGCGACTTCAAGGACGGCGTGACTCAATGGGTCGTGCACGGCGACGACATCTACCTCCTCACCTACCGCGACAGCACCCGCTACTCGGTGGTGCGCACGCGGCTGAGCGCGCCCGACTTCGCCAAGGCGACTACCGTGATGCCCGTCTCCGAGCGGGTGCTCGTCAACCTCGCCGCGGCGAAGGACGCGCTCTACCTCGAAGCCCGCGACGGCACGGTGAAGCGGCTCATGCGCCGCCCCTGGGGCGCGCCCGCGGCGAGCGACGTAGCGCTGCCGCTCGAAGGCAGCGTGCGGCTGGGTGCCGTGCAACCCGATGTCGACGGTGCCATCTTCAGCCTCTCGGCGTGGACGCGGGCGCGCGAGATCTATACCGTCAACCGCGCCGGCAAGGTGACGAATAGCGGCCTTCAGCCGCTCGGCCCCTTCGATGCGCCCACCGGGCTCGTCACCACCGAGGTGAAGGTGAAGAGCTACGACGGGGCGATGGTGCCGCTGTCGATCATCCACCGCGCCGACCTGAAGCTCGACGGCTCCAACCCGACGCTCCTCTACGGCTACGGCTCGTACGGCATCACGGAGGAGCCCGGTTACCAGGCGATGCGCCTCGCCTGGCTCGAGCGCGGCGGCGTCTACGCCGTGGCGAACGTGCGCGGGTCGAGCGTGTACGGTCACGACTGGTACAAGGCGGGAGCGAAGAGCAACAAGCCGAACACCTGGAAGGATTTCATCGCCTGCGCCGAATACCTGATCGCGCAGAAATACACCTCGAGCGCGAAGCTCGGCATCCTCGGCGGCAGCGCCGGCGGCATCCTCGTCGGGCGCGCGCTGACCGAACGGCCCGATCTCTTCGCCGCGGTCGTATCCGCGGTCGGCGTGCTCGACGCCGTGCGCGCCGAGAACACGGCGAACGGCGTGCCGAACATTCCGGAGTTCGGCACCGTGGCGAAGGAAGACGAGTTCCGCGCGCTGCTCGCGATGAGCAGCTACCACCATGTGAAGGACGGCACGCCGTATCCGGCGGTGTTGCTCATCCATGGCGTCAACGACCCGCGTGTCGACTATTGGCAGTCGACCAAGATGGCGGCGCGCCTGTTGGCCGCGACCACATCGGGCAAGCCCATCCTCCTCGACCTCGACTTCGACGCCGGGCACGGCATCGGCAACACGAAGGAGCAGCGCCAGCGCCAGGTCGCCGACTACTACAGCTTCCTCCTCTGGCAGACGGGGCACCCGGAGTTCCAGCGTCACTAGATAAGCGACTCCGGGATAAGCGCGCGCCGATTCCTCCCGTGTAAAGTACTTGGGCCTGGGAGGAATCATGGCCGTCAAGTCCGATTCGCTACCGCCGGCGCGGCGGCCGCTCCGCGTCTTCGCCTTCGATCCGAGCCGCGGCCGGCTGCTCGGCAACGAGATGAAGCTGAACGTCCGCTATCGGTCGCTGGTACCCGGCCCGACGGACCGCTTCGGCCCGCACGACCGCATCGCGGTCGTCGACTACGACGCCTCGCGCGACAAGTACTACCGGCCGGTGAACCTCGACGATCCGTTCGTGCTGATCAGCGACGGCGTCGCGCCCTCCGAGTCCGATCCGCGCTTCCACCAGCAGATGGTGTACGCGGTGGCGAGCGACACCATCGAGCAGTTCGAGAGCGCGCTCGGCCGCCGCATCCACTGGCGCCGCGCCGAGCGGCCGCTCGACGCCGAGAAGGGCTGGCGCCCGGACGACATCCTCGGCCTGGTCCTCTATCCGCACGCCATGCGCCAGGCCAACGCCTTCTACAGCCCCGACGCGCACGGCGTCCTCTTCGGCTACTTCTCCGCCGGCGACGCCGAGGTCGGCTACAACGTCCCCGGCCAGACGGTGTTCACCTGTCTCTCGCACGACATCATCGTGCACGAGATGACGCACGCCATCCTCGACGGCATGCGCAGCCACTTCATGGAGCAGACCAACCCCGACGTGGCCGCCTTCCACGAGGCGTTCGCCGACCTGGTGGCGCTCTTCCGCCACTTCACGCATCGCGTGGTGCTGCTCGACGCCATCCAGCGTACCGGCGGGCGGCTCTATGCCTCGGCGCTCAAGGGCGACTCGCTCGCCGACCAGGCGCAGCAGGCATGGCTCGCCGCCGGCGACACGCAGCGCAATCCGCTGATCGAGATCGCCGGCCAGTTCGGCGAAGCGACCGGCATGCGCACGGGACTGCGCTCGGCGATCGGCAAGCCGAAGACGATGCAGGAGCTGCGCAACACCGCCGAGTGCCACGAGCGCGGCTCGATCCTGGTGGCGGCGGTGTTCGACGCGTTCTTCACGGTGTATATCCAACGTACGGCGCGGCTGTTCCGCATCTACCGCGCCGCCGGCGGCGGCGACCGCGAGGACCTGCCGGCGCCGCTCGCCGAAGCGGTGTCCGACGAGGCGACGCGCACCGCGCAGGAATTCTTCAGGAGCTGCGTGCGCGCGATCGACTACCTGCCGCCAGTCGACGTGACCTTCGGCGACTTCCTGCGCGCCGTGCTCTCCGCCGAGAAGGAATTCGACCCGGTCGACGCCGAGGGCGTGCGCCGCGCCTGGATGGAGGCGTTTCGCCGTCGCGGCATCCTGCCGCAGGACGCGCTGTCGTTCTCGGAGGAGGCGCTGTGCTGGCTGCCGCGCGCGGACGATCCGCCGCTCCAGGTCAACGGACTTGCGTTCGGCGGACCGCTCGGCTTCAACTACGAGCAGCAGCGCGCCACCGCCCAGGCGCTGCGGACGTTCATCGATGCCAACATGGAGACGCTGCATCTCGATCCGAAGGTCGCCTACAGAATTCCGTCGTTCCACCAGGTCTACCGCGTGGCGAAGAACGGTAGCCTGCGCTGGGAGCTGGTGGTGGAAGTCGTGCAGACGCTTGAGGCGTCCGCTACCGGCCGCTATCCGAGGAGGGGCGGCACCACGCTGATGATCTCGACGCACGGCACCGGGAGCGACGGCGAGAAGGACGCGGTGTTCCTGCGCTACGCCGTCGCCAAGCCGCTCTCCGGCGAGGAGGGCGAGCGCCGCGCCGAGCGGCAGGACGCCTTCCTCACCGAGCTCGGCATCCGGCCGGGCTGCGAGATCGGCGCCCTGCGCGTCAACTTCGCCCTCGTGCACCAGGCCGACAGCGGCGATGGCCACGAGCACGCGTAAGCCCAAGCCGCAGGACGCAGCGGCGGGCGCTGCTTGGGTGCCGGTGGCCGGCGAGACCGGCATCCGCGTGCGCATGTACCGCGTGGGTTTTGGCGACTTCTTCCTCATCAGCCTGCTCGACGATAACGGCGCGCCGCAGCACATCGTCATCGACTGCGGCGTGTTCAAGGGCACCAGCCAGACCGGCGACATCCATAGCATCGAGGCCGCGGTGGCGCACATGGCGAAGGCCACCGGCGGGCGGGTCGCGCTGATCGTCATGACGCACCGGCACGCCGACCACATCGCCGGCTTCGCGCGCTGCGCGGACCTCTTCGCCGCCATGAGGGTCGACGCCGTCTGGATGCCGGTGTGGGAGTCCGAGTACGACGCGCAGGCGCTCGCCTTCCAGGCGCAGCTCACGCAGGTCGCGCTCGACCTGCGCCAGCACTTCAGCGCGCTAGGCGCCGCCGCCTCGCCGGAGGAGAACACCGCGCGCAAATACATGGAGAACGCCACCGGCGAGCTCGCCGCCGCCGCGGCGGCCGCCGGCTCCAACGCCAAGGCGCTCGACCTCCTCAAGAACGGCCTCGGGGTCAAGCCCGACTACTACCAGCGCGGCGACAAGGCAAAGCTGCCGCAGGCGCTCGCCGACGCCGGGCTCCGCTGCCAGGTGCTCGGGCCGCCGCCCATCACCGCGGCCGACCTGATGAAGCTGATGGACCTGACCAAGGGCGTCGGCCAGTACCTGGGAAAGGACGCTGCCGGCGGCAACGGCACCCGCGCGCCCTTCGCGCCAAAATGGGACGTGGAGCCCGCGGACGTGCTGAAGGACGACGAAAAACCCGTCTACCCGGACCTCGCTTTCCGCGAATGGGTCTGGCCGCGCAAGTCCTGGCAGGACGTGACGCTCGACGAAGCGCGGCCGGTGCGCCAGACGATGGAGGACAAGCTGAAGCGCTGGAACCCGGCCACGGCGCTCCTCGCGGCGAAGAAGCTGAACGCCTTCCTCAACAACCAGAGCCTGGTTCTGCTCTTTACGTTTAAGGGCAAGAAGCTGCTCTTCGTCGGCGATGCGCAGGCCGGCAACTGGGAGCACTGGCTGTTCGACACCGATCAGCCCGACAAGAAGGCGAGCGGCAGGCTCGCCAAGAGCGCCGAGCAGATCCTCTCCAGCATCGACTTCTACAAGGTCGGTCACCACGGCAGCTCGAACGCCACGCCGAAGCGCGCCGTCGCCGCCATGGCCGCGACCGGCCGCAAGTTCGCTGCGATGTGCTCGACCGAAGCCGACGTCTACGGCACCGAGGATCCCGACGACCCAGCCAAGGGCACCGAGGTGCCGCGCGGGCCGCTGCTCGACGCGCTGGGCGCCGCCGCCGCGCTCGTGCGCAGCGACCAGATCGCGATCAAGGTCGACGGCAAGAAGATCGACGCGCAGGCGCCCAAGGCGCTGCCGGCCGCCGCCCCGGGCCGGCGCTTCGACAAGGGCGAGCTGTGGATCGACTGCTATCTCTGACGCGCTGAGCACCGCCCCGATCGCCGTCGCCGTCGGCGGCGAAACCACCCGCGCGATCCTCGAGCCGTCCGCCTCGCCCGGCGCCGCGCTCTTCGTCTGCGCGCACGGCGCGGGCGGGCGCATGGACGACCGCGCAATGCTCGCCACGTCGGCCGCGCTGCGCGGGCGCGGTATCGACGTCGTGCGGTTCAACTTCCTCTACACGGAAAGAGGTTCGCGCCGCCCCGATCCCATGCCGCGCCTGCGCGAGTGCTACGAAGCCGTGGTCGCTCAGGTTCGCCGCAGCGACCGCCGCCTCATCATCGGCGGCCGCTCCATGGGCGGCCGCGTCGCCACGATGCTCGCCGCCGACGGCTTCGCCTGCGACGGCCTCCTGCTCTTCGCCTATCCGCTGCACCCCGCCGGCCAGCCCGAGAAGCTGCGCGACGCGCACCTGCCGAGCATCAAGATGCCCGTGCTCTGCTTCAACGGCACGCGCGATGCGCTCTGCCGGCGCGACCTCATGGAGCGCGCGCTGCAGACCGTGCAAACGCGATGGGACATGCACTGGATCGACGGCGCCGACCATTCGCTCAAAGGCGACAAGATCCTCGCCGAAATCGCCGACGCCACCACAGCTTGGCTCACAGGCGCTCTGCGCGGCGCGCAGGTCACTCCACCACTGTGACGTTAGTCACGAGCCGGGGTGATTACTTCAATGCCCGAGTGGACGGTGTCGTGAGGTTCTGCTATCCATGCGGAACCGGATGAAAGGGAGAACAAGATGAAATACGGCACGGCGGGACTTGTTGTAGCGCTCATGGCGTCGGCTAGTTCGGCGCAGGCGGTGGGAATCGGCGTCAAGGCGGGCACCACCGGTATCGGCGCAGACTTCGGCTTTGGCGTGATACCGACGCTCGGCGCGCGCGTCGGCGTGTCAGGGGGAAGCCTCAACACGCATGTCGACACGAGTGACGTGCGCTATGACGCGAAGGCGAAGCTCCAGAACGTCAACCTGTTTCTCGACTGGAGCCCGCTCGGGCCGTTCCGCATTACCGGCGGCTTTATCCCGAACAACAACAAGATCGACTTGACCGGCCAGGCGAGCTCGTCGAGCGGCAACACCACC
Organism: Burkholderiales bacterium; assembly: GCA_035635495.1. Lineage (GTDB taxonomy): Bacteria > Pseudomonadota > Gammaproteobacteria > Burkholderiales > SG8-39 > SCGC-AG-212-J23. The sequence goes on from DASQAW010000129.1 coordinate 8,964, forward strand.
GTTCCGCCGGGAGCGACGATGACGGGCACGGTCAAGCCGCAGCACGACTTCGCGCCGTACCTCGGAGTTGGCTACGGCAATGTCTGGACGAAGGGCATCAATTTCTATTTCGATCTCGGCGTCATGTTCCAGGGCAAGCCCCAGGTCAACCTGTCACTGAACTGCGGCACGGCGAGCCCCGGCCAATGCGCGGCAGCGCAAAGCCAGGTCGCCGCCGAGCAGCAGCGCGTCCAGGACAAGGTGGACAAGTACAAGTATTACCCGGTGCTGGGCTTGGGGATCACGATAGGGTTCTAGAGCCTTGCAAATCCGCCGCCAGCCCGCACCTAAGGGCCTGGTGGCAAGATGGAGCCGGTTCCCAAGTTCCTGCTGGATGAGAGCGAGCGCGTTGCCCCGGGTGCGCAATCCGCGCCCGATGACGGCAGGCTGCTGGATGCCTATTCGGCGGCGGTGGTCGGCGCGGCGGAAAGAGTAGGGCCCGCGGTCGCGCATCTCGAGGTCGAGCTGAACGGCCGGCGCGGCAGCGGCTCGGGCTTCGCCTTCACGCCTGACGGGCTGCTCCTTACGAACAGCCATGTGGTGCACGGCGCCCGGCACATCCGCGCCACGTTCGCCGACGGCCCGTCGCACGACGCCGATCTCGTCGGCGAGGATCCCGACACCGACATCGCCGTCATCCGCATCGGCGGCGACGCGCTGCCCGCCGTGGTGCTCGGCTCGTCGCGCGACGTGCGCGTCGGCCAGCTCGCCATCGCGATCGGCAATCCCTACGGCTTCCAGCACACCGTCACTGCCGGCGTGGTGAGCGCGCTCGGACGCAGCCTGCGCGCGCAGACCGGGCGCCTGATCGACGATGTGCTGCAGACCGACGCGGCGCTCAATCCCGGCAACTCGGGCGGGCCGCTCGTCGACTCGCGCGGCGAAGTGATCGGCGTGAACACGGCGATCATTCCCGGCGCGCAGGGCATCTGCTTCGCCACCGCCATCGACACGGTGAAGTGGGTGGTGCTGCAGCTGCTGCGCGAAGGCAGGGTGCGCCGCGGCTATCTCGGCCTCGCCGGCGCCAATCAGCCGCTCGCGCGGCGCATCGCACGGCACTTCGAGCTCGACAACACGCGCGCGGTTCGCGTCGAGTCGGTGGAGAAGGGCGGCCCGGCGAGCCGCGCCGGCGTCGAAGCCGGCGACCTGATCGTGCGCTTCGCCGGCGAGCCGGTGAACGGCATCGACGACCTGCATCGACTGCTGACCGCCGAGCGCATCGGCGCCGAAAGTACTCTGACGCTACTCCGCCGGACGCAGAGACTCGAGCTGCGCGTCAGCCCGGCTTTACGGCCTTGACCAGATACTGGGTGCCGAGCCACGCGTCGAGCGGCGGCTTGGCGATGCTTCCCAGCCGGCGGTTGAGCGCGAGCGAGGCTCCGGGGTGCAGGTCGTGCAGCGGATAGAAGATGAAGTTGCAGCAGCGTCCCTCGGCCTTGCGAAAGCCGGCACGCGCGATCTCGGCATCCAGCCCCGCGGGCACGCAGGGGTTGTAGACGAAGTCCTCGGTGGCGCGCGGCGCTCGCCGGAGCAGCCGCTTGACGCCCCGGCGCACGGCGCCGACCGCGCGGCGTGAAAGGTGGTAGGCGCTCCGCCGGTTCGGCACCGCGACCACGGCGACGCCGCCCGGCCGGAGGACGCGCCACATCTCGGCCAGCGCCCGCTGGTACGTGACCAGGTACTCGAGCATGCCGAGGCTGACGACGGCATCGAAAAAGCCGTCCTGGAAATCGAGCGCCTCGCCGTCGCCGACGGCGAGGTGGCAGTGCGCGCCGCGCGGATGGCGCTCCATGCGCGCGCGCCCCTTGGCGATCATCTCCGCGCTGATATCGATGCCCCAGAACGCCTCCGCCCGCTCGAGCAGCTCGGTTCCCATCACGGCAGGGCCGCAGCCGATGTCCAGGACGCGCGCCATCCGGCTCGGCAGCAGCTTGAGCGCGATGCGTTTCTGCTGGGTGAAGGAGTATTCGTGCTCGCGACCGCTCGCGTATTCGACGGCGGCGGCGTCGAAGTAGCTGCGGATGCGCGCGGCCTGCTCGTGCATCTGGGGAGCTTGGCACCGCGACAAGACGTCCGCGCGGTCGGGGCGGCCGCGCGGGATGCGTCTGGAGGACTATGTTCGCTTACAAGCGCGAAAGTTTACTCGACCGCCCACAGGATCGCGGCGATCCCGGCTATTCCCACCGGCACGGCATAGCGCTGGAGTGCGCCGGCGCGGCCGCGGGCGAGCACCGTCACCGGAATGTCGGTCCGCTCCATCACCGCTTCGGCGATGGATGGGTTCACCCAGCGCAGCCAGGCCGGATGGCGGCCGACGCCCATGACGATCTCGTCGATGGCCTCGCGCTCGGCGACGCGGGCGATGCATTCGGCCGGCGTGCCGATCTCGGTCAGGGCGACGAAGGGCAGGTTCCAGCGCGCGAGCTCCTCGATGGCGGGCGTCAGCGCCGCGGCGCTGCGCTCCGCGCGCAGCGCATCGCGCGCCGCGCGGCTCGTGAACTGCGAGATGTGGCG
>DASQAW010000130.1:0-4652 GCA_035635495.1 Burkholderiales bacterium
GCTGCCCTCCTACGCGAACGAAGGCGTGCCGCAGGCGCTGCTGCAGGCGATGCTCGTCGGGCTGCCCTGCGTCACGACCCACGTCGGCGGCATGGGCGAGCTCGCCGTCGATGGATCCACCGCGCTGGTCGTGCCGCCGCAGGACGTGCCGGCGCTGCGCGCCGCGCTGCAGCGTTTGATCGCCGAGCCCAATCTGAGGGCGATGCTGGGCACCGCGGCGAGACGACACGGGGCCGAGCGCTTCTCCTACGAACGCATGCTCGAGCGGATGGACGCGATCTACCGCGACGCGGCGCGGGGCGGGCGATGAACACGGCGCGGCGCATCGAGCTTGGCGCGCTGCTTGCGCTCGCGTTCTTCCTGCCACTCTACGAGGCGCCCAAGACCATCGCCTGGGCCATTTTCGTGGTCGCCTGGCTGGTAAACCGTGCACGCGCGCGCAATTTCGGCGGACGCTGGGATGCGTGGGATTGGCTGCTCGCTGCGTGGATCGCTTCGGCCTTCGTCGTCGCTTCGTGCGCGGGCCTGCACCTGGACGAATGGCGCGCCACGGCCGATATCGTGCGAAACGGCGTGCTCCTGTGGCTGCTGCGGCGCTCGGACTATTCGCCGCTGGAGCTGCGCCGGATTCTGTACGGCCTCTTCGCGGGCGTCGTCGTAGGCGTGGCGCTTGCGCATTGGCGCTTTTGGCAGGGCCTGCAACCGTTCGAGCTCAACTCGGTCGGCCACGTCAACCATACGGCGATCTACATCGCCATCATGCTCGGGGCAGCGGCGGCATGGCTCTTTTCGGGCGGAGGAGCGGTTGCCGCGTCCGTGCTCGTCCTGCTGCTGGTCTCCCTGGTGGTGACCGCCAGCCGCGCCGCCATCGGCGTCGGACTCGTGATGCTCATCGTGCTGGCGGCCGCTTGGTGGCCGCGCTCCCGCCGCCCGCTCGCCGCATTTAGCGCACTGGTCGTCCTGACGATAGCGACGGCCTGGTTCGGCGGCGCGGAGTTCATTCAAAAGCAGCGGCAGAACGTGCAGGCGCAGAATGTCCTCGCCTTTCGCGACGGCCTCTGGCGCGCCGCGCTCGTGGCGTGGGAGCGCTTTCCTGTCTGTGGCATCGGCATCGATAACTTCAAGTTGATAACGGTCGAGCGGCTGAAAGGATGGCGCGCCGAGGCGGGCAAGGATTTCGACGCGCAGGGCTACGTGCAGTATCCGCATGCGCACAGCCTCTACATCAACACGCTGGCCGAGCGCGGCGTAATAGGCTCGTTGCCACTCGGCGCCCTCCTCGGGGCCTGGCTGGCGTGGCTGGTGCGCTATCGCCCGCCGCGCGAGGCGGCGGACGATGACTGGCTATGGTGGGGCGCGGCGGCCGCCGCCGGGATCGTGACGATGGGCGTCGGCTTCGTGAACACCACGCTGCACCACGAGCACGGGATGCTCGCCGCGATGCTCCTCGGCGCCTGGCTATCGCGCGTGCGTCATTTCCGCCGGTAGGTGTCGGCAGCGGTGGCGGTGTCCGAGCGCCGACGAATGAGCTCCAGCACCTCGCGGTCTGCTTTCTGCTCGCCATGCGGCGCGAACAGCGCCTTGCCGCGCTCCGCCGCGTCCTCGCGGGGCGGGGTGAGGTAGTAGACTGCGATGCTTTTGCGATATACACCGGCGGGGCAGGTAATCGGGTCGGGGAGACCGTGCCACGAGTTCGCGGTGGTGTCGAAGATTACCGCGCGGTTGAACACGCATTCGACCGACTTCACCATCTGCCCGGGCGCGCGGGCTCCCGCGTTGTGGCTCCACAGCCCGAGCGCGCCGCCCCATGCCGGGTCCCAGCCGGGCGTGAGGTAGACGATGAGGTTCAGGCGTCGCTCGAGGCCAAGCTTCGGATGGATCGAATAATCGAGGTGCACATTGAGCTTGCCGCCGCGGCCGTGCAGGTGCCAGCCGCCGCCGTGCAGGCCGACGTCGGAGGAAAGCGAAGCGAGGCCCGTCAACTCGCGCAGCGGCTGCACGAATTCGTCGTTGAGGTACGCCAAGACCCGATACGTGACGGGCGGAAAGCGGTCCCAGTGGTTGAGCGCGCGCTTTTCTTCGATGGGGTTGCTATATTCCATCCACAGCGGATCGTCCGCCGGAGCTATGTCCTCCTCGAGCGCTCCGGCGACCTCCGGGTCGAAGAAATCGTCGATCACCACATGCGGGAAGGGCGCCGCACCGGCGTACGCCTCGCGCAGGGACTGCCAGTCGATGTCTTTTCTGAGCATCAGGCCGCATTGTAATTCGGGATAATCCACACCATGCTTCTGGTCACGGGAGGCGCGGGCTTCATCGGCGCGAACTTCGTCGTCTCGACGCTCGAGTCGACGGCCGAGGCGGTCCTCAACCTGGACAAGCTGACCTACGCCGGCAACCTGCGCAACCTCGATGCCGTGGACGGCGACGCACGGCACCAGTTCGTGCAGGGCGACATCTGCGACCGCGAGTTGGTGCGGCGGCTCCTGCGCACGCACCGGCCGCGCGCCATCGTGCACTTCGCCGCCGAGAGCCATGTCGACCGGTCGATCGCCGGGCCGGCCGAGTTCGTGCAGACGAACCTGGTCGGGACGTGGACGCTGCTGGAGGAGGCACGCGCGTACTGGGAAACCGACCAGCGCAATCCGGCGTTCCGCTTCGTGCACGTCTCGACCGACGAGGTGTACGGCTCGCTCGGGCCTGGCGACCAGGCGTTCACCGAGGAAACGCCGTACGCGCCCAACAGCCCATACGCGGCCTCGAAGGCGGCTTCCGACCACATGGTGCGCGCCTACCACCATACCTACGGGCTGCCTACGCTGACGACCAATTGCTCGAACAACTACGGCCCGCGCCAGTTCCCGGAGAAGCTGATCCCGCTCTGCATCCGCAATGCGCTGGCGGACGGGGCGCTGCCGGTCTACGGCGACGGCCGCAATGTGCGCGACTGGTTGTATGTCGCGGACCATTGCGACGCGCTGCGCGTGGTGCTCGCCAAGGGGCGCGTGGGCGAGACCTACAACATCGGCGGCGAGTGCGAGCGCGCGAACATCGATCTCGTGCGCACCCTCTGCGCGCTGCTCGACCAGCTGCGGCCGCGCACGGCGGGCCCCTATGCCCGGCTGATCCAGTTCGTCAAGGACCGCCCGGGCCACGACCGGCGCTACGCCATGGACATCGGCAAGATCCGCCGCGAGCTCGGCTGGGGCCCGCGCGAGAGCTTCGAATCCGGGCTGGAGAAGACTGTCCGCTGGTACATCGAGAACCTGGCGCACCACTTCGTGGACACGACGAAATGAAAGGCATCCTCCTCGCGGGCGGCTCGGGCACGCGCCTCTATCCGGCGACGCAGGTGATCTCCAAGCAGCTCCTGCCGGTCTACGACAAGCCGATGGTGTACTACCCGCTGTCGACGCTCATGCTGGCCGGCATCCGCGACATCCTCATCATCTCCACGCCGCAGGACACGCCGCGCTTCGAGCAGCTCCTCGGCGACGGCGCGCAGTGGGGCCTGCGCCTGCGCTACGCCGTGCAGGAGCGGCCCGCAGGCATCCCGCAGGCGTTCGCGATCGGGCGCGACTTCGTCGGCCGCGAGCGCGTCACGCTGATCCTCGGCGACAACATCTTCTTCGGCCACGACCTCGCGCCGCTGCTCAAGCGCGGGATCGAGCGCGAGCGCGGGGCGACCGTGTTCGCCTACCCGGTGAACGATGCGGGGCGCTACGGCGTGGTCGAGTTCGACAGCGCCGGCCGGGCGCTCAGCATCGAGGAGAAGCCGAAGGCGCCGAAGTCGCGCTACGCGGTCACCGGGCTCTATTTCTACGACGCCCGGGTGGTCGACATTGCCGCGAAGCTCAAGCCCTCGGCGCGAGGCGAGCTCGAGATCACCGACGTGAACCGCGCGTACCTCGAGCGCGGCGAGCTCGAGGTGGTGGCGATGAAGCGCGGCATGGCCTGGCTCGACACCGGCACGCACGAGGCGCTGATGGAAGCTTCGCACTTTATCGAGACGATCGAGCGCCGCCAGGGACTGAAGATCGCCTGCCCCGAAGAGGTCGCGTACCGCATGGGCTTCATCGACGCGCGCGAGCTCGAGGCGCTCGCGCGGCCGCTCGAGAAAAGCGCCTATGGCGAATACCTGCGCCGCGTGCTTACGGAGCGGCTCTATCGATGAAGGTCATCCCGACCGGGCTGCGCGAGGTCGTGCTCCTCGAGCCGAAGATCTTCGAGGACAGCCGCGGCATCACCTACGAAAGCCATAACCGCCGCACGTTCCGCGAGGCGACCGGGGTCGATGTGGCGTTCGCGCAGGAGAACCGCTCGCGCTCGGTCAGGCACACCATCCGCGGCCTGCACTATCAGCTCGGCCGGCCCCAGGGCAAGCTGATCGGCGTGCTCTCGGGCGAGCTCTACGACGTGGCGGTCGATCTGCGGCGCAGCTCGCCCACCTTCGGCAAGTGGACCGGGTTTCGCCTCTCCGGCGGCGAGCATCGCTACGCCTGGATCCCGACGGGCTTCGGGCACGGCTTCCTCGCATTGTCGGAAGGCGTCGAGGTGGTCTACAAGCTCTCCGAGTTCTGGGCGCCCGATCTCGAGCGCGTGATCCGCTGGGACGATCCCGATCTCGCGATCCGCTGGCCGTTCGAGGGCAA
>DASQAW010000131.1:0-1562 GCA_035635495.1 Burkholderiales bacterium
TGGGCGAAAGAGCATCACTCGTACTGGTACGCGGACGTGAAGGCGGGCCGGAGCCGGCAGAGATTCGCCGACGATGTGCCGGCCGAGACGCGCTCGCGGGTCCTCCAGGCGATCCGGGAGGGCCGATGAAACTCAGCCGCAGGAGCTTTTTCGTCGCAGCCGTTGCCCTCGGCGGTGCCGCAAGCCTGGCCGCCGGGAAAATCGCCAAGCCGAGGCCGGAGTCGAAGCCCGGGACGAAGGGCGCGGGCGACGAAGTCTCCGCGCACGCCCGCAAGTACTACCGTACCGCCAAGATCTGAGGAATCACCATGTCGCTCACTCGTAAATCAGCGGCACCGAAGAGGTCCCTCGCCTCGAGGTCGCCGGCCGTCGCCGTGAAGACGATGGATCGCCGGACGTTCCTCAAGCGTTCCGGCGTCACGCTCGGCGCCGGCGCCTTCGCCGCGCAATTGCCGTTCAGCATGATCGGCAAGGCGCAGGCGGAGGCGATACCGGGCCAGGGCAAGATCGAAGTAAAGCGCACGGTCTGCACGCATTGCTCGGTCGGGTGCGCGGTCGACGCGGTGGTGCAGGACGGCGTATGGGTGGGGCAGGAGCCCGTGTTCGACTCGCCGATCAATCTCGGCTCGCACTGCGCGAAGGGGGCGGCCGTGCGCGACCACGGCATCACGCACGATTCGCGCCGCCTGAAATACCCGATGAAGCTGGTGAACGGCAAGTACCAGCGCATCTCGTGGGACGAGGCACTCGACGGGATCACGGCGAAGATGATGGCGATCCGCAAGGAATCGGGACCCGACGCCGCCTACTTCGTCGGCTCCTCGAAGCACGGCAACGAGCAGGCGTTCCTGTTGCGCAAGTTCGTCTCGCTCTGGGGCACGAACAATTGCGATCACCAGGCCCGCATCTGCCATTCCACCACGGTCGCCGGCGTGGCCAACACCTGGGGCTACGGCGCGATGACCAACTCCTTCAACGACGAGCACAACTCGAAGGCGCTGCTCTTCCTCGGCTCCAACGCGGCCGAGGCGCACCCGGTGTCGATGCTGCACACGCTGCACGCCAAGGAGCACGGCGCCAAGATCATCGTCGTCGATCCGCGCTTCACGCGCACGGCGGCGAAGGCCGACTACTTCTACCGCATCCGCTCCGGGACCGACATTCCTTTCATCTACGGCATGCTGCACCACATCTTCGCCAACGGCTGGGAGGACAAGGCCTATATAAGCGCGCGCGTCTACGGCATGGACAAGGCCCGGGACGAAGCGAAGAAGTGGACGCCGCAGGCGGTGAAGGACGTCACCGGCATGGCGGAAGACGAGGTGCGCACCTGCGCCGAAATCATGGCCAAGAACCGGCCGAGCACGATCATCTGGGCGATGGGGCAGACCCAGCACACGAACGGCAACGCCGTGGTGCGCGCCAGCTGCATCCTCCAGCTCGCGCTCGGCAACGTCGGCGTGTCCGGCGGCGGCACCAACATCTACCGCGGCCACGACAACGTGCAGGGCGCGACCGACGTCGGCCCCAATGCCGACTCGCTGCCCGCGTACTACGGCCTC
>DASQAW010000132.1:0-14521 GCA_035635495.1 Burkholderiales bacterium
GAGACGGGTATCGAGCCGCCGCCGGCTGGCGTGACCCGGCACTAGCCGCAGCTCGATTGCAGTTGTAACAATCCGACCCCGGCGCGAAATCGCGGCGCAATGCGCGCCCGCCACGATGGCGCCATGTACAACGACGGCTACCAGGGAATCGCACTAGGCGTGGAATGCGCCTGGCCCGCCGCCGAAGTGCGCTGGCTGGAGCGCGGCGCCATCCTCGAGATGCGCGACGCCGCCGGCACGACGGTCACCACCCGGGACGGCGTGGTGTGGATCACCGAGGAAAACAGCCGCCGCGACGTGATGCTGCGCCCCGGCCAGTCGTACCGCCTCGCGCGTTCGGGCCTCGCCCTCGTCGAAGCCTTCACCGACGCCTCCATCACCTTCAGCGCCGCCTAGCGAAGACTCCCAGCTCCCCGACGGTAATCCAGGGTCCTCTCCTCCTCCCTCTCCCCCCTTGAGGGCCCTGGTGTCGGGGGGTTTTTTCTTTCCTGCGGTTTCAATTGGAACCGGCGCCCGCGGCAGCGAATTCGGGCTGAAACCGGTGCGGCGCCCAATGCGCGCACGGAGGCCGACAGGACATCCGCGACTTCACGACGCTCGTCGAGCGGCGCACGCTGGAGGAGATCGTCCAGCTGCAGAACGCCGTCTTCGGCGTGGCGATCGACGTCGTCAACCGCCACCAAGGCGTCATCAACCAGTTCCTGGGCGACGGCTTCATGGCGACCTTCGGCGCGCCGGTATCGAGCGGCGACGATTGCCGCAACGCGGTGGCGGCTGCGCGCAGCCTGGTCGACGAGATCAAGCGGCTCGCCGACGCCGGGCGCATCCCACCGATCCGCATCGGGGTCGGCCTGCACGCCGGAGACGCCGTGAGCGGCAACGTCGGCTCGGAGCTGCGCAAGCAGCTGAACAAGCGCTTCGGCTCGCAGCTCCTGATCTCGCGCGAGGTGCTGCGCCACTGCGGCGACCAGGCTGCCGGCGCCAAGGCGCTCGGCGCCGTGCAGGTTAAGGGCCGTGAGGACGCCGTCGAGATCTACCGGATGGCGTGAGGTGCAGCGAGGCGGCTATTTGCGGAAAGCGTGTTTCGTGGCTTCCCAGATGATTAGAAGAAACACCACCATAAGAGTGGTGAGTCCGAGGATTGGCACCCAGATCATCACAGGCCCTCCATGTCCTTGATCCTACGATACGCCAATCGATTGATCCAGAGGGCGCCACCGCCGAACAGCAATATGCCGACTAAGGCGAAGGCGAGGAGAGGACCAGCCGCGGTGTCATAGGCCTGAACGGCCCAAGCAGCCAGCGAGATGTCGATAGCGACTACGACGGCGAAGAGGATCTTCAGCCACCCCACTTCCTCCTTCGCGCTATCGAGCTTCGCCATCCTGTCTCCCCATGGCGGAAGCAACGCGCGGTGTGGACCTTGCGTTGACGCTCGCTTGGCGTTTCAGCCGCAACGCCCCTGCGCACTTCGGAAATCGCGCTGCATTGCTGGCGGCCGAGGATGGCGGCATGGCAAAGATTATTCAGGCCGCCCGCACCGCGAGCCCTTATCTGCTGATCGAGCTCATCCTCCCGGGTGGGACGCTGATCGCCCTGGCCCTATGGCTCTACCGGAGCCGGAACCGCACCTAGGCTGGTTTCGGTAGCGCGGTGGAGGTAAGCTCGACGCCCTCATGCGCCTGCTGCTCGTCGAGGACAACGCGTCACTTTCCGAGTGGCTTGCACGCAGCTTGCGTCACAACCGCTTCTCGGTGGACTGCGTTCTCAATGGCGCGGACGGCGATCACCTATTGCACACGCAGGCCTACGATCTCGTCATCCTGGACCTCTCGCTGCCGAAGCTCGGCGGCCACGAGCTGCTGAAGCGGCTGCGCTCGCGCGGCAGCAACGTGCCGGTGCTGATCCTCACGGCGACCAACACGCTCGAGGGGCGCATCCAGGGGCTGAATGGCGGCGCCGACGACTACATGGCCAAGCCGTTCGACGTCAACGAGCTCGACGCCCGCATCCGCGCCATCCTGCGGCGCACGAACCAGAACCGCAATCCGGTGCTCGAGTGCGGCTCGCTGCGCTACGACAGCAACACGCGCCTGTTCTCGGTCGCCGACCGGCCGCTGCCGCTGCCGCCACGCGAGCACGCGGTGCTCGAGGCGCTGATGGTCAAGCAGGGCAAGACCGTCAGCAAGCAGGCGATCGCCGACGGCCTGTTTGCGATGAACGAGAGCGCCGACGCGGACTCGATCGAGATCTACGTGTCGCGCCTGCGCAAGAAGCTCGAGTCCTGCGACGCGGCGATCTTCACCTTGCGGGGGCTGGGTTACCTGCTGAAGCTGCGCCATGCGTAGCAGCCTGCGCCTGCAGCTCCTGGCGTGGCTGCTGGTGCCTCTCGGGTTTCTCGTCGCCGTCAACACCTGGCTCAGCTTTCGCGAGGCCTCCGCCACGGCGACGGCGGTGCAGGACCGCATGCTGCTCGGCGCCATCCGCATCATCGCCGAGCAGACGTATTACCGCGCGGGCGAGCTGCACGTGGAGGTGCCGCCGGCGGCGCTCGAGCTCTTCGAATCGGCGAGCCGCGACCGGGTCTACTACCGCGTGGTCTCGCCGCGCGGCGCGCTGCTCCTCGGCTACCCCGAGCTGCCGTCGCCGGCACGGCCGCTGTCGAGCGAGGAATTCACGCACTTCGATGCGACGATGCGCGGCGAGCCGGTGCGGGTCGCCGCGCTCGGACATCCGCTGATCGGGGCGCCGGAGCCCGGCGTCGTAGTGATCGAGGTGGCGCAGACGCTGCGCTCGCATCGGGAGCTCGCGAGCCAGATCTGGGAGCAGGCGATCGTCCATCAGCTGATCATGCTCGCGCTCACCATCGTGATGGTGTGGCTCGGCTTGCGCTTCGGCCTGCGGCCCCTCATCCGCCTGCGCGACGCGGTGCTCGAGCGGCGCGCCGGCGCGCTCGAGCCGCTCGACCCAGGGCCTGTGCCGCAGGAGCTCGCGCCGCTGGTCACCGCGGTCAACGATTACGTGCACCGGCTGGATGAGCACATGGCGGCGCACGGCCGTTTCGTCGCGTACGCGTCGCACCAGCTGCGCACCGCCCTTAGCGTGCTCAACACGCAGGTAAGCTTCGCGCTGCGCAGTGAAGACGCCGCCGTGCGCCAGGACGCGCTGCAGGCGATCCGCGACGGCGTGCGCGACGGCATCCGGCTGGTCAACCAGCTCCTCACGCTCTTCATAGCGGAAGCCGCGGCGCACAGCGAGCCGCGCCAGGCCGAGGTCGATCTGGCCGAAGTCGTGAAGCGGGTGCTCGAGGAGCTCGCGCCGAGCGCGCAGGCCAAGGACATCGATCTCGGCTTCGAGCAGCGCGGCAGCGCGCCGGTGCGCGGCACGCCTTCGATGCTGCACGAGCTGGTCGCCAATCTCGTCGACAACGGCATTCGCTATGCGCCGCGCGGCGGCGTGGTGACCGCCGCGATCGACGCCAGCGGCGATCGCGTCACGCTGCGCATCGAGGACAACGGCCCGGGGATTCCGCTGGAGCAGCGCGAGCGCGTGTTCGAGCGCTTCTACCGCCTGCATGACGACGGCCCCGGCGGCTCCGGGCTCGGCCTGCCCATCGTGCGCGAGATCGCCACCGCCAGCCGGGCGAGCGTGCAGCTTTCCGATCCGGCGCGGGGCAGCGGGCTCGTGGTGTCGGTGGTGTTCGGCTAGCGTCCCGCCGCCGCGGCCATGGGCCGCGGGTCGACCCGCGCAGCTCCCACGAACTCGCCGGTGAAGGTCTTCGCGAGATCGATGTTCTTGAACTGCACGTTGCGGTCGATCGCGCTCATTACTTTCAGCACCGTCGCCGGGCCCGACTGCGGCATGCGGCCGTCGAGCGTGAACATCGGCTTGGCTGCGTCGATCGCCCTGACATACAGGGCGCGGTCGCCGGCGTAGTACTCCGGCGGCATCGCGGCGGCGATCTCTTCGGCGCTGCGCGAATGGATATAGGCGAGCGCATTCACCAGCGCATTCACCATGCGCTGGACCTGCGGGCGGTTGCGCTCGGCCCACGCGCTGTTCAGGTAGAGGCAGGCCGAGGGATAAAGCCCGCCGAGCGCCTTCGTCGTCGACTCGGGAGTGCGCAGGTCGACCAGCAGGTGCGCCTCGCCGCCTTTCAGCAGCCGCGAAACCGTCGGCTCGGTGGTCATCCCGGCTTCGATCGTGCCTTCGCGCATCGCGGCGATGAACCGGTTACCTGCGCCCGCCGGCACGAGGCTGAGCTCGTTCGGCTTCACGCCATGGCTTAGCGCGAGGTAGTTGGTCAGGAAACTGGTCGACGAGCCGAGGCCGGTCACGCCGACGACGCGTCCTCTCAGGTCGGCGGGAGAGCGCAGGTGCGCGGCGCTTCGCGCCGACGCGAGCAGCGCCTCTCCCGGCGCTACGGTGAATTGCACCACCGATTGCACCAGCTTGCCCTTCGCCTGCAGCGCGATCGTGTGGTCGTAGAAGCCGACCACGCCCTGCACCGCGCCGGAGAGGAGCGCGTCGCGCGCCTCGACGCCGGCGGCTTCGCTGCGCAGCTCGACGTCGACGCCTTGCGCCTGGAAATAGCCGAGCCGCTCGGCGAGCTTCGCCGGCAGATAGACGATCTTGTCGCTGCCGCCGATGGTGATGACGATGCGCGCCTGCGCGAACGCGGGCGTGGCGATGACGGCGGCAAGCGCGGCCGCGCTCAGCAGACTCCTCATCAACCTCCTCCGGCCGCGCCAGGCGACGCGGCCCCTGCCCAAATTTTAGCCACCGAAACCTTGCCGGGCGCTGTCATCGCGCTGCGATCGTGGCGCGGCCGCAACGCGGACCAGGGCTGAAAGCGGTTAGCAAGCCTGAGTTTTCTAAGGTCCAGCGCGCGTCCACGGGGACGTCCACTTAACCAGAGGGGGAACAAGAGATGAAACGCTTACCGCGTCGAGCCATCGCGCTCGCCGTCACGGCGCTCGCCGCCAGCGGCGCCTACGCGCAAACCCAGGGAGAAGACAACGTGCTGCGCGAGGCTTCCGCGCGGCGCGAGGGCATTTCCTTCCACAAGCCGGGCCTCGACCTTTCGCTTTACGGCCTGCTCGACCTCACGTTCGTCTCGCAGAGCAACGCCAACGCCAACGGCGACCGCCTGAGCAACTTCACCACGCCGTGGTTCAGCGGCTCGCGCTGGGGCATCATCGGGTCGCGTAACCTGCCGGACGGGGCGCCCTCGCTGATCTTCAAGCTCGAAGGCGAATTCGTCGTCGCCACCGGCAAGTTCGACACGGACAACACCATCTTCAACCGCGACGCCTGGGTCGGCTTCTACGGCGACAACTTCGGCAAGCTGACCTTCGGACGGCAGAACACGCTGCCGCGCGACTTTGCCGGCAACTGGGGCGACCCGTACACGTCCGACGGCCAGGTGAACTACGAGGAGCGCGGCTGGACCAACACCAACAACTTCAAGCAGCTGATCTACTACGCAGCGAGCCCGACCAGCACGCGCTGGGACCGCGGCGTGGTCTACAAGAAGCAGTTCGGCCAGTTCATGGCGGGCGCGGGCCACCAGTTCCAGAGCCCGGGCACCGGCAACGATCCCGTCGCCGGGGAGAACGACCGCAATAGTTCGAACGCGCTCGGACTCGCCTGGAACGGCGGCATGGTCAACGTCTCCGGCTTCTACAACCAGTCCGACGTCAGCAGCACCGCGACCACGGCACCCAAGCTCAAGCACAAGTCCTATGCGCTCGGCGGCGATGTCGGCATCGGACCGATGGTGCGCGTCTATGGCGGCTGGTTCCACTACACCGCCGAGCAGCCGGCGGCGGTCGGCGAGCGCAAGGACAATGCCTGGACGCTTTCGGGCCGCTTCGCGCCAACGGCCAAGTACGACTTCGAGCTCGGCTATGCACATTTCAAGGCGGACAACGCCGGAGTGAACGCCTCGGGCTTCATCCTCAACCCGTACGCGAATACCAACGGCGTCACGCGCGGCGTGACCGGGACCAAGGGTACGGTGTACGCCTCGGCCTTCTATCACTTCGACCGCAGCACCGAGGTCTACGTCGTGGCGGACCGGATGAAGACCAAGGACGGCTGGGCCGATCCGCGTTCCTTCGGCAAGCCCGACCAGAACGAGTTCGGCGTCGGCATCCGTACGCGGTTCTAAGATGAAAAGGCTGCTCTCTGGTGCAGTGCTCGTGCTCGCCGCGCTTGCGGCGGGCACGAGTTTTTCTCAGAGCTATCCGTCGAAGCCCGTGCGCATCATCGCGCCGTTCGCGCCGGGAGGCGGCACGGACTTCATCGCGCGGCTCATCGCGCAGAAGCTCACCGAGCGGCTCGGGCAGCAGGTCATCGTGGAGAACAAGCCCGGCGCCGGCGGCAACCTCGGCGCGGAGTTCGCGGTCAAGTCGCCGCCCGACGGCTACACGCTGCTCCTCATCGCGGGCAGCTATACGGTCAACCCGAGCATCTACAAGCTCTCCTTCGACCCGGTGAACGACATTTCGCCGATCGTGCAGCTGTCGCAGGGGCCGTTCGTGGTCGCCGTGCATCCTTCGGTACCGGCGAAGACGCTCAGGGAGCTGATCGAATATGCGCGCAAGGAGCCCGACAAGCTCTCCTACGCTTCGGCCGGCGCGGGCAGCATCACGCACCTCGCGAGCGAGCTGTTCCTCGACATGGCGAAGATCAAGATCGTGCATGTGCCGTACAAAGGCACCGGGCCGGCGCTGAACGACACCATCGCCGGCAACACCCAGCTCATCTTCGGCAGCGTCGCCACGAGCCTGCAATTCATCAAGTCGGGCCGGCTGCGCGGGCTCGCGGTCACCACGGCGCAGCGCATCCCGGCGGCGCCGGAACTGCCGACGGTAAGCGAAGCCGGCGTACCGGGCTACGAGGTGGTGCTCTGGCACGGCCTCGTCGGTCCGAAGGGGCTGCCGGGCGCAGTGGTCGAGCGCGTGAACCAGGCCGCGAACGACGCGCTCAAGTCGAAGGACGTCGCCGACCTCCTGGCGACCGACGGGGTCGCTCCGGCCGGCGGCACGCCGGAGCAGTTCCGTGTGCTCATCAAGAACGACATCGAGCGCTGGGGCGGTGTCGTCAAGCGCGCGAACATCAAAGCCGAATAGCGCCCGGCCACCGCTAACATCATGCGGTGGCCAAGTCGAACAAGCAGTGGCTGCGCCGGCACGTCACCGACCACTACGTGCGCAAGGCGCGAGAGCAGGGCTACCGCTCGCGCGCGGCTTACAAGCTGCTCGAGCTCGACGAGCGTGACAAGCTGTTCCGCCCCGGCGCGGTAGTCGTCGACCTCGGCGCGGCGCCGGGGAGCTGGTCGCAGGTCGCCGCCGCGAAGGTGAAGCCCGCCGGCAAGGTGATTGCTGTTGATCTGCTCGAGATTGCCCCCATCTCAGGCGTGACCGTGCTCAAAGGCGATTTTCGTGAAGCGAGGCTCCTCGAGGCGCTGGAGGGCCGCAAGGCCGACGTGGTTCTTTCCGACGTCCTGCCCAACCTGTCGGGAATAGCAAACGTCGACCAGGCGCGCGGCGCCGAGCTCTTCTTCGCCGCGATGGACTTCTGCCAAAAAGCCCTCAAATCCGATGGAGTATTCGTGCTGAAAGCCTTCCAGGGCGAAGCATTTGACGAAGTACTGCAACGTTTGAAACATGACTTCGTCAAAGTGAGCGTGCGCAAGCCGGAAGCGTCGCGCGGCGAGTCCAGGGAGACCTATGTCGTGGCGAGAAATCCGCGTAAGATGAACGAGGTACAGTAGTCTCGCAAAAACAGGAGCAAGTCTTTGAACAATATGCTCAAGAACCTGGTCATCTGGCTCGTCATCGGGCTGGTGCTGATGACCGTGTTCAACCAGTTCAACACCCGCCAGGCGGCGCAGGCGCCGATGGAATATTCGCAGTTCCTGGATGAGGTGAAGGCCGGCCGGATCGCCAAGGTCACGATCGAAGGCCGCCAGCTCAAGGCGACCACCGCCGACGGCAAGCGCGTCACCAGCTATTCGCCGGGCGACATCTGGCTGGTTTCCGACCTGCTCAAGTACGGCGTCAAGGTCGAGGCCAAGCCGGAAGAGGAGCCTTCGCTTCTCATGAACATCTTCGTGTCCTGGTTCCCGATGCTGCTGCTGATCGGCGTGTGGATTTTCTTCATGCGCCAGATGCAGGGCGGCGGGCGCGGCGGCGCGTTCTCCTTCGGCAAGTCGCGCGCCAGGATGATGGACGAGTCCAGCAACACCGTGACGTTCGCCGATGTGGCCGGCTGCGAGGAGGCGAAAGAGGAGGTGGCGGAGCTCGTCGACTTCCTGCGCGATCCTTCGAAGTTCCAGAAGCTCGGCGGGCGCATCCCGCGCGGCGTGCTGATGGTCGGCAACCCCGGCACGGGCAAGACGCTGCTCGCGCGCGCGATTGCGGGCGAAGCCAAGGTGCCGTTCTTCTCGATCTCGGGCTCCGACTTCGTCGAGATGTTCGTCGGCGTGGGCGCCGCCCGCGTGCGCGACATGTTCGAGCAGGCGAAGAAGCATGCGCCGTGCATCGTGTTCATCGACGAGATCGACGCGGTCGGCCGCCAGCGCGGCGCGGGCTTGGGCGGCGGCAACGACGAGCGCGAGCAGACGCTGAACCAGCTGCTGGTGGAAATGGACGGCTTCGAGGCGACGATGGGCGTGATCGTCATCGCCGCCACCAACCGCCCCGACGTGCTCGACCCCGCGCTCCTGCGCCCGGGCCGCTTCGACCGGCAGGTGGTGGTGCCGCTGCCGGACATCCGTGGGCGCGAGGAGATCCTGAAGGTGCACATGCGCAAAGTTCCGCTCGCGCCGGACGTCAAGCCGGACATCATCGCGCGCGGCACGCCGGGCTTCTCGGGAGCGGACCTCGCCAACTTGGTGAACGAGGCGGCGCTGTTCGCCGCGCGCGGCAACAAGCGCCTGGTCGAGATGGACGACTTCGAGCGCGCCAAGGACAAGATCATCATGGGCGCCGAGCGGCGCTCGATGGTGATGCCGGAAGAAGAGCGCCGCAACACCGCGTACCACGAGTCGGGCCACGCGCTCGTCGCGCGGCTGCTGCCGAAGACCGATCCGGTGCACAAGGTGACCATCATTCCGCGCGGCCGCGCCCTCGGCGTGACCATGCAGCTGCCGACCGAGGACCGCTACAGCCAGGACCGCGATCGCCTGCTCAACATGATCGCGGTGCTTTTCGGCGGCCGCATCGCCGAAGAGCTCTTCATGAAGCAGATGACCACCGGCGCGGCGAACGACTTCGAGCGCGCCACCGAGATCGCGCGGCGCATGGTGACGCAGTGGGGCATGTCGGATGAGCTCGGGCCGATGGTCTACGGCGAGAACGAGGGCGAGATCTTCCTCGGCCGCTCGATCCAGACGCACAAGAACGTCTCGGAGGCGACCATGCAGAAGGTCGACAGCGAGATCCGCCGCATCATCGACGTCCAGTACCACCTTGCGCGCAAGCTGCTGGAAGACAACCGCGACAAGGTCGAGGCGATGGCCAAGGCGCTGCTCGAGTACGAGACGATCGACGCCGACCAGATCAGCGACATCATGGCCGGCAAGCCGCCGCGGCCGCCGAAGCCCTCGGGCTCGCAGGCCGCCAAGCCGCCCGCGAGCGACGGCGGCGCCGAGGGCGCCACCGCGCCTGCCGCATCCGCCTAAGGACGCTGCCCTAAAATCTGCCGCAGTGCTTCGCTGCGGCAGATTTTCATTCCCGCTGGACAAGCCCTTGGTGATGGGCGTGGTGAACGTCACGCCCGACTCCTTCTCCGACGGCGGCCGCTTCCTCGAGCGCGACGCGGCGATCGCGCACGCGCGGCGGCTGGCGGAGGAGGGCGCGGACATGGTCGACGTCGGCGGCGAGTCGACGCGCCCGGGCGCGGCGCCCGTTTCCGAGGCAGAGGAGCTCGAGCGCATCATTCCCGTGGTGGAAAGGATCCGCGATCTCTGCGTATCGGTGGACACGCGCCGGCCCGCCGTGATGCGCGCCGCGCTCGATGCGGGCGCCTCGATGATCAACGACGTGCAGGCGCTCCAGGCACCCGGCGCCATGGAAGCCGTGCGGAATAGCAAGTGCGCCGTCTGTCTCATGCACATGAAGGGCGAGCCCGCGACCATGCAACGCGAGCCGCATTACGATGATGTCGTGGCCGAGGTGAAGGAATTTCTGCGCCAGCGCATCGCCGCCGCCGAGGGCGCCGGCATCGCGCGCGAGCGCCTGGTGGTCGACCCCGGCTTCGGCTTCGGCAAGACCGCTGAGCACAATCTCACGCTGCTCGCGCGCCTCGCCGAGCTGCGCCAGCTCGGCGTCCCCGTGCTCGCCGGCCTGTCGCGCAAGTCCACGCTCGGCAAGCTCACCGGTCGTCCGGTCACCGACCGCCTCGCCGGCAGCCTGACGATGGCCCTGCTGGCGCTGCAAAACGGCGCGACTATACTTCGCGTGCACGACGTAAAAGAGACACGGGACGTCATTGCAGTGTGGGAAGCGGCAAGGAGCGCATGACGCGCAAATATTTCGGGACCGACGGCGTCCGCGGCACGGTGGGCGAGATGCCCATGACGCCGGACTTCGTCATGCGCCTGGGCTACGCGGCGGGCAAGGTGCTCGCCGGGCAGGGCGCCGACCCGGCCGTCATCATCGGCAAGGACACGCGCATCTCGGGCTACATGATCGAGTCGGCGCTCGAAGCCGGCTTCTCCGCCGCGGGCGTGGATGTCCACATGTGCGGCCCGGTGACCACGCCGGCGATCGCCTATCTCACGCGCGCGCTGCGGCTCTCCGCGGGCGTCGTGATCAGCGCGTCGCACAACCCGTATGCGGACAACGGCATCAAGTTCTTCTCCGGCGACGGCTTCAAGCTGCCCGACGACACCGAGGCGGCGATCGAGGCGCAGATGGAGAAGCCGATGGGCTGCAACCCGTCCTCGCAGCTCGGCAAGGTGCGCCGGCGCGAGGACGCCGGCGGGCGCTACATCGAGTTCTGCAAGTCCACCTTCCCGAACGAGCTCGACCTCAAAGGGCTGAAGCTCGTCGTCGACTGCGCCCACGGCGCCGCGTACAACATCGCGCCGAACGTGTTCCACGAGCTCGGCGCCGAGGTGGCGGCGATCGGCGTGAAGCCCGACGGCTTCAACATCAACGACAAGGTCGGGGCGACGCATCCGGCGGCCCTGCAGCGCGAGGTGGCGGCGCAGAAGGCCGATCTCGGCATTGCGCTCGACGGCGACGGCGACCGCGTCACCATCGTCGACGCGCAGGGGCGGACTTACGACGGCGACGAGCTGCTGTTCGTCATCGCCGGCCATCGGGTGCAAGGCGGCGCTGCGCAGAAGGCGCTGAAGGGCGTCGCCGGCACGCTGATGACCAACCTCGCCTTCGAGAAGGCGATGGCGCGCCTCGGCATCGGCTTCGGCCGCGCGCGCGTCGGCGACCGCTACGTGCTGGAGCTGATGCGCGAGAAGGGCTGGGAGCTCGGCGGCGAGAACTCGGGGCACCTGATCTGCCTCGACAAGCACACCACCGGCGACGGCATCGTCTCGGCGCTGCAGGTGCTCGACGCCATGCGCTCGAGCGGGCGCACGCTCGACGAGCTCACCAAGGACCTGGTGATGTACCCGCAGGTGCTGGTGAACGTGGCGGTGCCGCGCGGCTTCAAGTGGGAGAAGCACGAGGTCATCAAGACCGCCCAGGCGGACGCCGAGCGCTCCCTCAACGGCCGCGGGCGGGTACTGCTGCGCCCCTCGGGCACCGAGCCCGTGCTGCGCGTGATGGTCGAGGGCGAGCCGCGCGATGCGATCGAATCCGCGGCGCAGTCGATCGCCGCAGCGGTGAAGACCGCGGCGCGGGCCTAGTGGGGAATTTCCCGACACCAGCGTAAACTCCCGGGAGTGGAAGAATCCCAGGCGATCGTTCAGCGCATCTTCACCCGCGCCGCCGAGAACGTCGGCAGCACGGCCGCGGTTGCCCGCCAGCTCGGCGTGCCTTACTCCGAAATCAAGACCTACCTGGCGGGGGAAGCCATGCCGCCGGAAGAGCTGCTGCTGCGCGCCGTGGAGCTGGTCCTCGAAGAGCTGCCCGCCATCCGCCGAGCATTCTCGGAGCGCGCGTGGCGCTCGCTCGGCTTGCCGAAACCCTAGTGCCGTACCAGCGGCCGCGTCATCGACTCCGGCTGCAGCGTGACGTGATCGATGCCGAAGCGCTCGTGCAGCCGCGTCTGCAGCTCCACGCGCAGGCGTTCCCATTGGCCCATGCTGCGCACCACGACGTGCGCCGAGAGCGCCGTGCGGCTGCCCGAGATCATCCACACATGAAGGTCGTGCACCGAGAGGACGCCGTCGACGCGCGCCATCTCGCCGCCGATCGTTTCCACCGAGAGCCCGTGCGGCACGCCCTCCATCAGCGCGTGCAGGCTCTCCCGCAGCAGGCGCCAGCTCGATAGCGCGATCAGCACGCAGATCGCGAGCGAGGCGAGCGGGTCGGCGCGCGTCCAGCCCGTGAGCGCGACGAGCGCACCGGAGGCGAGCGCCGCGACCGAGCCGAGCGCGTCGCCCACGACGTGCAGGCGCGCGGCGCGCGTGTTCATGTCGTGGCCGTGCAGCCGGCGCATCACCCACAGGTTGAGCGCGAGACCGACGGCGGCGATCAGCGCGGCCGCGAAGCCGTTCACGGCACTCGGGTTCCTGAGACGCATCACGGCCTCGTAGCCCAGCCCGAGCACGATGACCAGCATCGTCCCGGCGTTGATCAGCGCGGCGACGATCTCCGCGCGCCCGAGCCCGTAGGAGTGGCGCTCCGAAGGCGGCCGCCGCGCCATCCAGGCGGCGACCGCGCCCAAGCCGAGCGCGGCGCCATCCGTGAGCATGTGGCCCGCGTCGGAGAGCAGCGCGAGCGAGCCGGTCCACCAGCCGCCGAGCGCTTCGACGACGGCAAAGGCGATCGTGAGCACCGCTGCCGTGCGCAGCGCGCTGCCCGGCGGCGCATGGCCGTGGTCGTGATGAGGGTGGTGATGGTGCTCAGCCACGAACGTCATTCTGCAGCCGCGGCACTTTCATGTGCCTGTCTGCGGCCGGCAGATGGTAGGGGAGCCTGGAGGGTTGCCCAAGGGGCTTGCCGACCCCGGCGAGCTATCGGCGCTCACTCGGCGGTCAGGCAATCCCTCGTGCCATTCCACTATAACCCGGACCGATGACGCTTTGGCTACCGCGCGTAGTCCGTTCCGCACCGCCCGGCGGAACCCGTGCGGAACTATGTCACCAGAGCGGAATCGGGCGCGCGCCGAAGCCATCGCGCCAGCCCTCGGCATAGCGCGCCTCGTCGACTTGCGCGGTGCAGCGTGAGGCATAGGTCGCAGCCTGCATCTGGGCGCCGAGGCGGCCGTCGCGCTGGCCGATCGCGTACCAGTCGGGACCGCAATCGGAACCGGCGGCGCAGGCGCCGAGGAGCAGGCTGACGAAGATCACCGGACAGACTTTCATGGACGCGCCCTCCCTTTGCCCGGCTAACACGGCGCGGCGGCACTTCATCTCATTGGAAAGGGGCTGGAGGCGAAGGTTGGATTCGAACCAACGTGGACGGCGTTGCAGACCGTAGCATCTCCCCACTCTGCCACTTCGCCTGGTCGAGAGATTCTCGGTTCGCTCTGTTAAGCGAGATCGAATCGAGCGTGCGCTGACCGGAGTCGGTCTTATTGCAATGCGGTAAAATTCAGTCGCATGGCACGCACCCGGCTGGTTGCCGGCAACTGGAAGATGCAGGGCAGCCGGGCCGCGAATCGCGCGCTGCTGGACGCAATCCTGAGAGGCCTTCCGAAGGGCACGCAATGCGTGGTCTGTCCCCCGTTTCCGTATCTGGCTGACGTGGCGGAGCAGCTGCGGGGATCAGCGATCGCCTTGGGCGCCCAGAACGTGAGCGAGCATGCGCAGGGCGCGTACACCGGCGAAGTGTCGGCGGCGATGCTGAAGGAGCTCGGTTGCCGCTATGCGATCGTCGGGCACTCGGAGCGCCGGCAGATCTACTGCGAGACGGATGCGCAGGTCGCGGCGAAATTCGCGGCGGCTCGCGCCGCGGGATTGACGCCGATCCTGTGCGTGGGCGAGACGCTCGCGGAGCGTGAAGCGGGCAAGACGGAAGAAGTGGTCGCGCGGCAGCTCGGCGCGGTGGCGTTCAAGGACGGCGTGCTGGCGTACGAGCCCGTGTGGGCGATCGGCACGGGCAAGAATGCGACGCCGGGCGAGGCGCAGGCGGTGCACGCGTTCTTGCGAAAGAAAGTGCCGCAGGACACGACGATCCTCTACGGCGGGAGCGTCAAGGCGCAGAACGCAAGCACGATTTTCGCGATGCCGGACGTCGACGGCGGGTTGATCGGCGGGGCGTCGCTCGTAGCAGAAGATTTCCTGGCGATATTGAGGGCCAACTGAGATGTTGACGACTGTACTGATCGTTCTTCACGTGCTGGTGGCGCTGTCCATCATCGGCCTGGTGCTGCTCCAGCA
>DASQAW010000133.1:0-4951 GCA_035635495.1 Burkholderiales bacterium
CTTCGGCGTCGAGGGCGAGGTGGCGAACTCGCCCGCCGAGCTGCGCGCGGCGCTCGGCCGCGCCCGCAAGGCGGCGGCCGAGGGCAAGCCCTACCTGATCGACGCCCAGGTCGCCCGCGTCGGCGTCGCCTGGGCCGACAAGCCCTGGACCCCGCCGAAGTAGCTTCGCGGGAATACTGACAGGGGTTGACCCCCGGTAGGTGCGTTCGCGACAGCGGCATTTCACAAACCGCGATTGAAGGAGCCTATCTAGTGGGTGAACATCGCCCCAAAGGAGGTCTCGATGGTCGCGTTCAAGCTCAACGGCAAGCCGGTCTCCGCCAGCTCGGAGGACAGCACGCCGCTCCTGTGGGTCATCCGTGATGAGCTGAAGCTCACCGGCACCAAATTCGGCTGCGGCGCCGCGCTCTGCGGCGCGTGCACGGTGCACGTGAACGGCAAGGCGGTGCGCTCCTGCACCACGGCGCTCGGCACCCTGAAAGGCGCGAGCGTCACCACCATCGAGGGCCTCTCGCCCGACAGCTCGCATCCGCTGCAGAAGGCGTGGATCGCCGAGCAGGTGCCGCAATGCGGCTACTGCCAGTCGGGACAGATCATGAAGGCGGCCGAGCTGCTCGCGGCGAATCCCAAGCCGTCGCGCGAGCAGATCGTCGAGCACATGGACGGCAACTTCTGCCGCTGCGGCACGTATCACCGCATCATCGCCGCGATCCAGCGCGCATCGAAGGAGGCGTAAATGGACCGCCGACAGTTCCTCAAGACATCCGGTGCGCTGAGCTTCGCCATCGCGATGGGTTCCGACGGCCTGCGCCTCATGTCCGAGGCCGAAGCAGCGACCGCGCAGCAGGTCAACACGTGGGTGCGCATCGCGCCCGACGGCACGGTGACGATCCTCACCGCCGGCGCCGAGATGGGACAGGGCTCGATGACCTCGCTGCCGCTGATCGTCGCCGAGGAGATGGACGCTGACTGGTCGAAGGTGGTGCTCGATTGGGCGCCCGCCGACCCGGCGGTCTACGGCTACAAGGTGCGCGGCGAGCAGAGCATGGCGATCGTCGGCAGCCGCGCGGTGCAGAGCTACTACAGCGAGCTGCGCACGGCCGGCGCGCAGGTGCGCAAGGTGCTCATCGCCAACGCTGCCGAGAAATGGGCCGTCGACCCCAAGACCCTGAAGACGGAACCAGGGTTCGTGGTCGATGGCGGCGGAAGAAAGCTGAGCTACGGTGAGATCGCCGCCCTCGCCAAGGTGCCGGCGACGTTGCCGGCGGTGGACGCCGCCGACTTCAAGAAGAAAGAGGACTACAAGTTCATCGGCAAGGCGATCCCGCGGCGCGACATTCCGGCCAAGGTGAACGGCACGGCGCAATACGCGCTCGACGTGCAGCTTGCCGGCATGGTGTACGCGACCGTGCGGCACGCACCCGTGCACGGCGGCGCGCCCGAGAGCTGGAACGATGCGAAGGTGAAGTCGATGAAGGGCGTGATCGGCACCGTGCGCCTGCCCGACGGCGTCGCCATCATCGCCGACAGCCTGCCGCACGCGCTGGCCGCGCGGCGCGCGCTGGAAGTGAAGTGGAACAAAGGCGCCGCCGCCGGATTCGATTCCGAACGGACGCTCGAGGAGACCTACGCCAAGGTGCACGCCGACCCCGCGGCGAAGTCGCAGACGCTCGATACGAAAGGCGACCCGAAAGCGGCGTTCTCCAGCGCGGCGAAGACCTACAAGGCCGAGTTCCGCAGCGATTACGGCTACCACGCGCAGATGGAGCCGATGAACGCGGTCGCGCGGCTGAACGCCGCGGGTGATCACGTCGAGGTGTGGGAAGGGACGCAGGATCCCGGCTCGTCGCGCGAGGCGATCGCCAAGGCGCTCGGCTTCAGGCCCGAGCAGGTGACGCTGCACCAGTGCTACATGGGGGGCGGCTTCGGCCGGCGCACCCTCGGCGATTACTCGTCGGAAGCGGCTCGCATAGCGAAAGAAGCGAAACGGCCGGTCAAGCTGGTCTGGACGCGCGAGGAGGACATGCAGTACGGCATGTTCCGCCCGCAGTCGTTCCAGTGCCTGCAGGCGGCGACCGACAAGGACGGCAAGGTCACCGGCTGGACGCACTGCGTGGTCGGCGACGGCAGCTTCCTGCTGCAGACCGGCATCCGCATCCCGTACTATCAGGTGCCGAACCAGTTCATCGAGATGCGCGGCACTTCGCACGGCGTGCGCCTCAAGCACTGGCGCGCGGTCGGGCACGTGTTCAACCAGTTCGCGATCGAGTCCTTCGTCGACCAGATGGCGGCCGACGCGAGCATCGACCCGATCGCCTTCAGGAACGAGCGCATGGCGGCGATCCCGCGGGTGCGCGCGGTGCTGGAGAAGGTGGCGCAGATGTCGGACTGGAAG
This sequence comes from Burkholderiales bacterium, assembly GCA_035635495.1. Classification (GTDB taxonomy): domain Bacteria; phylum Pseudomonadota; class Gammaproteobacteria; order Burkholderiales; family SG8-39; genus SCGC-AG-212-J23. The sequence continues at coordinate 2,396 of DASQAW010000133.1, forward strand.
GCGCCGCGGCCCGAAGGCCGCGCGCTCGGCCTTTCGCTCAGCGAGCGCTCGGGCTCGATCGGCGCGGGCGTGGCCGAGGTGTCGCTGGACAAGGCGAGCGGCAAGATCCGCGTGCGCAAGGCCTGGCTCGCGGTGGACGGCGGCCTCGTGGTGCAGCCCGACATGGCGCGCGCCAACATCGAGAGCGGAATCCTCTACGGCCTGTCCAGCGTCCTGCACGAGCGCGTGACCATCAAGGGCGGCGAGGTGCAGCAGTCCAACTTCCACGACTATCACCTGCTCCGCATGTCCGACATCCCGGAGTCGATGCAGGTCGAGTTCGTGGAGCGCGACGCGCCGCCCTCGGGCCTGGGCGAGATCGGCAACCCGTGGGTCGGCGCGGCGGTAGCGAACGCGGTCTACCGCCTCACCGGCAAGCGCCTCACGCACATGCCGTTCACGCCCGAGCGGGTGAAGCAGACGCTTAGCGCATAAGAAACCGCTACTGCGTGGCGCGGGCGCCGGTGATCTCGACTTCCACGCGCCGGTTCCGCGCACGGCTCTGCGACGTCTTGTTGTCCGCCACGGGCCGCGTCTGGCCGCGGCCCACGGTGCGGATCTTCGAGCCCTCGATGCCCTGGGCGACGAGGTAGCCCTTCACCGCTTCGGCGCGCCGCTCCGACAAGCGCTGGTTCGACGCCGGGCTGCCGACGCTGTCGGTATGCCCGGTGACGGTCATCGAGTCCATCTGCACGCCGGGCTCTTTCAGCTTGGCGGCAACGCCGTCCAGCTTCGCGCGCCCCTCGGGCTTGAGGTCTGCCTTGCCGGTGTCGAAGCTGGCGTCGGCGCCGAGCGTGAGGGAGACGGTTCGCCGCGGCAGCGGCGCCGAAGCAACTACCGGCGCGGCGACCGGCGCGGCCACCACCGGTGGAGCAGCCGGCGCGAGCGTCGGGGCGGCCTGCGGCGGCGGCGTTGCGGCCACGGGCGCCGGCTTGGGCGCGGGCGGCTTCGGCACCAGATCGGGGTCGCAGTCGGCGATCGCGAGCTCCGGCGTCCACGACTGGCCGGCCCTCCAGCACAGGCCGAAGGGGTTCTTCCAGACCTGCGAGCCGAGGTCCCGCGCGTAGCCTTCGTTGGTGACGGTTTGCGCGCCGGCGGCCGCCGGCATCAGGACAACGGTGAGGACGAGTATTCTCATAGTTGTAAGCTCCTTTTGTACGTCCCGGCGCCATTTCAGCAGACTTTGGCGGCGCGAACAAATTAGGGTAGCCGACCGCCTGACAGAGGGGAGAACCGATGCCGATGCTGAGCGTGCGCTGCACCAAGTGCAGGAAGCTCGTGCCGACCGAGCTCGACGTCGACTACGAGACCTTCAAGAACCTGACCGAAACCGAGCGCACCCTCGAGTGCCCGTTCTGCGAGGAGGCGCAGACTTGGCAGCTCGACGACGTCGACCGCTCGGTTTTCAAAGCCTAAAGGCTGAGCAGACGCTCGGCGTTGCCGTGCGCGATCTTCTCCTTGTCCGCATCGCTCAGCGATAGCTTGCGGAAGAACTCCATCCCGGTCTTGTTCGACTCGTAGGGCCAGTCGATCGCGAAGAGGATGTTGTCGGCGCCGAGCGCGAGCAGCGTGCAGACGAACGCCGGCTCGAACCAGTTGCCGCTGGTGGTCACCAGCAGGTTGTCGCGCAGGTACTCGATCGGCTCCTTCTTCAGCCCGCGGCGCTTCGCCGCGTGCATGCTGTGCTCGTTCAGCCGGTGCATGGCGAACGGCAGGCCTTCGCCGAGATGCCCGAGGATGATCCGCAGCTTCGGATAGGCGTCGAAAAGGCCCGAGAACAATAGGCGCAGGAAGTGGCAGCTCGTGTCGACCGCGAAACCCCACGGCGCTCGCGCCAGCTCTTCATAACCGTCGAAGTACGCCTTCACCACCTGCGGATGCGGCAGCGCCGGGTGCAGGTAGATCGGCACGCCCAGCCGCTCGGCGCGCTCCCACATGGGCCAATACTTCTTCGCGTCGAGGAACTCGCCCTGCTGGTGGCTGTGGATCATCGCGCCCTTGAAGCCGAGCTGCGTCACGCAGCGCTCGAGTTCCTCCACCGCAGCCTTCGGGTCGGCAGTGGGCAGCGCGGCGAATCCCGCGAAACGCTTCGGATGGGCTTTGACTGCCGCATGCAGCCGATCGTTGGCATCCCGCGCCATCGGGATCGCGACATCCGCGGCGAAGCCCTGCGGCCCTGGCGAGCCGAACGAGAGCACCTGCACATCGACCCCGTGCGCATCCATGTGCGCCAGGCGCTTCGCGCCGAGGTCGAGGTTCTGCTCGATGATGTCGTGCCCCATCGCCTGGCTACGGCTGGTGAGATAGAAGTTGCGGTACTCGTTGGCGCCGACGTGCTCGCGGTACATCGGCGTGACGAAATGCTCCTCGATTGCTATGACTCTCATGGCTTGAAGTAGCGCTTCTCGAGCTCGAGCTGCTTCTCGCCGCCCTCGCCGGCGGCCGGGACGTCGGGGATCGGATAGCTGCCGGCGGCATGCCTCTTCTGGAAGTCGTCCCACGCGGCGACGCCGCGCG